>NZ_JBMDKF010000008.1:0-228993 GCF_057809575.1 Azospirillum sp. FG154 | reverse complement strand
GGCTGAACACCGACGCCATCGACAATTCGGCGGGCGTGGACACGTCGGACCACGAAGTGAACATCAAGGTGCTGCTGGGCGACGTGGTGGCGCGCGGCGACATGACGGTCAAGCAGCGCGACGTGCTGATGGCGGCGATGACGGACGAGGTGGCGGGGCTGGTTCTGGCCGACAATTACCGGCAGACCCAGGCCCTGACCATCGCGCAAGCGCAAGGCCCGGCGCTGCTGGAGGCGCAAGCCCGCTTCATCCGCGCGCTGGAAAAGGCCGGTCGCCTGAACCGCGCCATCGAGTATCTGCCGAGCGACGAGGACCTCGCCGAACGGATGGCCGAACGGCGCGGCCTGACCCGCCCGGAACTGGCGGTGCTGCTGGCCTACGCCAAGATCACGCTGTACGACGATCTGCTGGCCTCGGACCTGCCCGACGATCCGGCGATGGCGGGCGATCTGCTGGCTTATTTCCCCAAGCCCTTGCAGGACGGCCAGGGCGAGGCCATCGCCCGTCACCGCCTCCGCCGTGAAATCGTCGCCACGCAAGTGACCAACAGCCTGGTCAACCGCGTCGGCCCGACCTTCGTCCGCGAGATGATGGAAAAGACCGGCCTGGGTCCGGCGGACGTCGCCCGCGCCTACGCCATCACCCGCGAAGTCTTCGGCCTCCGCGACCTGTGGACCGCCATCGACGCCCTCGACAACCGCGTCCCGGCGGCGGCGCAAACGGCGCTGTTCCTGGAAACCGTCCAGTTGATGGATCGCGCGGTCGCCTGGTTCCTGGTCAACGGAACCCATCCCCTCGATATGGCCGCCGAGGTCGCCGCCTATCAACCAGGATTGGTCGCCTTGGCCGCAAGTCTCGACCACTTCCTTGACAGCGAAGAGGCCACACGCCTCAACGCGCGAGTGGCCGACAGCGTCGCGCAGGGCGTGCCAGACGCCGTAGCCCGGCGTCTGGCCGCTCTGCCAATCCTCGCCGCCGCCCCTGATCTGGTGCGGATCGCCGCCAGAAGCGGGCGCGACGTCGCTGGTGTGGCCTCGGTCTATTTCGGTCTGGGTCGCCAGTTCGGATTGGAATGGCTGCGCGACCGCGCGACGGGGGCCAAGGTCGACAATCACTGGCAAAAGCAAGCCGTCGCCGCCATCGTCGATGACCTGTTCGCCCACCAAAGCGCCCTGACCTTGCGGGTTCTGGAAAGCGAAGCCGAGGATTCGGCGGCGGTTGACACTTGGATCGCCCGGCGTCGTCCACTCGTCGAACGGGTTGAATCGCTGCTGTCCGAGCTGCGCGGCCAACCCGCCATTGATTTGGCGATGTTGGCGGTCGCCAACCGGCAACTCCGGGGGCTGACCACCGGCTAACACATATTTTCTCCGTTCGGGTGGCCTTCGGGCCTCTCTGAAGCGCCGGAGTCTTGCAGGCACGTTCAGACTCCGGTTGCGGTTCTCTTGACCTGGGCGGATTCGGGCAACCGGATCCGCCCGTTTTCTTGGCCTCTGCCCTGGATCCGGCCAGGAGATGGCCGGGAAGCGCCGCTGAACCGCCAGACGTTGCTGGTTGCCGACGTTTCGGGCGTGACTGGAAAGCGAGTGTCCCGGCCTGCTCCGCCAGCTTTATTCCCTGTCATGGGCGATGGAGCGGGCGCCCAAACCGCCGGGTCCTGCGTGTGACGCGCGCGTTTCATCAATGATCCGGATCCAGACGGAACCGCCGTGGAGACCACCGAAGGAGCCTCCGCGATCTCAATCCGCCGCTCCGGCGTGGGAAGACGATAAAGAACCTCCTCCCGTTCGCGCATCCGCCGCCGTTGCTCCAGGGTTCGCGCCCGCAAGCTCTGCTCCTGCCGCAGTCGCGAAGAAAGACGACGCAAAGCGTCCATCTGCCGGGAAGCGTCCGGGGCGGGCGTGGCGTCCAGCGCGGCGCGGAAATCGCCCACACTCGGAAATCGGCTCCACCCACTGCGAAATTCGGTCCAGATCCGGCGGAACGCGGCCATCCAGCGGTCCGCCGGCCAATTGGCCATCGCCAGAATGTCGGCCTCCAGGAGAGCGGCGTCGGGCAATTCCAACTGATAACGGTTGGCCAGCTTTTCGACGCCGATCAAGACATTGTCCGCCCCAATTGGCGGGACCAACCGATCAATGGCCCCGTCCACCTGATCCGCCAAAACCCCCAACTCGTCCGGCGTCAAATCCTGTGTTTCAAAACGCAGATCGACGACGTCAAGCCGGGCAAGCGAGACGAGCGCGGAGGGCGGCGAGGGTGTCTTGGTTTCGGGCAACCACATCGGCGCCTCCCCGCTCCACAGATCGCCGTCCAGCGGCGTGGAGCTTTCCCGAAGCAAGGGACGAGGGACAGGGATTGTGGTCATGGCTGGAACTCCGACGACGAACGCTGGCGATGGTCTGGGTGGGTAGGCTGTGCGACAGATCAGCGGAGAGTGGTTCACTGGGCGTAACCAACTCCCGCAGGATCCAGCGTCTCCAAGCGGAGCTGGGATCGCTTGGCCGGTAGCCGTTGCGTTGATGCGCCTTACGACACCAGGCGACGAACTTGTGGGTGACTTGAGCCGGTTCAATGTCAGGCCGTTGGGTCCGCGCCCAAGCAAGATCGATGGCTTCCGGCGTCCAATCGAGAGGCAAAGCCTCATGCCCCTCCGTTTTGGAGGAGAAGGAGGATTCAGGATTCTCTGAATCTAAGGAGATGTTTGTCGTCCGACACTTGCTGTCAGCGGACTGACAGCAAGTGTCGGACGACGCGTTGGTCAACGCGTAAAGAAAACCGCGATAACCACGGTGCGGACGCGCCTCGACCAGAGCCACGGCAGGGGCTTGCAGGGATTTGAGGACCGCGTTGATCCAGGCGCGACTTTGGCCAAGCTCGTCGGCCAATTCGCCTTGTGTGGCGGCGCACACGCCGTTGTTGTCGGCGTGCGCGTAGAGCGCGGACAAAACCGCGATGTCGGCGGCGTGGAGGCCAGGCACAGCAATCCAACGCCGGTACAGCTCCATGTACGGCCTCATGGGCAAGCCCTCTCTCGTTCCAAATCTCTGGGACGGAGACAAAGGGATTCCATAAGCGGACTCGGGTGAATCCACTTGGCTTTCAAAGCCCGCCCTGCCATCATGGAGTCGCCAAACCGCCAGATGTGGGGTGATCGGGTGTCCCTCGGTCTCCTCCTTCCGACACGAAGGGCCCAGAGCAATCTGGGCCTTTTGTGTTTCCGGAGATGGGGTGTCTGTTACGCCATCGGTTTCTCCTGTCGCGCGCGCAGCCATCGCCGTGGGCGCAAAATCCTGAAGCGGGGCTTTTCACCCCAAGACTGCAATGTGTACGCGCTGTTGCCGCCCTGTCCACGATCTTGGCAAAATCCCGCCCGCCTCGACGGATGCCCGGCGTCATCCTATTTTATCATGATAATACAATGGGTTATTCTGTGTTTTCTTGGTGGGTTTTCCGATGGACGTCGCCGTTCCGCCGAAAGATTCAGAGCCATGTGTCGCTGTTCCGCCGAAAGATTCTTCGCCGCGAAAACGAGCTTTCAAAGTGATTTGGGAGAGAAGCGTCGTCGTTCTGCCGAATAATCGGTGATTCACGGCCCCCCGTCTCCGATGGGGTCGCCGGATTCGCGCGAGAATCGGAAACGACCAGCGCTCGGCAAACGTCGCTGTTCTGCCAGTGCGATGCCGCGTTTCCGCCTTTTCCAGAGGTACGCCGTTTGACGGTTCTATATAAAAATAAACAAAATTAATGAGTTACTGTAATTTTGCGCGCTCTTCCCCTGCCCTCTCCGGCAGAACAGAGACGTTCTGGCGGGTTGGAAAAGCACAGGCAAGCCGAGGTGGAAAAGGCGAATCGCGAGAATGGCCCCTTAAAAACTGGCAGAACGGCGACATTTGTGGCGACGGCTCTGCTGGAAAGCCGAAGGATCGGGGGAATCTTTCGGCAGAACGACGACGTTTGGGCCGCAGCAGTGGAACCGAACGGCGCGGTGGTCAATGATGGACCACGCACCCAGACAGGATGAGTTGGGACACCGGGCCGTCGCACGCGATCCGCGTGTCGTGGAGAGATGGGATGGATGACAGCAGCAACGCCGAGCTTCTTGAACGCCCGCTTCAACTGGCTTTGCGGCTCGACTCCCCGCTGACGGGCGACGTTCAGAATGACCGCCACATGATGGTCTACAGCCTGTTCGGCCTGTCCAAGGACAAGGTTGAATCGCTGGCGACCTATGACGATGGCAAGGTGCGGATCGAAGTGCGCGCGCCGAAAAACGTCGGCGTCGCGACGATCTGGGACAAGGCGGTGCTGCTTTACGCCATCTCTCTGTTGCGCGAGAAGATGGACCAAGGCAAGGCCACGGCCAAGATGGGGGAGTTGCACTTCACCACCAGCGATCTGCAACGCATCGTCGGCAAGACGGCGGGCGGCAGCGCCTATGACAAGATCGAAGGCGCGTTGGAGCGGTTGCAGGGCACGCAGATCAAAACCAATCTGGAAACCGGCGGGGAGGGGGAAAGCGGCGCCTTCTCGTGGATTTCCGATTATAAGCTGCTTTACCAGCGCAAGAAGGACGGCGAACGCGCCGTTCGCGGGTTGAAGCTGACCCTGTCGGGCTGGGTGGCGCGCGCCGCTTTGGGCTACAATCTGCTGACCTATGACGACCAATATTTTGCGCTGAAGCCGGTGGAGAAGCGGCTCTATGAGATTGCCCGCGCGCATCTGGCGCGGGGCAGCGGATTTTGGATGGCGTTGGAGCCGCTGCGCAAGCGGGTTGGCTCCGACAATGACCTGCGCAAGTTCAAGAACGCGTTGGGCCCGGTGCTTGAGACGGGCCGAATCCCTGGTTATGGCGTGCGGATCGTGGACGCCGCTGAATACAAGGAAACCATGAAGGCGCGCGGCGCGGTGCTGGGGCGGGTGCTGAACGCCGATTTGCCGGTGCTGTTCTGGCGCAAGGACAATGGTCCCGCCCCGTCTTGGATCGACGTTCCCAAGGTCGAGTATGACGAGACGGTCTGATCGCATCCTCCGTTAGTAGACGCCAGTTGCCCGAGTGGCGACGACTTGCTAGGCTCTGCGCCAACCGATGGCGCAGGAGGGTGCGGGGTGACGGGTGAGGAATTGAAAGCGTTGCGGGAACGGCGCGGCCTGACCCAAACGCAAATGGCGGCCTTCGTCAACGAAATGACCGGGCGCAAATACGACAAGCAACGCTTGAGCAAATGGGAAACCGGCAAGGAGGCCCTGCCCCGCGACGTGCTGGGCCGTTTGCTGTTGCTGGCGCTGGAACAGCCGGAAACGACAGAGCCGCGCCGGGGCGCCACCATCGCCATTGGCTTGCAAAAGGGGGGGACGGCCAAAACCGCCACCTCGATCAACCTCGCCTTCATTTTGGCGAGGGCGGGCAACCGGGTGCTGCTGGTGGACGCCGATCCGCAAGGCAACGCCACGGTGCATGTTGGCATCCCGCAAGCCGACGTCGTGGCCCTGACCGAAGCGGGCAAGGTCTTGTATCACGCTCTGATGGGCAAGATTGGACTTGCAGACATCATTTTGCCAACCAGCGTGCCAGGGCTGGACGTGGCGCCGTCGAGCATCGCGCTGGCCAGCGCCGATACCGAGTTGCCGGGCAATCTGACCAACGCCCAGACCGCGCTGGCGGAAATCCTGGACGGGGTGCGAACGCGTTACGATGTTGTGGTGATTGACTGCGCGCCCAATCTGGGCGCCGTCACCATCAACGCCCTGACCGCCGCCGATTTTGTTCTGGTGCCGTGCCAAGCCGAGCCGCACGCCATTTTGGGGGTCAGCGCCTTTCTCGACACGGTCGGCAAGATCCAGCGGCGTCTTAATCCACGTCTGGCGGTTCTTGGCATCCTGCCCACCATGTACAACCCGCGCCAGACTCAGGACCGTTCCTCGCTGGACGACATCAGCCGCTTGTGGGGAGCTGAGCGTCGGGTGTTTCCGCCGGTCCCGCGCGCCACGATCTACGCCCAGGCGGCGGGGGCGAACGTCATCACGCTGGACGCCGACATCGGCGCCCCCGGCGTGGAAAGCTACGCCGCCATCGCCACCGCGCTGCTGAGCGCCAGCGGCCGTTTGCCGGAGGTTGTCGATGCCGCCTAAAAAACTGACCCGCCAGACGGCGGCCACGGTGCTCCAGGCCAAGGAGTCTGGCTTCGCCACGGAGACCGACCGGATGTTCGGTTTGAGCGGCGTTCTGCCCCGGTTGATCGAGGCCGATCTGGCGGTGATCGACACCAACCCGGATCAACCCCGCACCGTGTT
Organism: Azospirillum sp. FG154; assembly: GCF_057809575.1. Classification (NCBI taxonomy): domain Bacteria; kingdom Pseudomonadati; phylum Pseudomonadota; class Alphaproteobacteria; order Rhodospirillales; family Azospirillaceae; genus Azospirillum; species Azospirillum sp. FG154. The sequence goes on along the minus strand of NZ_JBMDKF010000008.1, from coordinate 222,699 downwards.
CGATGAGGACGCTTTGCGTTCGCTGGCCGACTCCATCGCCCGTCATGGCTTGCAACAGCCGGTTCTGGTGCAGGAAGCGGCGGAGAAGGGACGTTACCGGCTGGTTGCCGGCGAGCGGCGCCTGCGGGCTTTCCGTTTGCTGGACCGACCGACGATTCCGGCGATCATCACCAAGGGCAAACCCGAAGAAATCGCCCTGATCGAAAATGTTCAGCGTGTCGATTTGGACGCCATCGATCTGGCGCGCGGGCTGGCGCAATTGATCGAGGCGCACGGATACACCCAGGTTGAGGTCGCCGCCGCCGTCGGCTGTTCGGAAGCCGAGGTGTCCAAGCGTCTGAAGATTCTGTCGCTGCCCGATGACATTCTGGCCGATTACCGCGCCAACCCCGATCTGGTGTCGCGGTCGGCGTTGGTGGAGCTGGCGTTTATGGATGACATTGAGCGCGCTCGCCAGCTCTGGCGATCAGCCCGCACGGGCGGCTTGACGGTGAGCGCTGTGCGGGCGGCCCGTCCGACCCCAGCGAAGGCCGCCGCTGAACCGTTGCAGCTTCTGGGCAAGGCGATCAACCGCATCGACCGCGATTTGGACGCGATCAGCGCGGTTGAAGCCGCTTTGCAGTTGGAGCACCGGGAGCGGCTGAAGCGGTTGCGGGATCGGATCGACGGTCTGCTCACCCTTTGAGAATGGTGGGGTTTCGATGTCGAAAGCGCGTTTTGGTTGAAAGTTATTTTGTAAGCAACCAAAGGGTGCCTTTCGAGATCGAAACCCTCGCTTCTCCGACCGCGCCATGTCGGCTTGCGTGACCAGGCGCTGCGCCTGTGCTACAGCATGGGGATTCCGACACTGAGCGCCACGAGGGCCGACATGCGGACTGTCCAGCGACGACACTTCTTGAGTCTGCTCGGCGCTGCGGGGGTTGCGGCTGGATCGGTTGCGGCGGGCTCGGCGGCTAGGGCTGCGGGGGCCGGAGCCTTGCGGGTTGGCATCAAGGCCCTGCCCGTCTCGTTGAATCCGCTGACGGTCAATGATCTGGTCGCGCGTCAGATTCTTGGCGCTATGTATGAAAGTCTGACCAGCGTTGACCCGGATGGCCGCATTCTGCCCGGTTTGGCGACGTCCTGGGAGGCCTTCGATCGAGCGCGGCGCTGGCGTCTGACGCTGCGCCGCGATGTTTTGTTCCAAACCGGGCGCCCTTTCACGGCGCTGGACGTCAAACGGACGTTCGAGGCGGCGCTTGTGGCGGAGGGAACGCATTTTGCCGCGCTCGCCTTATCCAAGGTGCGTGGCTTTCGTGACATGCGGAACAAGGCCAGCGGCGAGTTGAGCGGCGTCACTGTGCTGGACGATCACACGCTGGAGGTGATGTGTGACGAGCCTTGCGCGATTTTCCCCTTTGCCCGCTTCAACATCGTTGATGTCGAAGCCATCGCGGAAGCCGGACCCAACTGGCACCGTGAGATGTCGGCGGGCACGGGTCCCTATCGATTGACAGGCAGCACCGATGGCATTCGGGTCGATGTCGCGGCCAACCCCCATTGGCGGGGCGGAGTGGTGCCGTTTGACCGGGTGTCGTTTCTGGCGACCGGCATCGGCAACGATGGCATCACGTTGTTCAACGACAGCCAGATTGATTTCTCTTTTGTCGACACCGACGCGCTGCGCTTGGTCGCCGATGATCCGGGCTTTAAGCGATCACTGATTTCGTGCCCTCGCATGCAAATGCGCGCCGTCGCTTTGGACCCGCGCCGAGTCAAGGCCTTCGGCGATCTTCGTGTGCGGCAGGCGATGTCCTTGCTGATTGATCGTGAAGCTATGGTGGAGCGCTTCTTCCGAGGCATGGCCCGCGTGCACAACGGTGTCGTGCCTCCCGCCCTGTTGACGAACGAGCGACTCCCGGCCCTGCTCTATGATCCGATTAAAGCCAAGGATCTGTTGGCCCAGGCCGGTTATCCAGAAGGCCGGGGGTTGGAGCCATTTGCCGTACACATCGTGCCGGAGTATCGACGGGAGTTTGTCTATTATGTGTCGCAATGGAACAACGCGGGCATTCCGGCCAAACTGGTGATGACGCCTCGGCAGGAGTTCATTTCCCGCTCGCGGCGGCGTGACTATGAGGCCTTCCTGTTCGGGTGGACGGCGACCTACCCCGATCCGATGAACTTCCTGGACGAACTGTTTTCCAGCCGCAGCCGCTTCAACCCGGTTGGCTGGGTCAACGCCGAATTCGACGCCATCATCGAGGCGGCGATGGCGCTGTCCCAGCCAAAAGAAAGAGCCACGGCCTACAAGGACGCGGAGCAGATCATCATGGGAGACTTGCCGGTGATCCCTCTGGTCGTACCGGACTATGTGGCTCTGCGCAGCAATGCCCTAACCGACAATTTCATCACGCCTTTCGGCGGCATGAACTTCGCCTGACCATGAAGCAAACCACGCGGTCAGACGCGCGCGGGCGACGCCTCCCGCAAACAATCCGGGGCGACGGCCTCGCGCAGACAATCGACGCCTTGCGGCGCGCGCGAGCCGTCGGCGCCTTGCGCCTCGCGCAAGCAGTCGGCGGTTGCGGGAAGGCCAAGCAAAAGGGCGCTGTTCTGGCGAGCGGCGGTTAGGCGCTCTGGCGATGCGGTCGCGCCGTTGTGGTGCAGATACTCTCCATACACGGCGTCACAAAAGCGGCAATAGCTGCGGGTGTCGGCAACAATGAATTCGTGCCACAACTCATCGCAAGCGGACGAGGGCGGCGCCAGATCGGTGTTCGGGTGTTCCGCGCAGGCGATCAGAAAGAGTTTGAGTTGGTTCAAGGCGATGTCGGCGGTGTGAGGCGGCATGCCTTTGGACAGCGCCCAGCGCAAAACGGGGCTGAAATCGAACCGGGCAATGACCTCGCGCGCGCGCTGGTTGTGAGTGATCGACATGGTCTGCACAGCGATTCTCCATCGGTTGAGGTTTGCCCGAACGCAGGGATCCCTTGACACGGATAGAATCCGCGACGCTGCGTGATGGGGCATGATGAAGGGTAGGCTGTTCGGTGGCGAACGCAAGCCATCCAAAGGATCGACGCCAGATTGTTATGGCGGCTGATGATTTTCTCAATCAATGCGTTCGGGGAAGCTCGGCGACCAGCCGCGACAACACATCCGGCATGATGGGTTTGGCCACGACGGTGATGCCCAAATCGGCGGCCTGGCCGGTGACGACGCTGTCGAGGCGACCGGAAATCAGGATCGCCGGAATGCGGATTCCCAGCAACATCCAGAGACGGTTGATGAAGTCGATGCCGGTGTCCGTCGCCGACAGATGATAGTCGGCAACGATGACGTCCGGTTTGAACAGACCGTCCTGGACATCCTGCACGCCTTGCGCGGCGGTGGACACGCCGTGGACCCGATGCCCCTCGTTGGCGAGAAAGAGCGACAATCCGTTCAGCACGAAAGGATCGTCATCGATGACCAGAACCGCGACGCTGTTGGCCGCGAGGGTGGGAGAGGCCGGGGAGACGGGAGAGGCGGGAACGGGTTCCAGACGAACGGCTGGCGGCTCCGGCGGGTGGGCCAGTTTGGCGGCCAGGGGAACGGCGACGGAAAACACCGATCCCTTGCCAAGGACTGAACGGACCTTCACCGGGTGATTGAGCGTGGCGGCCAACCGTTTGACGATGGACAAGCCCAACCCAATGCCATTGTCGCGGTTGCGCTCCGGGTTGCCAAGCTGGTGGAACTCTTCCCAAATCGCATCCAAGCGGTCTTCGGGAATGCCGATGCCGCTGTCGCGAACCTCAAGAATGATTTGACTGCCAACCTCCAACCCGACGATCTGAATGGACCCCGACAGGGTGTAGCGAATGGCGTTGTCGATCAAATTGCTCATCAGACGCAGCAGCAGCACGCGGTCGGTGACGATGCTGGCGCGCATGGGCGAGACGGTCAGCGTCAGCCCTTTGTTTCGGGCGACAGGGCCAAATTGGGTGTCGAGCGCCTGGAACAGGTCGCCGACGTCATGGACGCCCATCGTCACGGCCACGCCTCCGGCGTCGAGCCGGGAAACTTCCAGCAGTTCGTCCAGCAACTGCTTGAGGTTCATCACCACCTGCTCGATCTTTTGCGCGGAATCGGCGACGTCGGGCGTCTTTGCGGTCGTGCGCAGCAAGGCGGTCAGCATCAGCAGCGATTGCGCGGGTTGCCGCAGGTCGTGACTGGCGGCGGCCATGAATTTCGCCTTGGACGCGACCGCCTGCTCCGCCCGTTCCTTGGCCAAGCGCAGATCAATGGCGTTTTGACGGAAGATTCGCAAGGCTGTCGCCATCCGGCCAATCTCATCGTCGCGGTGCCGTCCCGGCACGGCGACGGAGACGTCGCCGGCCGCCAGATCGGTCATCGTCCGGGTCATGGCGGCGATCGGCGCGGTGACGCCGCGCGTCGCCCAGACCACGCCAATGACCAGGAAGAGAAGGATGCCGACGCCAATGCCGCTGAGCATCGCCACGTCGTGGCGAATGGCGGCGTTGGTGGGCGAGGCGTCCAAACGGAGCAGCATGGCGCCGATTGTGCGTTTGTTGCCGAGGCGGTCCAAATGTTCGAGAGGGACTACGGCGGTGGTGGAAGCTTCGTCGGACAGCGGACCTGTTCCAGGCTTCCGGTACGCGGCAAAGCGCTCGCCATAGCTTCCCAGAATCACGGCTTCGGCAAAGGCGTCGACCGACCGCAATGGGGTCAGCGCGGTCAGCGCCTCCTCCGGGTCGAGATCCCACAGCGCGTTGGCGACCTCGTCCAGAACGATCTTTGTCGCCAGCTCCGCCCGAATGGCCAGCTCCGCGCGTGTGCTGCGCACATCGGCCTGGATCAGCACCACCATGGGGACCGCGATCAAAATCGAGACCAACAACGCCGCCGAGGCGGTCGTGCGGGCGACCAAGCTTTGCGAAAAAACCGCCAGCGGCATGAGAACGCCTTTGGACATAGGTCAGGAGGCAAGATCAGGGAAGAACATATTATCGTATGCTTCGCAAGGATAGGGCAAGGGGGCAGATCCAGAGTAAGACACTGCTCGTCGGGGCTTCAACCTTCCCCTTCAACCACGCCGGGAATTATGCATCAACCGGAAGGATACTTGAAACACCGATGGATCAATCCCGATGAAGAATGTAGGTGTTTGAGTCTTTTGCTTGTCGAGCAGTGCGTGTAGACATTTTAGGGACGATCATCATTGCGGCGTTTTTGGCGCGTCGCGGCGGGCTGGGGCAGGGGGGTGGCATGGGAATGGACATCATCATCACCCTGGCGTTCACCATCGGGTTTCTGGCGCTCGCGCTGCTGTTCTATTGGCGGCTGCGGCGGCAGTTTGCCGCTCAATCCCGTCGGATGGCCGAGAGCGAAGCCACGCTGCGCGCTGTTTTCGATCATTCCAGCGACCGGCTGTTCATCGTTCGGGTCGTTGGGGATGGCTCCTTTGTCGTGCGGTGGGCCAACGCGGCGGCTCTGTTGGCGTGGAACACGACGGCGGAACGCGTGGAGGGCAAAGGACTGAGCGCCTTTCTTCCCCCCACTCTGGCGGAAAAGACAAGCCGCGACTTGCAAAGCTGCGTCGACGCGGGGGCTGCGACCCGCTTTGAAGAGGACGGAGTCATCCATGGAGTCCCCCGCCGCTGGGAGGTGTCCCAGACGCCGATTCAGGGGGACGACGGCGCCATCGCCATCATCTCGGTCAACGCTCGCGACATCACCCGCCGCAACGAGGCGGAGGGGGCGATGCGGGACAGCGAGGCGCGCTATCGGTTGTTGGCCGACAGCGTGTCCGACATCGTCGGGCGGCTGGACCTGAACGGGGCGCGCCTTTATTGCTCTGACGGCGTGCGCGCGTGTCTGGGGTGCGATTCGGCGGAGATGATCGGGCGCCCGTTGGTGGAGCGGGTTCATCCGGATGATCTGGCGACGGTGGCCGATGGGTTGTCGGGCCTGACGCGCAGCCAACCGACCATGACGGTCGTCTATCGGCTTCGTCATGCCGATGGCCGGTGGGTGTGGATCGAGGCGGCGATCCGTCTGGTGATGGATGATTGGGGAGCGCCGCTGGAGTGCGTCAGCGTCGAACGGGACATCACGGCCCGCAAGGTGATGGAGGCGGAGCTTTGCGACGCTCGGCGGGCCGCCGACGCCGCGAATCGCTCCAAAAGCGAGTTTCTCGCCAGTCTGAGCCATGAGTTGCGCACGCCGATGAACGCGGTGATCGGCTTCGCCGATCTGATCGCGCGGGAGTCGGAAGGGCCGATCAGCAACCCGTTCTACAAGGATTTCGCCCTCAACATCCGTGACAGCGGCCAGCATCTTCTGGAGCTTATCAACGAGATCCTGGACAATGTCCGGGCTGAAGCGGGGCAACTGGTTCTCGACGACGAAACCGTGGATTTGGAACAGGCCACGACCTTCGCCATCCGGCTCTTGGCGCAGCGGGCGGGGCGCGTGGGCGTTCAGATCGTCGCCTCGGTCGATCCGGCGGCGCGCTATCTGCGGGGCGACGAGAAGCGCGTCCGTCAGATTTTGCTGAATCTTCTGTCCAACGCGATGAAACACACGCCGACCGGCGGGCGGGTGGATGTCGAAACATCGTTGGACGCTGATGGGGCGTTGCGGCTTCAGGTGCGCGACAACGGCATGGGAACGGCGGAGTCGGATGCGCCGCCGATGCTGCGGGCGTTCGAGCGGGAGGACGTCTCGGAGAATCGGGCGGGGCCACGCCGTGCTGCGGGCTTGCCGCTGACCCAGCGGCTGATGGAGCTTCATGGCGGGACGCTGACGTTGTCGAGCGCGCAAGGGCAGGGAACGGTCGCTGTGGCGCGCTTCGCCCCAGATCGGGTCGCGGACGAGGCCGGGCGCAGGGTTGCGCCGCCGCTGGCGCCGCGCGCTTCCCTGTCGATTTTGATGGTCGAAGATGACCCGACGATTCGCGACAGCGGCGTCGCTCTGCTGCGGAATTGGGGGCATCAGGTGCTTGGCGCGGCCAACGCCAATGAGGCTTTGGCGATTTTGCGCCAGTCCGCTCCGCTTGATCTTTTGTTCAGCGACATTGTGATGCCGCCGGGGATGAATGGAGCGGAACTGGCCCGTGAGGCGCGACGGCTGCGCCCGAATTTGGCGGTTCTGTTGGCGTCCGGCTTCTCCGCTCACGCGGTGATCGCCGACGACGCGGCCCAGGCCGGTTATGACGTCATCGCCAAACCCTATGATCCGGCTGAGTTGCAGCAACGGCTGGACGCGCTGCGCCCCGCGACGCCGAACGTGGGCCGTTCGATGGTGACGACAGGCCGTCCACCGCCGCCTCCGCTGTCGCTTCCCGCCGCCGCTTTGCCAAATTTGCCCGCCGCGCCCCCGCTGGTTGACGCGGCGTTGCCCGAAGGGCTGCGGATTCTGGTGGCTGAGGATGTCGAGATGAACCGCCTGCTGGTCGTCACCCTGCTGAAGCAGGCCAAGCACGGCGTCGTGGAGGTGGAAGATGGGGCGGCGGCGGTGGCGGCGATGCGACGGGAGGCCTTTGATCTGGTGTTGATGGACGTCAACATGCCGGTGATGGACGGGCTGACCGCGACGAAAATCATTCGGGACATGACGTTCCCCACCAACCGGACGCCGATCATCGCGCTGACCGCCAACACCTTCCCCGAGGATGTCGCCCGTTGCAAGGCGGTCGGCATGAACGGCTATGTCGCGAAACCCATTGACCGAGCGGTGCTGTTTCGGGAGATGAACCGCTGTCTTGCCGCGAAAGCGGATGACGAGTCGCCGAGGGCCAATGGGACTGTCGTGACGCAGGCTTGATTGTTGGCCGAACCCCGGCCAATCTCGCGCGTTCCAATGTCGAATCCCCTTGATGAGGCGCTTGTCCCATGACCACCGGCCAATCCTTTTCCTGCGTTCTAGACGCGCGCGCGAAGCTGGGGGAATGCCCGCTCTGGTCAGCGGATGAACAGGCGCTCTATTGGGTCGACATCAAGGGGCGAACGCTGAACCGTTTCGATCCGTCCGAGGGTTCCAACCGGGCTGTTGCGATGCCCGAAGACATCGCTTGTCTGGCCTTGCGGAAGGGGGGCGGCTTTCTGGCTGGGATGAGGTCGGGCCTGTGGCGGTTGGACGCGGCGGGCGCGCTGGTCGAACAGATGGCGGCCAACCCTGAAGACACGGCGACCAGCCGTTTCAACGACGGGCGGGCGGATCCGGCGGGCCGCTTCCTGGCGGGCACGTTGGACGAGCCGAAGGCGGGCGGCAAGGCACACCTCTACCGTTTTGACCGCCGGGGGTTGGCGGCGTTGGCGGGCGGTCTTTTGACCTCCAATGGTCTGGCCTTCAGCCCGGATGGGCGAACGCTGTATCATTCTGACACCCCGACTTTTACGGTCTACCGCTATCATTACGACCTGGCGACAGGGGATCTGTCGGATCGGGAGATCTTCGTCCGGCTTCAGCCGACCGACGATGATCGAGGCCGTCCGGACGGCGCGGCGGTGGATTCGGAGGGGTGTTACTGGACCGCGCTGTATGAAGGGGGGAGGGTGCAACGCTACGCTCCAACCGGCGTGTTGCTGTCTGAACATCCGGTTCCCGCCCGCTGCCCAACCATGGTGGCGTTTGGCGGGGCGGATCGCCGGACTCTCTATTTGACCACAGCGTCCGCCGGGCGTCCGGCGGACGAGTTGGAGCGTTTTCCACAGTCTGGTGGTTTGTTCGCTTTGCCGGTCGCGGCGCCAGGTCTGCCGGAACCGTTGTTCGATCCGGCGGCTTGACTGTTAAGAGATGACGATCTGGTTCGACACTTCGACCAAATTGCCATCGGGGTCGCGAAAATAGACGGAACGCAGCGGTCCCATAGCCCCGGTGCGGTCAACGGGGCCAAGTTCGATCACGACGCCCTGCGCGCAAAGATGCGCGATGATCGTGTCGAGCGGCGTGTTGGAAATCAGGCAGAAATCACCGGAGCCGCTGGTCGGGCGGTGGGCTTTCGGCTCAAACTCCCGCCCCACCTCGTGCAGGTTGATCTTCTGTTGGCCGAAGGCGAGGGCCTTGCGTCCTCCGGCGAAAGTCACGGTCTCCATGCCCAAAACGCGGCCATAAAAGGCGCAGGTCGCGTCAATGGAGGCGACGGTCAGAACGAAATGGTCGATCCGGGCGATCAAGCTGTGGTCGGTCATGCGGTCTCCGTCACGCTGGGAAGGCGGACGATCACATCCGTGTGGCGGTGATGGGTGGGGCGGCGAGGTTGCGGACGGTCGCTGAGGACACCGGGCCAACTTGCGGCGGGGGAACGGGCAGCACCGCCGGTTTCGTCATTGGGCGGGGTTTGGCTGGGGTGGTCGTGGGCGGCTGGCTGGGCGCGTCTTCGTAGATGTCGGGATGCACGCGCACCGTGCCGTCGGTGTCAACCGAGGCGTTCCAAGAGACGAAGCGCACGGGGATGGCGTTGGGCAGGCGGACGGTCTTGGTTTCGCCGGTGTCGAGCTGTTGGGCGACGGCGGTGGGGGACAGCTTTGCGGGGGTCAACAGCGTGTTGGCCATCTTCCGGGCGTCTTCCAAGCGGACGCAGCCCGAACTGGCGGCGCGCATGTCGCGGCTGAACAGGCGCGGGTCGTTGGTGCCGTGCAGAAAGATGCCATCGCCGTTGGTCAGATTGAAGCGGAACCGGCCCAGCGCGTTGTCGTCGCCCGGTTTCTGGACGATGCGGATCCGGCCTGGATCGACCGCCCACCAATTGACGGAGGCGGTGGCGACTTCGTTGCCGTCCAGATAGACGACGGCGTTCTTGATGCCGGTGGTTCCCTTTTTGCGGAGAACCGGCAGCTTGTCTTCGTTCAGCACGGTGGGGGGGACCGTCCAGGTCGGGTTGATGGTGACGCTGGTGATCTTGTCCTGAAGCAAGGGCGTTTTGCGCGAGGGGCGACCGACCACGGCGCGCATGGTGAAGACCGGGCGGCCATGCTCGATGTAGGTCACGGTCTGGCTGGGCAAATTGACCAGAACGGCGGTGTCGGGGATGGACGCCTGTTGCGCCCGCATGGCGGCGGCGGCGCGCCGCATCATCGCGGCGGCCTGCTCCGGGGTGCGGTCCAGGGCTTGGCGCGTCACCTCGCCGACCTTGCCGTCGGGCTGCAAGCCCTCGACGATCTGGAAGGCGCGCACGGCGTTCTCCAACGGATCCTCGAAGCTGTCGGTCCATTGGTCGGGCGGCAGATGGCCAAGCTCGATCAACCGCCGCGCCACCTTGCCGACGCGGTCGGCCAGCGGCGAGCGCACATGGAAGACCACCGGCGGGGCGGCGTCCACCGTCGGATAGGGCGACGCCGCTTCCACGACGTCGGTCGGCACGTCCAGCGCGGGGGCCACCGTCTCGATGAAACCGCCGTCGCCCTTTTTCACCACCGCGCCATAGCCGATGCGGGTCGCCGTCACTTTGGGGGCGTTCTGAAGGTCGTTCGCCCGCTGCTCCAGCCGCAAGGCCCAGGATTGCACCAGCGGAACCGGGGCGGCCGCCGGTGTGGCGCGCGTCGTGGCGGTTCCGGCCATCGCTGTTCCGCCGACCAGCGCGCCAATCAGGCAGCCCGCGATTCCAACGGCGGCGTAACGTCCGATGAGCAGGTGGCGATCATACAGCATGGTTCGGGAGACCAGATCGTGAACGGCGAAAGAATGAGCAGGCTATAGTTCGGTCAAGACCCACGTCGGCGCAAGTGACATTTGGTGTCGGCTGCACTGCGCCGCGCGCCGATGCGCCATGCGCCGTCCTGTTCATGTGGTCGATCAAAGAACAGCTTCCAGAATGTGACGTTCGCCGCGCGTTGTTATTCCATGAAGCGGGAAAATCTTTCGCGTTTCCAACCTGCGTCCCGCCGTCGGCACGCCGCGCCGCCCATATGGGGCATTTGACGTAGATACGTCTCTTCGCACCCGCGATAGCCTCCGTTTTGACAATTTCGTGAGGCTCCGCGCCAAGCGGGGCGGCAGAAGATAGGGGGCAACTTCATGCGGACGATTCAGCAGACGATGGGGCGGGGAATGACGGGACGGGTTGCGACGTTCGGGATCAGCGCGCTGGCCGGTCTGGCGATGGGCGCGTTGGCGGGTTCGGCCCAGGCGGCGGACGACACCATCAAGGTCGGCATTCTGCACTCCCTGTCCGGCACCATGGCGATCAGCGAGACCACGCTGAAAGACGTCATGCTGATGCTGATCGACGAGCAGAACAAGAAGGGCGGCGTTCTCGGCAAGAAGCTGGAAGCCGTGGTGGTCGATCCGGCCTCCAACTGGCCGCTGTTCGCCGAAAAGGCCCGCGAGCTGCTGACCAAGGACAAGGTCGCCGCCGTGTTCGGCTGCTGGACCTCGGTCAGCCGCAAGTCGGTGCTGCCGGTGTTCGAGGAGCTGAACGGCCTGCTGTTCTACCCAGTGCAGTATGAGGGTGAAGAATCCTCGCGCAACGTCTTCTACACCGGCGCCGCCCCGAACCAGCAGGCGATCCCGGCGGTCGATTACCTGATGTCGAAGGAGAAGGTTCAGCGTTGGGTGCTGGCGGGCACGGACTATGTCTACCCGCGCACGACCAACAAGATCCTGGAAGCCTACCTGAAGGGCAAGGGCGTCAAGGACGAAGACATCAAGATCAACTACACGCCGTTCGGTCATTCCGATTGGCAATCCATCGTCGCCGACATCAAGAAGTTCGGTTCGGCCGGCAAGAAGACCGCCGTCGTCTCGACCATCAACGGCGACGCCAACGTTCCCTTCTATAAGGAATTGGGCAACCAGGGGATCAAGGCGCAGGACATCCCGGTCGTCGCCTTCTCCGTCGGCGAAGAAGAGCTGGCGGGCATCGACACCAAGCCGCTGCTGGGCCATCTGGCCGCCTGGAACTATTTCCAGTCGGTGGACACCCCGATCAACGCCGAGTTCATCAAGAGCTGGAAGGCCTTCACCAAGAACGACAAGCGCGTGACCAACGACCCGATGGAAGCCCACTACATCGGCTTCAACATGTGGGTGAAGGCGGTCGAGGCGGCGGGCACGGTGGCCCCGGACGCGGTGATCGACAGCATGATCGGCGTCGCGGTTCCCAACCTGACCGGCGGCTATTCGGCGATGCTGCCGAACCACCACATCACCAAGCCGGTCCTGATCGGCGAAGTGCAGGAGAACGGCCAGTTCGAGACCGTCTCCAAGACCCCGGGCCTGGTCCCCGGCGACGAGTGGTCGGATTTCCTGCCGGACAGCAAGGACCTGATCTCCGATTGGCGCAAGCCCCTGTCCTGCGGCAACTTCAACGTGAAGACCGGCAAGTGCGGCGGCAAGGGGACCTGAGCGGTTCGGTTCTGACCACTTGATCTGAGGTGTTCCAACGCTTGCCCCCTCCCTAACCCTCCCCCGCTTGCGCGGTGGAGGGGAACAGGCCCCCTCTCACGCATAAGCGGGGGAGGGCCGGGGAGGGGGCAAGCGTTTCTCCATTTGCGACACTCCCCACGCCCAACGAAGGATCCGCGATGCGACGCGCTCTCCGCTGGCTCATGGCCGCTTGTGTGGCCATCGCCACCACATCCGCCGCGCTGGCCGCCGATCTCCGTCCGCTGGTCCAAACGATGGGCGGCGGCGGTTATTCCGGCACCGAAAAGGCGTTGAACCAACTGTCCGACGCGGGCGACCCCGCCGCCGTTCCGGTGATCGAGGCGCTTCAGGCGGGCGATCTCTATGTCCGCAAGGCCGATGGTCTGGTCGTCATCGCCCGCAAGGCCGGAGCGGGCTACGCCCTGACCGATCCCCTGAGCGGCGCGGCGCTGGGCGAGGCCGCCGCCGGCGCCATCGACAAGATCAAGGTCAACAACGCGCTGCGCCGGGCCATCAGCGCCGCGCTGGGCGCGCTGACCCTGATGAGTCCCGATCCCGCCGTTCGCCGTTCCGCCGCCGACGCGGTGTTCAAGAGCCGCGACGCCAACGCGCTGGACGCGCTCAACACCGCGCTCGCCAAGGAAAAGGACGAGCGCATCCGCCGGGCGATGGAGCAGGCGCGCGCCGCCGTGATCCTGACCGCCGGGGCGTCGGACGCCGACACCCAGGCCGCCGTCGCCACCTTGGCCGGACGCGGCGACCGCGACGCGCTGGCGCTGTTGTCGATGATCGCCGCCTCGGGCGCGTCCGACGCCGCCAAGACCGCCGCCGCCGCCGCCATGGCCACGGTTGAACAAAAGCTGCTGTTCTGGGGGGCGCTGCAAAATCTCTGGTACGGGCTGTCGCTCGGCTCGGTGCTGCTGCTGGCGGCGATTGGGCTGGCCGTCACCTTCGGCGTGATGGGCGTCATCAACATGGCCCATGGCGAAATGGTGATGATCGGGGCCTACACCACCTTTCTGGTCCAGCAGGGCTTGCGGACCTACGCGCCCGGTCTGACCGATCTGTCGGTCCTGCTGGCGTTGCCCGCCGCCTTTCTGGTGTCGGGCGGGGTCGGCGTCATCATCGAGCGCAGCGTGATCCGCTGGCTTTATGGCCGTCCGCTGGAAACCCTGCTGGCGACCTGGGGCCTGTCGCTGGCGCTGCAACAGGCGGTGCGCTCCCTCTTTGGGCCGACCAACCGCGAGGTCAGCGCGCCAAGCTGGATGTCCGGCGCGTTTGAGTTGGGCGGCCTGACCATCACCTATGGCCGGTTGTGGATCGTCGTCTTCGCCTTCGCCGTCTTCGCCGCCCTGTTGGTCGCGCTGAAACGGACGTGGTTCGGCCTGTCGATCCGCGCGGTGACGCAGAATCGCCCGATGGCCAACGCCATGGGCATCCGCACCGCGCGGGTGGACGCGCTGACCTTCGGGCTTGGCTCCGGCATCGCCGGGTTGGCCGGGGTCGCCTTGAGCCAGATCGACAATGTCAGCCCCAATCTGGGCCAGAGCTACATCATCGACAGCTTCATGGTGGTGGTGTTCGGCGGCGTCGGCAATCTGTGGGGCACGCTGGTCGGCGCGCTGGCGCTGGGGTCGCTCAACAAATTCCTGGAGCCTTACGCCGGGGCGGTGCTGGGCAAGATCCTGGTTCTGATTTTCATCATCCTGTTCATTCAGCGGCGTCCGCGCGGTCTCTTCGCGCTGAAGGGCCGGGCGGTGGAGGCCTGATCGATGCTGACGCGCTTTTTTCTGATGGGGCTGGACCGCAAGGCCGGACTCGTCCTGACCGTGCTGGCCCTGATGGCCGTGCTGGTCCCGGTGATGACGCTGATCGTGCCGGAAGGCTCGCCCTGGCATCTCTCGATCTTCACCGTCTCGCTGCTCGGCAAATATCTGTGCTTCGCGCTGCTGGCGCTGGCGCTGGATCTGGTGTGGGGCTATGTCGGCATCCTGTCCTTGGGACACGCCGCCTTCTTCGCGCTGGGCGGCTACGCCATGGGCATGTATCTGATGCGCCAGATCGGGCCGCGCGGCGTCTATGGCAACCCGATCCTGCCCGACTTCATGGTCTTCCTGAACTGGAAGGAGTTGCCCTGGTACTGGCTGGGCTTCGATCATTTCTGGTTCGCGGCGGTCATGGTTTTGGTGGTTCCGGGCGCGCTGGCCTTCGCCTTCGGCTGGTTCGCCTTCCGCAGCCGCGTCACCGGCGTCTATCTGTCGATCATCACCCAGGCGTTGACCTTCGCCCTGCTGTTGGCCTTTTTCCGCAACGACATGGGCTTTGGCGGCAACAACGGGCTGACCGACTTCAAGGAAATCTTGGGCTTCGACATTCAGGCGCCGGGCACCCGCGTCGGCCTGTTCCTGGCGACCATCGCGGCGTTGGCCTTGTCCTACATGATCGCGTCGGGCATCATCGCGTCGAAGCTCGGCAAGGTGCTGGTGGCTATTCGTGATACCGAAAGCCGCGTTCGCTTCCTGGGCTACAACACCGAATCCTACAAGCTGTTCGCCTGGACGCTGTCGGCCTGCATGGCGGGCGTGGCGGGGGCCTTGTACGTCCCGCAGGTCGGCATCATCAACCCGTCGGAATTCGCCCCGGCCAGCTCCATCGAGGCGGTGATTTGGGTCGCCGTCGGCGGGCGCGGCACGCTGGCGGGCGCGATCCTGGGCGCGGTTCTGGTCAATTTCGGCAAAAGCTATTTCACCGGCGCGCTGCCCGAATTCTGGCTGTTCGCGCTGGGCGGCCTGTTCGTGCTGGTGACGCTGTTCCTGCCCAAGGGGCTGTTGGGGTTGTGGGCGCAACTGACCGCCCGTCTGCCCAGCGCCAAGGGCAAAAACGCGCCGAACGGAAAAACCGCCGATCAGAAGGGGATGTGAGCCATGAGCGCGGAAGACACTCTTCTCTACCTTGACGGCGTGTCGGTCAGCTTCGACGGGTTCCGGGCGCTGAACAACCTGTCGCTGACGATGATGCCCGGCGAAATGCGGGCGATCATCGGGCCGAACGGGGCGGGCAAGACGACGATGATGGACGTCATCACCGGCAAGACCCGGCCCGACCACGGAACCATCCTGTTTGAAGGCGAAACCGACCTGACCAAGCTGCGCGAGGCGTCCATCGCCAACCTCGGCATTGGCCGCAAGTTCCAGCGCCCGACGGTGTTCGAGCCGCACAGCGTGTGGGACAATCTGGAACTGGCGCTGAAGGCCCCGCGCAGCCCGCTGAAGACGCTGACCTACGCCATCAGCCGCGAGGACCGGGCGCGGATCGAGGACATCCTCGACATCACCCGTCTGTCGCCCAAGCGCGACCGTCTGGCCGGCAGCCTGTCCCACGGGGAAAAGCAGTGGCTGGAGATCGGCATGCTGCTGGCCCAGGATCCCAAACTGCTGCTGGTGGACGAGCCGGTGGCGGGCATGACCGACGCCGAAACCGAACAGACCGCCCGCCTGCTCTGCGACATCGCGGGCAAGCATTCGGTCATCGTCGTCGAACACGACATGAGTTTTGTCCGGGCGTTGGGGGTCAAGGTCACGGTTCTGGCCGAAGGGTCGGTTCTGGCCGAAGGATCGTTGGATTCGGTCAGCGCCAACCAGCAGGTCATCGACGTGTATCTGGGCCGTTGACGCCGGGTTGAGGAAGGAAACGCACATGCTGGACGTTCGTTCGGTCGATCTTCATTACGGCGCGGCCCAGGCGCTGCGCGGCGTCTCCATGACGGCGGAGGTCGGCAAAGTCACCTGTCTGGTCGGGCGCAACGGGGTGGGGAAATCCAGCCTTCTGCGCGCCATCGTCGGGTTGAAGCCGATCAGCGGCGGGACGATCAACTGGGACGGGGCCGACGTCACCAAGCTCGCCGCCGCCGACC
The DNA here is from genome assembly GCF_057809575.1 of Azospirillum sp. FG154. NCBI lineage: Bacteria > Pseudomonadati > Pseudomonadota > Alphaproteobacteria > Rhodospirillales > Azospirillaceae > Azospirillum > Azospirillum sp. FG154. Next base: position 206,432 of record NZ_JBMDKF010000008.1, on the reverse strand, counting down.
GGGCGCGGCGCGGCATCGCCTATGTTCCGCAGGGGCGCGAGATTTTCCCGTTGCTGACGGTGCGGGAAAATCTGCTGACCGGCTACGCCCCCTTGCCGCGCGGCAAACGATCCATCCCCGACGAGGTGTTCGAGCTGTTTCCGGTGCTCGATTCGATGCTGGAGCGGCGCGGCGGCGATTTGTCGGGCGGGCAGCAACAGCAATTGGCGATTGGCCGCGCCCTGGTGACGCGCCCGCGCCTGCTGGTGTTGGACGAACCGACGGAGGGCATTCAGCCCTCCATCATCAAGGACATCGGTCGGGCGATTTCCTATTTGCGCGACAAGGGCGACATGGCGATTGTGCTGGTCGAGCAGTATTTTGACTTCGCTCGCGATCTGGCCGACGATTGGACGGTGATGGAGCGGGGCGAAGTGGCGCTGGCGGGCAGCCGGATGGCGTTGAACGACGAAGACGTCCGCAAATACCTGACGGTGTGAGCGATGCTCCCCCCTTGCCCAACGCGGGAACAAGGGGGGAGGGCGTTTGTCAGGGGGCGGGCGGCGTCCAGGGTTCCAGCGCGCCGATCTTCTTGGCTCGTTTTTCCTCGGCGGACAGTTTGAAATTGTGCTGATACGGCGCGCTCTCGAACGAGCCGTAGCCGGGGTTGGGCAGCATCAGCCAATCATGGCCAAAATGGGTCTTGGCGGCGGTGAAGGCGGTCAACCGTTCGGCCTCGCCGCCGTTGTAGGCGTCGGAGAAATCGCCGAAATTATCGCCGAACAGCAGCAGGATCCGGTAATCTTTGGCGATGTAAGCGCGTCGGGTTCCCTTGGCGGATCCCCAATCCGCCTTTTCTTTCGACATCAGAAAGGTGTCGACGTTGCCGCCCATGGGGAAACCCAGAGCTTGGGCGTTGCGGCGCGTGGGTTCCTCTTGGTCGGCGTTGCGGTTGGTGACGTAGAAGACCTTCACACCTTTGGATTCGGCGTATTGGGTGAATTCGACCGCGCCCGGAACGGCGGTGGCCTTTTCCGCTTTCACCCAGGCGTCCCAGGTCTTCGACGAAAAATCGCTGTTGGTGGCGATCAACCCGGTTTGGTAGGCGGAGTTGTCCATCGCCGTTTCGTCAAGATCGAGGATGACGGCGGGGGGCAGATCCTGGAAGGCTCCGGTCTGTTCGGTCGCCGCCGTCCAAGTCTTGTCAGCCAACGCCTCGTCCAGCCGGAGCTTGCCCAGCGCGTAGACCGACAGGGCGGTTGCCTTGTATTCGACCGAACGCTGCATCCACAGTTCAGCGTTCAGCAGGTCGTTCGGCCCGACCGGATCAGCAGCCATAACCGGCAGCGTCAGCGCGCAGAGGACCAGCGCGCCCGACAGCGCGCGCACCCAACGACCTGTTTCCGTGGACTGACTCATCGGCGCTTTCCTTCGTTGGCGTCATCAAACCGTCATCGAACCACATTTCCGGCGGCGGGGCGACCACGCTGTGTGGCGATTCCTGTGGTGAATGAAACGCCAAAACCCGGTGGGTTTCCGCAAGGATTTTGCGCTGTTTGTTCCGTTCATGGCCTTTTTGAACAGTTTCTTGCGCGGCGCATGCTCCATACTGTTGGATGTCGCGGCGGCGGAGATCGCCGACGGCAGCACAAGGGCCGGGAGGAAACCGGCCCATCACCAATCGATACGGGGATTTCACGATGAGATTGTTCTTGGCCGGGCTGTTGGTGAGCGTCGCCACCATGGCCGCTGTTCCTTTCCACGCGCAGGCCGCCGACGGCGCCTTGCAGACGATCAAACAAACGGGCGTTCTGCGCGTCGGCACCACCGGCGATTACAAACCCTTCAGCTACAAGGGGGCCGACGGCGCGCTGATTGGCGCCGACATTGAAATGGCGAAGGAGCTGGCGACGGCGCTTGGCGTGAAGGCCGAGTTCGTGCCGACGACCTGGAAGACGCTGTTGGAGGATTTCAAGGCCGAGAAGTTCGACGTCGCGCTGGGCGGCATCACGGTCAACGCCGACCGGGCGGCGGCGGGCGATTTCTCGGTTCCCAACGTCAGCGACGGCAAGCGCCCCATCGCCCGCTGCGCCGACAAGGAGAAATTCACCACGGTGGAGGCCATTGACCAGCCGACCACCCGCGTCGTCGTGAACCCCGGTGGCACCAACGAGAAGTTCGCCCGTCAAACCTTCACCAAGGCCCCGATCGAGGTGTGGCCGGACAACAAGACGATCTTCGGCCAAATCGCCGCCGACAAGGCCGACGTGATGGTGACGGACGGCATCGAGGCTGATTTGCAGGCCAAACTGAGCGGCGGCGTCCTGTGCGCCGTGCCGGTGGCCTCGCCCTTCACCCATTTCGAGAACGCCTATCTGCTGCGCAAGGATCCGGCGCTGAAGCAAGCGGTTGACCAGTGGATGACCGGAGCGCTCGCCAACGGCCTGTGGAAGGCCAAGCTGGACGGCGCGATGCGGTGATTTGGTCAGCCCGCTCCGGCGATGCGCAGAGTCGCTGGGGACTGGTCCCGAAAACTCCAGCGCAGGGGGATGGCGGCGGGTTGCCGCCATCCCCGCTCGACCATTAGGGTCCAGGACCGTTGCGCGCCCGGCAGATCGTCGGGCGCTTTCCAATCGACGCTGACCCTTCCGGTCAGATGCAGCGCGTCGCCGGTCACGAAGTCGAGGAACAGCAGTCCTGCTTGCGGGTTCAGAACGAAGTTTCCCAGCGTGTTGAAATAGCGGTTGCCGGAATAGTCCGGAATCCGCAGCCGGTCGCCCTCGACGCGGACGAAGCCCGCCGGACCCCCTCGGTGCGAGACGTCGGGGGCGCCGTTCGGTCCTGCCTCCGAGGTGGACGCGACGAAGAAGGTGTCGGCCCTGGCGATCATGCGGCGGGCGTCGTCGTCCAGCCCGTTCAGGGCCGCGCGGGCGGTGGCGGTGGTGGCCCTGTCCGTTTCCACCAGGCGCCCTTGAATGTATTGCGGGCAGTTGCCGAAGCTTTGCTCAATGGCGAGGTCGAAGCCATGGCCCGCGACGGCGACGGCCAAGCCGCTGGCCCGGTTGCGCCGTCGGGTCGCCAGATCAATGCCGAGGATCCCAACCGGCGCGCCGGGCCGAAGGTGGACGTCCCACGCCGCGTGGCTGGGCCGGACCCGCAACAGGCGCGGATCCGGGGAGGAGACGAAGCCCGGCGCCCCGGTCAGCATCCCGGCGCTGGGCGCGCCCGCCGCGTCGGGGGCAGCGACCAACAAGGCGGGCAGCAGGGGATAAAAATCACGGTGCTGCGCGGTCAGCGCGTCGCGGATCGGGGCGGACGGGACACGGAACCCGGCTCGGGCCTGGGCTTCCCGTTCCCCCGCGTGGAAGGGGTCGATGATCGGATCTTGGTCCATGGCCGGGTCTTTCCTGGTCAAACGGTTTCGGGGATGGGGGTGTGGGGCATTGGCGGGAAATTTGGCAGAGCCTCGACCCGCTCCAGCCAGCGTCGCACCGCCGGGTGAGGATCAAGCGGGACGCGGCCCTCCGCCGCCCCCGCGATGTAGGCGTAGCAGGCGAGGTCGGCGATGGTCGCGCGGTCGCCCACCAGCCAGTCGCGGCTTTCCAGATGACCGTCCATGAAGGCCAGCAGGCGGACGGCGACGCCCTGCGCGTCGCTCAAGCGTCCGGAGCCGCCCCACAGGGTGATGAGGGTCAGGTCAGGGGCGGGCATCGGGGAACTCCGTGGGTGGAACCAAGCGTCGCCACAGGGAACCACTTGCGCGTCAACGGGGGAATGCGCTCTCATCGCAAGGAACTCTTGCGATAATAGGAAGAATGGATGGACCGGCTGGACGAGCTTGCGTTGTTCGTCGCCATTCTCGACGTTGGCAGTCTGGCGGGGGCGGCCAAACGGCTGGGGCGGTCGGCGGCGGCGGTCACGCGCGGCCTGGGCGGGTTGGAGGAGCGGTTGGGCGTGCGCCTGATCGAACGCACCACCCGCAATTTGGCCCCGACCGAGGCCGGGCGGCGGTTGGCCGAGCAGGCGCGGCGCCTGCTGGCCGATTATGACGAGGCGTTGATCGTGGCGGGCGGTGAACAGCCCTTGCGCGGTCGCCTGCGGGTGACGGCCCCGGTGATGTTCGGGCGCAAGCATGTGACGCCGCTGGTCATTGGCTTCATGCGCGCCTATCCTGACGTCCGGGTTGAGCTGGCGCTGTCCGACGGCAATCTTGACCTGATCGACGAGGAGTTGGACGTCGCCATCCGCATCGGCCCGCTTGGCGATTCCGCGCTGGTCGCCCGCCGGGTCGGGCAGGTCACGCGGATGCTGGTCGCCAGCCCGGACTATCTGGCCGCGCACGGCGCGCCGGACACGCCCGAGGATTTGAACCGACACGCCATCATCTTCAACGCCCTCCGTCGGGGACCGCCGGAATGGCGCTTCACGTTGGACGGACGGGAGCGGGTGGTGCGGTTGACCCCGCGCCTGATCGTCAGCCACGTTGAATCGGCGTTGTTCGCCGCGCGGGACGGGCAGGGGATCACCCGCCCGCTGTCCTATCAGGCCGCCGACGATCTGGCGAGCGGCGCGCTGGTCCGCCTGCTGCCGGACGCCGAACCGCCGCCCCTGCCGGTGCATGTGGTGGTGCCGACCGCGCGCCTGATGCCGGGCCGGGTGCGCGCCTTCGTCGATCACGCCGTCGATCATCTGAAAAGGCTGGACGCGCTGCGGGGCTGACGCCGCGCCGCGCGCTTGTCTTATAGAACGCTCGGCTCATTCTGCAAGAATGGGCCGCTTGGGGGGGGGGGCCCCCCCCCCCCCCACGCGGCGGGGGATAGATCGTCACGGCGCTGGTCGAAAGGACCGAGTTAGAGTTTGATCACCCCCGTCTTTTCCACAGACCTGAACGGATACCAGGGCGTCATGGCCCGCACGACAAGCACAGGACATGGAAAAGATGAGCAACTCTAGCATCGGCATCGACGTTTCAAAAGACAGCCTTGACGCCCATCGACTGCCCGATGGAGCCGCCAAGCGCTTCACCAATGACACGACAGGTCACAAGGCGCTGATCCGTTGGATCAAAGCCACACCGATCGACCGCATCGTTTTTGAAGCGACAGGCCGTTACGCGCATGACATGGAGCAAGCTCTTGTCAGCGCCGGGATGCCGACCGTCAAAGTCAATCCACGCCAAGCGCGTCGTTTTGCCGAAGCCCTCGGAACGCTCGCCAAGACCGATGCCGTTGACGCCGCCATGCTGGCCCGGATGGGCAAAGCTCTGGAGCTGACCCCGTCGCCGCCGCAAAGCAAAAATATCCTGCTGCTCAAGGATTTGCTCCTCGCCCGCCGCGCTTTAACCAAGGATCTGACCGCTGCGAAGAACCGTCAGAAGATCGCTCTTCTGCCGTTGATCGAAAAAATGATCGACCGTAGGATCAAGCAGGTGGAGGCTGACATCGCCGCCATCGACGCCGAAATCACCAAACGCATCGCCGAAGACGCCGAACTGGCCAAACGCGCCGCAATCCTGGTCAGCATTCCCGGCGTCGGTCAACTGACAGCCGCAATCCTTCTGATTGAAATGCCAGAATTGGGCGCTATTGACGCCAAACAGGCCACAAGCCTCGCTGGACTTGCCCCCATGACCCAGACGTCCGGGACATGGAAAGGAAAAGCTCATATTCGCGGTGGAAGAGCTATCCTGCGCCAGGCCCTCTATATGCCCGCACTCGTCGCCGCTCGCTTCAATCCAAATCTCAAAGAGCTTTACAGCCGTCTCACCGACGCCGGGAAAGCTCCAAAGATCGCAATTACCGCCGTTATGCGAAAGCTCGTTATCTTCGCCAATGCCCTCTTGAGCAAAGGCCGAAAGTGGGGCGAAAAAACCGCTTGTCCATAACGGATACTCTAAGCTTTGATTTATCGAGCGGATTCACGCTTCAAATCAATTCCGATTTTACGCGATCCGTTCTAAGTAACTGTGTACCGTTATGGGTAAGTAAATGCTCTTTTTATGGAGTTCATATAATAACAAATCTCATCACGCGACATGTTTTTTGTCACGTTATCTTTGAACTCTCGTATAATCATCGCTCTAATCTGTTGATCGCTGAACGGCATTTGCACCCCAATTTCTTTCAAGTAACACCTTATAGTCTTTGTTGCTATGCCCATCATTACATGACCAGGGCAGTTGCTGATGTGAAATAATTTTGCCGAGGGAGCCTCTCTGAGGTATTTATATTTTAATTTTGCTTTCCTAAATATCTTGGATATCCTATATCTGTTTATGTGACATTTCCCATTATGCTCTTCCAAAGCCCCGTTAAGATTGGAATCAGTGGGAAAAAATATTGCGCCAGAGTTAAAAGATTCAATTTGGCGTTTAAAAGATACCCTCATAGTATCTTGCAATGTCTTTAATAAGGAGTCAAAGTTTAATGAAATAGTTGAAAAATTATCATGATCTATGTGCGCCAAATTAATGGCGGCGTGAGCAACATTGTTAGACTTCACGACATCATTTTCCCATGAATAACTGAATGTATAAACAACAAATTTCTCATAATGTATTCCTCCAGTATATTGACGCCAGTCACGATCAATAAAAACCACAACATTACTAGGGTTGATTTTTTTTATTTCAATGATGAGTTCGGAAAGCTTAATACAAGAGCCAATTGGCTTGAAATGTATCTTAGTTTCCTTTGCAAAATACCTGCACATTGCGTGCCAGTATGTTCTATCTTCAGCAGAAACATTGCAGCAACCCAAAGATGCATCTGAAGTGGAAATTTGATTTGTGCCGCCTTCGCAGTAGGCAGTAAAATCAGTTCCAGTAAATTGGTGGAAGTTTGTTATTCCGCTACGGCTTCTTAGGAATACGTTAGGCATTTTGCGAATATTCCTGCATATTAATAGTACAATCAGCATATTCTGAAACAATATCAGGGGAATGAGTTGCAAATATTATTTGTGATGAAGGGTTGAGAGTTAGTATTGCATTTATGAGTTTTTCTTGCCATATGACATGAAGGCTAATTTCAGGCTCGTCAGCAATAAATATATATGGCTTTCCATCTTGTAAGAGTGTTTCCAGTAAAAATATAACCATTTGCTTCTCTCCGGACGACAACTGACTTGTCGGCAGGATAATGGGCTTAGAATCTCCTTTCAGATCTTCCTCGCTTTCCCAAAATCGGTAAAAAATCAACCCGCCGTCATTGCTGATATAAGATTTTTTCGGCTGCAAGTAGTCTGAAGTTATGCTGAGAAAAATGGTTTTCGCTCGATTGATTTTATCAATTCTTGATTGATATTCTACCCAATGTTCGCCAATTCGTTCTGCCTGAAGAAGAGAAGACAAGACAAAAAAATCTTCAATTTCGAGATTTGCACTTCCTTGTTTTGCTTGAATCTTTGACAAGGAAATTTCCGCCTTACGGAAAAATTCATCAAAATTTTTCTCATAACGACGATGCGGTATATCTAAACTGGCTAGAACACGCTTTATGACATCGCGATATTTCGGAATAGATATGTTATTGGTAAAATCTGATGTAAATTTAGGAAATCCTCCTCCGCCAGTCAGAGACAGGAATATATTTTTCTCAAAATCCTTTACTTCTTTCTTTACCATTTCACTGCGCTCAGCATTATAAGCGCGAAAACGCTGTTGCAAATCCGCAAGATGTCTTTCGACAGCGCTGTCGCTTTGATTTTCCCCAAATAATTTTGCTTTTAACTCAGATCTATGGATTGATAGCCAAGTCGTATGGCAGAGGCTGTCAAGGAAATTCCGAAGTTTTGATGAAACAATTGAATCTTGGGTGGTGTTCGTCCATGCCGCTCCTAATCTCCATGGTGGAGTTTGAGAACTTTCTGAAGCAAGCGATATATTCTCTGAAATTGTAGGTTCAATTTTTCCACTTTCAATAATATTCAATATAACCATATCATCGGTTTTGTTGTTTTTATTTGCACGTTCAGCCGCTATGTAAAAGGATGGTTCATCTTGATTGTCTATGCTGCGTAGTTCGATAATTATTTTTGAAAAATGTATTTCAAATAATGCGCGGAAATCTCCACGAAGTATACTTGAAAGTAAATTTATTATTGTTGTTTTTCCTGTCCCATTGGGGCCAATAAGAAAATTAACCCCTCTGTTAAGAGGGATAACAAAATTTTTGGCTCCCCAAAGGCCATTTATCCGTATAACACTCACATAATGCTTTGGGCACTGTCTTTTATCTTCTGATCTCATTTGCAACGCTCTTCTTTCATATATAATCTTAACGCTGCCACACGAGCATGTTGTTGAGAGAAAGTCAACCGCTAGGATTTTCCAAGCTCCTTCCAACCACTGCTCTCTATATCATTTAGAAATCGTTAGGATTCTCCACCCCCACCAAAAACCCCGCCGTCACCCGGTCCATCGTGGCGAGGTGGTTGTGGAACCAGTCGGGGAAGTCGGAGCGGAGGTAGCGGCGGGCGGCGTCTTCGGTTTCGGGGGTGAGGGCGGCGTCCAGGGACGCGATTTCGGCCAGTACGCGGGCGTGTTCGGCGCTGTGGCAGTGCAGGGCGAAGAAGCCGTGTTCGGTCATCAGCGCCTCTTCCCGCGCGAAATGGGCGCGCAGATGGGCGGCGAAGGCGGCGAAGGGGTGGGCCAGCGCGCCCGCCGGGGCGGCTGTGGCGGCGGTCCAGAGATCCAGGGAGTCGGCGTGGTCGCGGTCCATGACCGCGTGGCCCAGGGTGATGTCGTCGAACGCGATCATGGCGCGGGTCGTCCTTGCGGCGATGGTCTTCGGGGGTGGGGTCCGAAGGCCAGGATGGCCGGAAGAGAGGGGCGCGCCCTTGACCGGGGTCAAGTGGGGTGGGGGGGAAGGGGTTTCTCTGTCGTTTGGGTCTCGGCGCCGTTTCCCCCTCACCCTGCCCTCTCCCCGGGGGGGAGAGGGTTTAAAGTGGGGGGAGAGGGTTTTGGGTGGGGGAGGGGTTAGGCGGGGGTGGATTCCAACTCGTCGATGAAGCCGCGAATCACGGTCAGGCCCTTTTGCCAGAAGGCTGGGTCGGAGGCGTCCAGGCCGAAGGGGGCCAGGAGATCCTGGTGGCGCAGGGTGCCGCCCGCCGTCAGCATCGCCAGATATTTTTCGGCGAAGCCCTGTTCGGCGTCCTGATAGACCGCGTAAAGCGAGTTCACCAGACAATCGCCGAAGGCGTAGGCGTAGACGTAGAAGGGCGAATGGACGAAGTGCGGGATGTAGGACCAGTAATGGCGATAGCCCGCGTCAAAGCGCAGCGCCGGGCCGAGGCTTTCGGTTTGCACCGCCATCCAGATTTCGCCGATGCGGTCGGCGGTCAATTCGCCCTCGCGCCGTTCGGTGTGGACGCGGCGTTCAAAATCGAAGAAGGCGATCTGGCGGACCACCGTGTTCAGCATGTCCTCCACCTTGCCCGCCAGCAGCAGGCGGCGGCGGGCCGGGTCGGTTTCCGCCGCCAGCAGGGCGCGGAAGGTCAGCATCTCGCCAAAGACCGACGCGGTTTCGGCCAGCGTCAGCGGCGTGTCGGACAGGAAATGCCCCTGCTTCCCGGCCAGGATCTGGTGAACGCCATGCCCCAGCTCGTGCGCCAGGGTCATGACGTCGCGGGTCTTGCCCTGGAAATTGACCAGCAGATAGGGGTGGACGCTGGGGACGGTGGAATGGGCGAAGGCCCCCGGCGCCTTGCCGGGCCGCACCGGCGCGTCAATCCACGGGTTGTCGAAGAAACGCTGGCCCAAGCGCGCCAGATCCGGCGAAAAGCGGCCATAGGCGCCCAGCACGATGTCGCGCGCCTCGTCCCAACGGATGGTCCGGTCGGCGTCGTTGGGCAGGGGGGCGTTGCGGTCCCAGTAATCCAGATGATCCTGACCGAACCATTTGGCCTTCATCGCGTAATAGCGGTGCGACAGGTCGGGGTAGGCGGCCTTGACGGCGGACACCAGGGCGTCCACCACCCCGTCCTCCACCCGGTTGGACAGGTTGCGGGCCGAGGTCGGCGACGGGTAATGGCGCCAGTTGTCCTCGATCTCCTTGTCCTTGGCCAGCGTGTTGGTGATGAGCGCGAACAGGCGGGCGTTGTCGCCCATGACGCGGCCCACCACCTCGCCCGCCTCGCGGCGCTTGGCCGGGTCGCGGTCGGACAGGCGGTTCAACGCCTCGGCGCTGGTCAGCTCCTTGCCGTCGATGGGGAAGCGCAGCCCGGCCATGGTCTCGTCGAACAGGCGGTTCCAGGCGGCGCGGCCAACGACGTATTTCTCGTGGAGCAACCGCTCCACCTCGTCGGAAAGCTGGTGGTCGCGGTAGAGGCGGACGTCGCGCAGCCAGGGGGCGTAGCGCGCCAGAGCGGGCGAGGCTGCCAGCTTGGCCGTCACGTCGTCCTCGTCCAGCCGGTTGATCTCCAGCGTGAAGAAGATCAGTTGGGCGGAGACGCCGTTCACCCGCTCCTGCATGGATTGGTAGAATTTGCCGATGATCGGATCGGCCATGTCGCCGCTGTAGGTCAGGCTGGCGAAGGACATGACGCGCGACAGCGTTTCGTCGATGGCCTCATAGGCGGCGATGGCCTCGGCCAGCCCGTCGCCCGACAGGCCGGGCAGGGTCCCGGCGTAACGCTCCTGAAACGCCTTGGCCGCCGCGTCGGCGCGCTCGATGTCGGCTTTCAACTCCGGCGCGTCCATGCCGGGGTAGAGGTCGTTCAAATCCCAGGCGGGGAGCGTGCCCAAATCGGGGCTGTCGGTTGCAGCCAAGGCGGCACTGCTGGTCATAAAAACACCCTCCAGACAAACGGTGTCAGGGATATAGGCGCAGTCGTCGGCGACCGGAAGGCTTCGCGTGACGATTACGTCGCGTTGCTCTCCTGCACGCGGCGAATGGCGGCCTCGACGCATTGCAGATGCAGCTTTTTGCGGGCGAGCAGGCGGGCGCGCCGCTCCTCCAGATCGGCAGTGGGCATCGCTTCGATCTTGCAGCCGCGCCAGCCGTTGGCGTCCAGCGCGCGGGCGACCTCGGCGTAACCGAAATAGCCCTTGTCCGGGTGGGTCCAGGGCGGGCGGAAATCGGATTGGCGCAGGACGAAGCGATTCGATTGGCTGCCGCCGCCCAGATTGGTCAACCGGGCCACGATCAGCCGTTCGCCGTTGCTCTGAACGACGGAGAGGATCGGGCGAATGCCGGTGATGGGCGGGTCGGAAGCCATGCGCCATCCATAGCCGTCCGGCGGGCGTCTGACCAGCGCGAAGGAAAAGGCGCGCGTGGGGGAGTTCCTGACATCTCTTCGCGCTGAACGGGAAAACGCGTATCATGGGCGGGTTTTCCAACGGAGGGCGATGATGAGGATGCGCGCGGCTTTGCTGTCTCTGGCCTTGCTGGTTCCACTGTCGCTTGGCGGCGGGGCGCTGGCTCAAACCACGGCGGAAACGCCGCCGTCCGGCCCCGACTGCGCCCTGCTGTCGGGCAGCCCGATGGTGGAGGCGCGGCTGTTCTTTGGCCGCAACATCGGCGACCGGCTGGGCGTGAGCGACAAGGCGTGGGCGCGCTTCGTGAACACGGAGATCGCCCCGCGCTTTCCCGACGGGCTGACCATCCAGGAAGCGGCGGGCCATTGGCGCGACAGCGCCACCGGGCGGCTGGTGCGCGAGCCGAGCAAGATTTTGACCCTGCTGACCGGCCAGGATCCGGCGTCGCTCGCCAAAATCCACGAGTTGGCCGACATCTACAAAAAGCGCTTCAAACAACAGGCGGTCGCCATCGTCCTGCGCCCGGCCTGCGTCGGGTTCTGAGAGAAGCGTCGAAGGCTCAGGCGGACGCCGCGTCCAGCGCCTGCCGCGCGGCAACGGCCAGAAACGCGGAGCGGTTGGTCGTGGCGGCGTCGATTTCCGCCAGCAATCGTTCATCCAGCGTGATGTTGACCCGAACTGCACGCCCGCTGGGCGGCAGCAAGGGAATGGCCACGACGACGGCGTCGGTCCAAACGATCCAATCTTCGGCGGCGGCCTTGATCGCGTCCAGGGAGCGCGGCGGTGGAATTGGGTCGCCGTCACGGCGCATCCCAGCGGCGTGGCCGGACAGCGCGTCCGCCGCTTCGCGCACGGCCTCGTCGAAGGTCTCGCCCGCGCTGACGCAACCGGGAAAATCCGGCAGCGTCACGCCATAGTCGCTGTCAGGATCCTTGTGAACCAGGGCGATGTAGTGGGGCATGATCGACAACCTTAAATCTTGAGCTTGGCCTGATGCAGAACGCTCTTCACCGTGCCGATGGGAAGGTCGCGCTTCGGGTGAGGAACCGTGACCTTGCCCGGTTTGGTCGGGTGCTTGAAATGATGGTGCGACCCGGTTGTGTCGGTGTGAATCCAACCATCGTCTTGAAGCCGTCGGATCAACTCGCGGCTGTTCATGGTTGACGCGCCTGTTTCATTCCGCAGCGGTCATTTTACGTCGGGAACCGACGCGCGCAAGAGAGAATGTGTATGATTATGCGCACCGAGAAGATCGCGCGCCCGGCCTGCGTCGGGTTTTGAGCGCTGTGCGTGGTCAGGATGATTGGGGGATGCGACAGCCCGTCGCACCCCCGACCTTCTGACATTTGCGCTCGCTTATATTCTTGGCGCAGATTGAAGCGGGACGCGTGATGGATCATTGCGCGTTCGCGAGGAAATGCGAGCCAATTATAATATAAGGGACGCCCCCGATGAGCCAAAGCACAGCCGCCGCTTTCGACGACATGCACGCCCGTTCCCTGTCGGATCCGGAAGGATTCTGGGGCGACGCGGCCAAAGAGATCACCTGGTTCAAGCCGTGGGACAAGGTGCTGGACGACAGCGCCGCGCCGTTCTACCGCTGGTTCGTCGGCGGCGAGCTGAACACCTGCTACAACGCCGTGGACCGCCATGTCGAAGGCGGGCGGGGCGCGCAGGCGGCGATCATCTATGACAGCCCGGTGACGCAGACCGTCCAGACCATCACCTACGCCGAATTGCAGGATCAGGTGGCGCGCTTCGCCGGGGTGCTGCGCGACCAGGGCGTGAGCAAGGGCGACCGCGTTCTGCTCTACATGCCGATGATCCCGCAATCGGTCGTCGCCATGCTGGCGTGCGCGCGTCTGGGCGCGGTGCATTCGGTGGTGTTCGGCGGCTTCGCCCCGCATGAACTGGCGACCCGCATCAACGATTCGACGCCCAAGGCCATCGTGTCGGCCTCTTGCGGCATCGAAACCAACCGCGTCATCAAATACAAGCCGATGCTCGACAGCGCCATCGAGCAGGCCGACCACAAGCCGTCGAGCGTCATCGTCCTCCAGCGCCCGCAGGAAACCGCGACGTTGATCGCCGGGCGCGACGTCGATTGGGCCGAAGCGGTGAAGACCGCCGAACCGGCGGCCTGCGTGCCGGTGGCGGCGACCGATCCGCTCTACATCCTCTACACCTCCGGCACGACGGGGCAGCCCAAGGGCGTGGTGCGCGACAATGGCGGCCACGCGGTGGCGCTGCGCTGGACGATGAAGAACATCTACAACGTCGAGCCGGGCGAGGTCTATTGGGCGGCGTCGGACGTGGGTTGGGTGGTCGGCCATTCCTACATCGTTTACGCGCCGCTGCTGACCGGGGCGACGACCCTGGTGTTTGAAGGCAAGCCGGTCGGCACGCCCGACGCCGGAACCTTCTGGCGGGTGATCGAACAGCACAAGGTCGGCACGCTCTTCACCGCGCCGACCGCCTTCCGCGCCATCAAGCGTGAGGATCCCGACGCGCTGCTGCTGAAGAAATATGATCTGTCGCATTTCCGCGCCCTGTTCCTGGCGGGCGAACGGTCGGATCCCGACACCCTGCATTGGGCCGAGGACAATCTGAAGGTTCCGGTCATCGACCATTGGTGGCAGACGGAAACCGGCTGGGCGATTTCCGGCAACCCGCTGGGCGTCCATCTGTTCCCGATCAAATACGGCTCCGCCACCCGCCCGATGCCGGGTTGGGACGTCCGCGTGCTGAACGCCGAACTGCAAGAAGTGGCGCGCGGCGACATCGGCGCCATCTGCGTCAAGCTGCCGTTGCCTCCCGGCACGCTGCCGACGCTGTGGAACGCCGACGAGCGTTTCAAGACATCCTATCTGGCCGATTACCCCGGTTACTACCAGACGGGCGACGCGGGCTTCATCGACGACGACGGCTATGTCTATGTGATGGCGCGCACCGACGACATCATCAACGTGGCGGGCCATCGCCTGTCCACCGGCGCGATGGAAGAGGTGCTGTCCAGCCACAAGGACGTCGCCGAATGCGCGGTGATCGGCGTGGCCGACGATCTCAAGGGGCAGGTGCCGTTGGGCTTCGTCTGCCTGAAGGCGGGCGTCACCCGCCCGCATGAGGACATCGTCAAGGAGGTGGTCCAACTGGTGCGCGACCAGATTGGCCCGGTCGCCGACTTCAAGCGCGCCCTGGTGGTGGAGCGTCTGCCCAAGACCCGCTCGGGCAAGATCCTGCGCGGCACCATGCAGAAGATCGCCGACAGCGCCGATTACAAGATGCCCGCCACCATCGACGATCCCGGCATCCTGCCGGAAATCGCCGAAGCCCTGAAGACGCTGGGCTACGCCAAGAGCAGCGACGGCATGGCGTAAGCCGACCGTCGGCGCGCCGACAAACGCGTCAAGGCCCCTCTTCCATTGCGGGAGAGGGGCCTTTCTTTTGCGCGCCGCACGCGGCGCATGGTTGTTCTGATTCCGTTCCGATGCTAGGATTACCCTCCGTTTTCCGCGCCCATGACGCGCGTGGAAGGCAGTGCGGAGAGGATTCCAGGGTGCGGGCATCGAAGGGGGACGGCGCGCGATGATGGCGTCCTCACACATCATTGTCGGCGCCGCGACCTGGACGTGGCTGGCGGCCCGTTATGGCTTGCCGCCGCTGGACCCGCTGGGACTCGGTCTGGCGGTTCTGGGGTCGCTCGCCCCCGACATCGACCATCCGAAATCAACCCTGGGCAGTCGGCTGAAACCGATCTCCGTGCCGATCTCGCTGGTGTTCGGCCATCGGGGGATCACTCATTCGTTGTTCGCTGTGGCCGGTTGCGCCTGGTTGTTTTCCGAAAGCGGCGTCCACGCAGCCTACAGCGCGCCGTTTCTCGTGGGCTATCTGACCCATCTGGCCGGGGATCTGCTGTCGCCATCGGGCTTGCCGCTGCTCTACCCGTTGAAGCGGCGGCGCACCTTCGCCTTGCCGATCATCAAGACCGGCGGCTTTTCCGAACAGTTGGTCGTCGTCATCCTGTGCGGCTGGCTGATTTCCGGCCTGTTCGGCTGCGATTGGCGCGGGCTGCTGCAAACCGACGCGTGGCGTGGCGTCGTCGCTTTGCGGGATGAAGCGGAAAACCGCCTGTCGTCCCTGCGCCCGGAGGGGGAGGACGCGGCCCCGACCGCCGCCGCGCCCTGGCCGCCGCGCAAACCCGCGATCAAGCCGCCCCACCGGGTGGCGTCGGCGGCCTGCGGAGTCTGCGGGTGATTTGGAAGCGCCGCCGCTTCCGTCGCATGGATTCGCCGGGCCAAAGATGACAGAGTGCGGCGGCTCTGTTCGTGCTTTTTGAGGACCGTCTGTTCCATGACCGATTGCCCTTGCGGTTCCGCCCGCGCTTATGAGGATTGCTGTGGCCCGTTGCTGGGCGGCGCGCCGGGATTGACCGCCGAAGCGGTGATGCGCTCGCGCTACACCGCCTTCGTCCGCCATGATCTGGACCATGTCGAGCGCACCCACGCGCCGGAGGTCCGCGACGATTTCAACCGCGCCGAGGCTGAACGGGTCGCCGACGAATGCGCGTGGGAGCGTCTGGAGATCCTGAAGACGGCGGAGGAGGGCGACGACGCCACCGTCGAATTCCTCATCCGCTTCCGCCGCGACGGGCAGGAGATGCGCCACCACGAGCGGGCCAGCTTCCGCCGCGAGGATGGGGCTTGGCTCTATGTCAGCGGCGTGGTCAACCCGAAGGATCCGCCCCGCCGAGTCGTCAAGGTCGGGCGCAACGAGCCGTGCCCCTGCGGGTCCGGCAAAAAGTTCAAGACCTGCTGCGGCGCCTGATCCACGCCCTTGAGAATCCTCGCCACCGAGAACCGCCATGGCCCCGCGCTTTTCCTGCACCGCTTGCGGCAAATGCTGCCATGGCTGGTTGCCGCTGACTCTGAAGGACGCCATCGCCCACGCCGGGCGCTTTCCCTTGGCGTTGGTGTGGACGCCGGTGCGGTCGGGGGCGAAATCCTTTGACCTGACCGGGCGTTTGGGAACGACCGTGCGCTTGCCCAACCGCAAGACGGTGGCGGTGCTGATCGCGCCGACCGCCTATCTGCCGCCGTCCTACCCCTGCCCGGAGCTGGGACCGGATCGTCTGTGCGGCATCCACGCCGACAAGCCGTCGCGCTGCCGCACCATGCCCTTCTACCCCTACCGTGAGGAAAAGGATCAGGCCGATCTGCTGGTCCCGCGCAAGGGGTGGGAGTGCGACACCTCGGCGGCGGCGCCGGAGGTGTACCGCGACCACGCCATCGTCGATCCGGGCGATTTCGACCGTGAGCGCGCCGATTTGATTGAACAGGCTCCGGTGATGCGGGTCTACGCCGCGTATGTCCTCAAATACATGCCCTGGGTTCTCGACAGCCTCGCCACGCTGGCGGCGAAGCCGACCGGCGGCAACCTCGTCACCAACCTGTCCTCCTTCCTCACCGCCACCCGGCGGCCTGACGCGGCGGCGTTGGCGGCGCTCCAGGCGCCGCTGCTCCACGCGCTGGCCGAACGGACCCGCGACGATCCGGCCTTGGCCGAGTATCACCGCAATTACAGCGGCTGGGCCAAGGAGATGGACAGTCTGGTCAAGCGCCACGCCGCGACCCGACCGCCGGACAGTTTGGGTCTTTGAGCTTGGCGGTTGGAGCCTCCGCCATCCGCGTTTCATCGACTTGGCGCGCCATCCAAGCGCGTGGCGATTGACGGCGGGCTTGTCGCCACAGAGGCTCTTGACACTCCAAACGAACAGGAGCACGCTTCGTCTTACAGTAATCGCTGAGGTGATTGAAACGGTTTCCGGGGTTCTGGTGTCTCTCAAGCGGTCTGTCTTGGGCGTCCATCGATCAAACCGAAGCCAGGGAGGGTGAGTAAGATCATGACTCCGCCGACGCTTACTTGAGCATGCCGATCTGTTCGGCCCTGACAATTTGAAATTCTTTCGCCTGATGGCGACCGACGTGCGGGCTGCGTATGCTCGCAACAGAAACCCCCGCCGAACGTGCGGGGGTTTCTTTTTGTTGTCTTTGGTTTGTTGTCAAAAATCGTCAAAAGAGCCGCCGACACGGTCTTGACAGTTTCCCAGAACAGGCGCAGGCTCTGCCTTATAGTAATCGTCGAGGTGAAGAAAACGGATTTCGTGTTTCTGATGTCTCTCAAGCGTCTTGTCTTGAGATTGATGGTGATACCGAAACCAGGGAGGGTGAGTAAGATCATGACTCCACCGGCGCTTACTTGATGCGGTCGAAGATTTCGACTCGTGATGCTCAAGGTTCATTGAACTGACAGGTTTTGCTCACCAGATTGGTGTTTGTTCCTTCCATGGCCGTTTTGAAACCCCCGCCATCGTTGCGGGGGTTTCTTTTTGCGCGTGGTGGATTTTTTGGCGCCGCCGTTCGGACAAAAACCACGGTTGGAACGCGCTCGACAGCGATAAGGTTTCATACGATACTGTTCGTATTCGCTGATAGTTTCATCAATCCATCATATCGGGGATGAGGCGTCGGCGACCGGAATTCGGAAGACAAAAAATCCTGTGGGAGGAATCCTTGAGCGTTTCGATACGGCCCTTCGCCCTGGCGGCGGCGTTGCTGGCGACCAGCGCGACCATGGCCTGGGGGCAAAACGTCAAGCCGGTCAAGATCGGCGTTCTGGTGGACGAGGCGGGATTCGCGTCGGACATCGGCGGCAAGGGGGCGACGCTGGCGACCCAGATGGCGGTGGAGGATTTCGGCGGCAAGGTGCTGGACCGTCCCATCGAGGTCATCGCCGCCGACATGCAGAACAAGCCGGACGTCGCGTCGAACATCGTCCGCCGCTGGTTCGACGTGGATGGCGTGGACATGGTGACGGACATTCCGGTGTCGTCGGTGGCGCTGGCGGTCCAGGCGGTGGCGCGTGAAAAGAAAAAGGTGCTGATGATAAGCGCCGCGACCACCACCGAACTGACGAACGGCCAATGCTCGCCCTACACCATCCATTGGGCGGACGACACGGCGTCGCTGGCGGTGGGGGCGACCCGCGCGGTGGTGCAGGCGGGCGGCGCGTCCTGGTACTTCATCACCGCTGATTTCGCCTTTGGCACGGCGATGGAAAAGGCGGCGACCGAGGCGATCAAGGCGGCGGGCGGAACCGTGCTGGGTGGCGTCAAGCATCCCATCGGCGCCGGCGATTTCGGTTCCTACCTGCTGAGCGCCCAGGGCAGCGGGGCGAAGGTGGTGGCGCTGGCCAACGTCGGGGCCGACACCATCGGCGCGATCAAGCAGGCGGGCGAGTTCGGCCTGATCGCCGGTGGCCAGCGCATGGTCGGCTACATCGTCTTCATCACCGACGTCCATTCGCTGGGTCTGGAACTGGCCAAGGGGCTGTATGTGACCGAGGGCTTCTATTGGGACCAGAACGACAAGACGCGGGCCTGGTCCAAGCGCTTCTTTGATCGCCACGGCAAGATGCCCAGCAAGGAGCAGGCGAACACCTATCTGGCCACCACCCATTGGCTGAAGGCGGTTCAGCAGGTGGGCGGTACGGAGGCGGAGCCGGTGACGGCGGCGATGAAGGCGATGCCGACCGACTATTTCGGCACGCCGGGCAGCGTCCGCAAGGATGGCCGCGTCCTCTACGACCTGTCGCTCTATCAGGTGAAAAGCCCGGCGGAGAGCAAGGCCCCGTGGGACTATTACACCAAGGTCCGCAGCATTCCGGCGGCGGAGGCCTTTTTGCCGTTGGAAAAAAGCGCCTGCCCCTTCATCACCGGCAAGTAACCGGCCCGGACCAAAGGGCGGTTTCCTTTCATCCGGGAGCAAATCCCGGATGGGGGGTTCCCGCCGGACCGCAATCCGGGTTATGCTCCGCTCTTTAAGCGCGGTGGGACGGGGTTCGTGATTCTTCAGGTGCACAGCGAGCGGCAGAGCGACACCGGGCGGTTGCGTTCGCCCGCGTTGCTGCGCCCGGTTTTCGCCGCGCTGGATCTCGGCACCAACAATTGCCGCCTGTTGATCGCCAAATCGGCCCCCGGCGGCGGTTTTCGCGTCATCGACGCCTTTTCCCGCATCGTGCGTCTGGGCGAGGGGCTGAGCCGCAACGACCGGCTGTCCGATCTGGCGATGGAGCGCACCATCGCCGCGTTGCGGGTTTGCGGATCGAAGATCGAGCGGCGCGGCGTCACGTCGGCCCGCGCGGTGGGGACCGAGGCCTGTCGGCGCGCCGTCAATTGCCCGGAATTCGTCGCGGCGGTGGAACGGGAAACCGGCATCGCTCTGGAAATCATCTCCAGCCAAGAGGAAGGGCGTCTGGCGCTGGCCGGTTGCGCCTCCCTGCTGGAGCGCGGCTCGCCCTACGCGCTGGTCTTCGACATTGGCGGCGGATCGACCGAGTTGATGTGGCTGGCGCTGGAAAACGGGCGGCCGCCGCGCATCCTCGATCAAATCTCCATCCGTTGCGGCGTCATCGGCCTGACCGAAGAGTTCGGCGGGCCGGACGTCACCCCCGCCATGTACAACCGCATGATCGACGCGGTGGCCGACGCCATCGCCCCGTTCGAAGCGCGCAACCGCATCCAGGACCGCGTCGCCGCCGGGCAGGTGCAGATGCTCGGCACGTCCGGCACGGTGACGACGCTGGCCGGGGTGCATCTGGGGTTGGGGCGTTACGACCGGCGGGCGGTGGACGGCAGCTATCTGCGCATCGACCACGCCCGCACGGTGATCGAACATCTCGTCGGGCTGGACTTTGACGGTCGGGCGCGTCATCCCTGCATCGGCTATGACCGCGCCGATCTGGTGGTGGCGGGCTGCGCCGTGCTGGACGCGCTGTGCGACGTCTGGCCGGTCGAGCGTCTGCGCATCGCCGACCGTGGTTTGCGCGAAGGCATTCTGGTGGACCTGATCGGGGCCACCGGCGAGTAACCAAGGGCAGTGAAGCATTATGGTGCAAAAGACTCCGTCGTCGCGTCCGGGTGGGCGCCAAGCCACGGTGCGTGTCAAGACGGCGGGCAAACGGTCGGAATCCTCCACCCGTTGGCTGGAGCGTCACCTCAACGACCCCTATGTGGTCGAGGCGACGAAGCGCGGCTACCGCTCGCGCGCGGCCTTCAAGCTGTTGCAGCTTGACGAGAAGTTTCGTTTTCTCGCGCCCGGCAAGCGGGTGGTCGATCTGGGGGCGGCCCCCGGCGGCTGGACGCAGATTGCGGTGGAGAAGGTGCAAACCAGCAAAGAGGGTTGGAAGGTCGTCGGGCTGGACATCCTGCCGATGGACGCCGTTCCCGGCGCCGTCACCATGCAGGCCGATTTCCTGGAGGACAGCGCCTCGGTTCGTTTGAAAGAGGCGCTGGGCGGCCCCGCCGACATCGTGTTGAGCGACATGGCGGCCCCGACCACCGGCCACCAGCAAACCGACCATCTGCGCATCGCCGGTCTGGCCGAAGCGGCTTATGATTTCGCCGAAGAGGTTCTGGCGCCGGGCGGCGTGTTCGTCGCCAAGCTGTTCCAGGGCGGGGCGGAACGCGATCTGCTTGACCGGATGAAGAAGGCCTTCGCCGTGGTCAAGCACGCCAAACCGGCGGCCAGCCGGGCGGAATCCTCGGAAACCTACGTCGTCGCCACCGGCTTCCGGGGCGTCAAGACCAGCGATCACCGGGACCAGGGCGGGGACGATGACCAGGATGAGGGCCTGGATGGCGGTCGTGACGCGCGCTGAGCGGCGTCACGCCTTTGCATAACAGATGCAGTGTGCGCACGGCTTCACAAGCCCATGGGCTTGTGTATAGTGCGCCACGTTTTTCTTGCGGGAGATCCACAGCATGGCGCGCGTCACGAAAATTCGCGAAGCCCTGACCTTCGACGACGTCCTTTTGGTTCCAGCCGAAAGCTCCGTCCTGCCGAACGATGTGGACACCCGGACAAGGTTGACCAAGACCATCGAACTGGGCATCCCGCTGATCTCGTCCGCGATGGACACGGTCACGGAAAGCAACCTCGCCATCGCCATGGCGCAGGCGGGTGGTCTGGGCGTCGTCCACCGCAACCTGACCATTGAACAGCAGGCCGAAGAGGTCCGCAAGGTCAAACGGTACGAATCGGGCATGGTGGTCAACCCGATCACCATCACGCCGGACGCGATGCTGTCCGACGCGCTGGACCTGATGGCCCACCACAAGATTTCCGGCATTCCGGTGGTCGAAAGCCGCGACGCGCGCGGCGTCGGCAAGCTGGTCGGCATGCTGACCAACCGCGACGTGCGGTTCGCCGACGACCCCCGCCAGCCGATCAGCGAGCTGATGACCAAGGATCTGGTCACGGTGCGCGAGGGCGTCAGCCAGGACGAGGGCAAGCGCCTGCTCCACCAACACCGCATCGAAAAGCTGCTGGTGGTGGACGAGGATTACCGCTGCATCGGCCTGTTGACCGTCAAGGACATCGAAAAGGCGCAAGCCCACCCGCACGCCTGCAAGGACGCCCGTGGCCGTCTGCGCGTCGCCGCCGCCACCGGCACCGGCAACGACGGTCTGGCCCGCGCCGAGGCTCTGTTCGACGCGGGCGTGGACGTGCTGGTGGTGGACACCGCGCACGGCCATTCGCTGAAGGTGCTGGATCAGGTGCGCGCCGCGCGCGCCATGTCCAACTACACCCAGGTCATCGCCGGCAACGTCGCCACGGCGGAGGCCGCCAAGGCGTTGATCGACGCGGGCGCCGACGCCGTCAAGGTCGGCATCGGGCCGGGGTCGATCTGCACCACCCGCATCATCGCGGGCGTCGGCGTGCCGCAACTCACCGCCGTCATGGACGTGGTGGAGGAGTGCGAGAAGCACGGGATTCCGGTGATCGCCGACGGCGGCATCAAATATTCGGGCGATCTGGCCAAGGCCATCGCGGGCGGCGCCAGCGTCGCCATGTTGGGCAGCCTGTTCGCGGGCACCGACGAAAGCCCCGGCGAGGTCATCCTGTTCCAGGGCCGTTCCTACAAGAGCTATCGCGGCATGGGGTCGGTCGGCGCGATGGCGCGCGGCTCGGCGGATCGCTACTTCCAGCAGGAAGTTTCGACCATGAAGCTGGTGCCGGAAGGCGTCGAAGGCCGCGTTCCCTATAAGGGGCCGGTGTCGGCGGTGATCCATCAGTTGGTCGGCGGCCTGCGCGCCGCCATGGGCTACACCGGCAGCGCCTCCATCGCCGAGATGCGCGAAAAGTGCCAGTTCGTCCGCATCACCAACGCGGGCCTGCGCGAAAGCCACGTCCACGACATCACCATCACCAACGAGTCGCCCAACTACCGCCAGGGTTGACCGTCTGCGTTGATGGTTTGTCTCTCCCTCTCCCGCCAGCGCGGGGGAGGGATTTTCTTTTTATCGCAGCGCCGCGAACCGCGCGAACAGGGCGACGCTGACGGCCACGGTGGCGTTGAGCGATTCCACATTGCCCGTGGTCGGCACCGACAGGCGAACCGCCGGGCAGTCCGCCGGGACGCCTTGGCCTTCTTCGCCTAAAATCAGCCGCAGATCGGTCGGCCAGTCGAAGCGGGTCAGGTCGGCGCCGCCGCCGTCGAGCGCGTAAAGCGGTCCCGCCGCCGCGTTGACCTCGGTCCAGCGCGGGCCGCGCAGCAGAGTCAGCGAGAATTGCGCGTTGGACGCCGCCCGCAGGCATTTCGGGTGGAAGGGGTGCGCCGCGCCCTCCAGCAGCACGACGCGGGACGCGCCGAAGGCCGCCGCGCTGCGCAGCAAGGCCCCCAGATTGCTGGGATCGCCCAGCGCGCACAGCAGTTCCAACCCCTGCGGCGGCTGGCTCAGGTCGATCATCGGGAAACGCGGCACGGCGCCGACCAGCAGCGGGAAGCCGGTTCCCGACACGTCCAGCGCCCGGAACAGGGCGGGGGCCAATCGCACCGGCTCGACCCCCGGCGGCAGCGGCCACCCGGCGATCTGGGCGGGATCGGTGAACAGCAGTCGCTCGAATCGGTCGGGGCGCTGGCGCAGCGCCTCCGGCACCGTTTTCAATCCGGCCAGCAGGAATTTGCCGTTCTTTTTCAACCCGCGCCCGTCCAACGCCGATTCCCACAGCTTGAATTGCGGGTTCTGCGGGCTTTCGATGAGCAGGGGCGGGCGGGTCATGCGGCGGGCTTTCGGGCGGGCTTTTGCGTTGGCGGGATGGCCCCCTCCCCAACCCTCCCCCGCTGCGCGGGAGAGGGGGCCTTGAGCTTTGTCGGCGTTCAGCGGAGTTCCCTCTCCCGCGCGAGCGGGGGAGGGGTAGGGAGGGGGAAAGCGACGCAGACCTTCTATGGTCGTGTTAGCACAGCCGCCGCCCCAAAAACAGCAGCGGGCCGCGTTGCAGGGCGTCGGTGAATCCGGCGCGCTGGTAGAAGGCGACGTTGCGGGCGAAAATCCCGGTGACGAGGTGCAGACCCGGCAAGCCGTCGGCCCGGCAATCCTCGGCGAAGCGGTCCACCAACAGACGCCCGATTCCCCGGTCGCGCCAGCCGGGCCGGACATTGACGTGGAAATGCGCCGGGTAGGCGGCGAAATGATCGGCGAAGACCTCGTATTTCGGGATGGTCCGGTCGAGCGGCGTCGCCCCGGCGCTGTCCTTGCAGCCGGTCAGATAGCCGGTGATGGTCCCGTCCTCAGCCAGCGCGAACCACAGATCGGCGGGGGCGTGGGCGACGAACCAGCCGGTCCAGGTCGCCAGAAAGGCGGCGCGCTCTTCCACGCTGGCGAAGTCCGTGCGGGTGGTGGAGGCGAAAAAGATCGCCTCCAACGCCGCCAACGCCGATTCTTGGTCGGCCAGATCGGTCAGACGGACCAGCCGCATTTACTTGGTTTGAGCCTGGGCCGTCTGGAACGCCGCGTTGCGCGGGGCCAGCATGGTGAAGCGCCCGCGCGCCTTCATCACCCCGGCGCCCTCTTCGGCCTCCGCCCCGGCGCCCCAGAACAGATCGCCGCGCACCGCCCCCTTGATGGCGCCGCCGGTGTCCTGCGCCAGCACCAGCCGTTTGAAACCGCCGCCCGGCACCGGGGCCTCGCGCACCTCCAGCCACAAGGGCACGCCCAACGGCACATGATCGACGTCCACCGCCAGACTGCGGCCCGGCGTCAGCTCCATGTTGCGGGCGCCGCGTGGTCCGCCGTCCGTCCGCTGCTTGAAGAAGACGTAGGAGGGGTTGAGGTTCATCACGTCGTTGGCCTCGCCCGGATGCTCCTTCAGCCAGCGGCGGATCAGTTGCAGCGACATCTGGTCCGGCGTGGCGTCGCCCCGGTCGATGATGTGGCGGCCAATCGGGTAATAGCTGTGGCCGTTCTGCCCGCCATAGCTGAGGCCGACGTAGGAGCCGTCGGTCATCCGCACCCGGCCCGATCCCTGGATTTCCAGGAAAAAGGCGTCGATGGGATCGTCCACCCACAACAGTTCCAGCCCCCGGCCCTTCAACGCGCCGCTGGTGATGCGCGCGCGCGAGGGCAGGGAGCCTTGGTTGGGTCTGCGGTACAGCGGGGTGTTGAAACGCTCGCTGCGCGTCCAGCTTCCGCGCAATTCGCTTTCGTAATAGCCGGTGAACAGCCCCTCCTGCCCCGCGCCCAGCGTCACCGGGGTGAAGTTCGCCTCGAAGAACAGGCGGGCGGCTTCCGGGTCGTTGGACGGCAGACGGTTGGCGGCGGCGCAGATGGCGCGCCAATCGTCGGTGGTTCCGGCGGCGCGGTTCGCCCCCAGCGGCTTGCCCGGCGGCTGGTTTTTCACCCAACCGCAGGTGCGTTGCACGGCGGGCAGGGCTTCGGCGTGGTCGTCTTCGCCCCAACCGGCCAGCCCCCGGAAATCCGGCGCGATCTGTTCGGGGCTGACATAGGGCCGCTTGCCGCCGCCCGGCAGGTGGGCCGTGGGCGTGGTTCCGGCGCAGGCCGCCAGGGCCAAGGCCGCGCCCAACCCAACCGCGCGCCCGATCCCGCGCCCCATCGCTTCACGCGCCGCCGCTTCATGCGCCGCCGTCCAGCCCGCAACCGCCATCACGCCACCCCTTGCCCAAGACGCGCTGTTTCAAAACTCTTGGGGCGCGTCACGGCTTGTCACGCCAAAGTCACATCCCCGGCCCGTTTGTGCCGAGCGGCGTCGGCAGCGTCAACGGCTGTTTGCCCTGGTTCCGTCCCCCGCGCGCCGATGTCACGGCCCGTCATGGCGGCCCCGCCCGCCGCCGCCGCGCGCAAGACGTGACAAGCGACCGTAAAACGCGGTATCGACAGGGTGGGCCGACGCCGTTTTGCGTCCGCCGCATTTGCCCCCCGAAGGATTCCGCCACCATGACACCCGCCGCCCGCCTTCAGGCGGTCATCGAGCTGTTGACCGAGATCGACGAGATCGCCCGCCCCGCCGACGCGGTGATGAGCGCGTATTTCCGCAACCGTCGCTACATTGGCTCGAAGGACCGCAGCAACGTCGCGCAGACCACCTACGCGATCCTGCGGCGTCACGCGCGGCTGAGCTGGTGGATCGAACGCGCCGGGCATCGCCCGACGCCGCGCGCCCGCACGCTGGCCTATGCCCTGCTGGAAGAGCGCCGCAACGCGGGCGTCGTGCTGGAGATGTTCAGCGGCGGCAAATTCGCGCCGGAACGGATGACGGAAAACGAATTGGCGCTGGTCGGCGCGCTCGACACCCACACGCTGGAGCATCCCGAGATGCCCGAAGCGGTGCGCGTCGAATGCCCGGATTGGGCCGAGGGTCCGATCCGCGCCTCGCTGGGCGACCGTTTCGCGGTGGAGATGGAAAAACTGCTCGACGCCGCGCCGCTCGACCTGCGGATCAACCCGCTGAAGGCCAACCAGGCGAGCGCCATCAAGGCGCTGGCCAAGGCGCAGATCGTCGCCGAAACCACGCAATGGTCGCCGTTCGGCCTGCGGGTCAAGGGCCGTCCGCCGCTGGGTTCGGTTGAGGCGTTCAAGGACGGTCTGGTCGAAATCCAGGACGAAGGCTCGCAACTCGTCGCGCTGGCGGTGGCTCCGAAGCCCGGCCATCAGGTGGTCGATTTCTGCGCGGGCGCGGGCGGCAAGACGCTGGCCATCGCCGCCATGATGAAGAACAAGGGCCGCGTCGTCGCCTGCGACGTGCTGGCCGGTCGCCTGAAGCGCGCCGCCGAGCGGTTCCGCCGCGCCGGTCTGCACAACATCGAGGCGCACCCGCTGACCAGCGAGCGCGATCCCTGGGTGAAGCGCCATAAACGCAAGTTCGACCGCGTTCTGGTGGACGCGCCGTGCTCCGGCACCGGCACCTGGCGGCGCAACCCGGACAGCCGTTGGCGGCAACTCGGGCCGGGCCTGAGCGAGCTGGTGCCGTTGCAGGCCAACATCCTCGACAGCGCCGCGCGGCTGGTGAAGCCGGGCGGGCGCTTGGTCTACGCCACCTGCTCCATGCTGTTCGACGAAAATGAGGGGCAGATCGCCCATTTCCTGGAAACCCACCCGGAATTCACCGTCAAGCCGGTGGCCGAGGTGTGGGCGGAAGAGGGGTTCGGCCCGGTTCCCTGCGACGGCCCCTATCTGCGCCTGACCCCGGCCCGCCACGACACCGACGGCTTCTTCGCCGCCGTTCTCGACCGGAAGGCCGAGGAGGTCGCGGCTGAAACGGCGGATGATGGGGAAACCGCCAATCTGGACGGCGCCGAATTGGGCGAGGTCGATCCGCAAGACATCGCGACGGCGACCGACGCCTGAGCGGTTTGTGGTTTGAGCCGCGCTCCGGTTGGCCCCCTCCCTAACCCTCCCCCGCGAACGCGGGAGAGGGGACTGCCTCACCGCTTTCTCATGCTCCCTCTCCCGCGAAGCCTACTGGATGCACACATCTTTTTCTTTCTGCAACCAATTGAAATAAAACAGATTTTCCGTCATCCCCGCGCAGGCGGGGATCCAGAGTTTGCCAGACGAACCCTATGGGTAAGTCTGGATTCCCGCCTTCGCGGGAATGACGGAGAAAAGTTCTTTTTCTTCCAATGAGTTGCCTAAACCGAAGATGTGTGAATGCCGTAGCCCGCGAAGCGGGGGAGGGCTGGGGAGGGGGCATGGCGGCGCAGAACGAATCCAATCTCCGCCCCCGACCTTGACAGGCGGGGTGGCGCGGCCTTTATCGCTGGGTTAGGGTTTCACCCGCCATTTTCCTCCGGGCGCCGTCGGCGCCGTCTTCCTTCCGACCGCCGTCGGCGGCGTCGGGTCATTTCAAGAGGACCACATGAAGTTCTCCTTCGCGAAGCCGTCCTTGTCGTCGGCGCTGGGCAAGCCCGGCATCCTCGCCGTCACCGTCGCCACCGACCGCAGCCTCGGCGCGCTCGGGCAGGAGTTGGACCAGAAGACCGGCGGGGCGCTCGCCCGCGCCATGGCCGCCGCCCGCTTCACCGGCAAGAAGGATGAGACGCTGACCCTGCTGGCCCCGTCGGGGGTCGAGCTGGAGCGCGTGTTGCTGGTCGGCGTCGGCAAGGCCGAGGAAATCACCGACCTGACCCTGCAATCGGTCGGCGGCACGCTGTTCGTCACGCTGGACAAGGCGGGCGACGAGGCGTCGGTGCTGGTCGATCTGCCGGAGAGCGCGGCGCTGACCGGCGCGGTCGCCGCCGCCGAGATCGCCTTTGGCGCGCGTCTGCGCTCCTACAAGTTCGACAAATACAAGACCAACGACAAGAAGGCCGAGAAGAAGGAGCCGAAGCCGTCGCTGGGCAAGCTGACGCTGCTGGCCGACGGCGCGGACGAGGCCAAAAAGGCCTTCGCCAAACTCGACACGCTGGCCGACGCGGTGTTCTTCACCCGCGATCTGGTGTCGGAACCGGCGAACGTCATCTACCCGGAAAGCCTCGCCGACCGGACCAAGGCGCTGGAGGATCTGGGCGTCGAGGTCGAGATTCTGGAACCGAAGAAGCTGCGCAAGCTGGGCATGGGCGCTCTGCTGGGCGTGGCCCAGGGCAGCGCGCACGAGGCGCGCGTCGTCGTCATGCGCTACAACGGCAACGGCGACGGCGAGGACCAGCGCCCGCTGGCCTTCATCGGCAAGGGCGTGACCTTCGACACCGGCGGCATCTCCATCAAGGGCGCCGCCGGGATGGAGGACATGAAGTGGGACATGGGCGGTTCGGCGACCGTCATCGGCACGATGCACGCGCTGGCCGCCCGCAAGGCCAAGGTCAACGCCGTCGGCATCGTCGGTCTGGTGGAAAACATGCCGTCCGGCACGGCGCAGCGCCCCGGCGACATCGTCACCTCGCTGTCGGGCCAGACCATCGAGGTCATCAACACCGACGCCGAAGGCCGTCTGGTGCTGGCCGATTGCCTGTGGTACGCGCAGGACGTCTTCAAGCCCAAGCTGATGATCGACCTCGCCACCCTGACCGGCGCGATCATCGTCGCGCTGGGCCATGAGCACGCCGGTCTGTTCGCCAACAACGACGAGCTGGCGCAGAATCTGACCGCCGCCGGTCTGAAGGTCGGTCAGCCGCTGTGGCGTCTGCCGATGAACGACGCCTATGACAAGGAAATCGAAACCCCCGCCGCCGACATGAAGAATGTCGGGTCGGGCGGCGGGGCCGGCAGCATCGTCGGCGCGCAGTTCCTCAAGCGCTTCGTCAACGACGTGCCGTGGGCGCACATCGACATCGCGGGCGTGGCCTGGGCGAAGAAGGACGGCGCCACGGTGCCGAAGGGCGCGTCGGCCTTCGGCGTGCGTCTGCTCGATCGCTTCGTCGCCGATTTCCACGAAGCCTGATGTCACGCAGCCTGATTCCACGGGGGCTGAGATCGTGAGATGATGGAGCGCCTCGCCGCCGGTGACTCTGGCGGCGGGGCGTTTCGTTGACGATGCGAGAACGCGACCATTCCACGATGACCGAAGTCCGCTTTTACCATCTGCAACGCCGCAGGCTGGAACAGGCGCTGCCCAAGATCCTGGAAAAGGTTTTGGAGCGCAATTGGCGGGCCGTGGTGCTGGCCGCCTCGGCGGAGCGGGTGGACGCGCTCAATCAGCTTTTGTGGACCTACGATCCCAATTCGTTCCTGCCGCACGGCGCCGCCCGCGACGGCTTCGCCGACAAACAGCCGATCTGGCTGACGGCGGAGGATGAGAATCCGAACAACGCCACCGTGCTGGTGGTGGTCGATGGATCGGTCAGCGACCGGATGGACGGCTTCGATCTGGTCTGCGACCTGTTCGACGGCAACGACGAGGACGCGGTGCTGGCGGCGCGCGCCCGTTGGAAAGCCTGCAAGGCCGCCGGTCACGCCTTGACCTACTGGCAGCAAAACGAACGCGGCGGCTGGGACAAGCGGGCGTAATGGGTCGGCGGGGCGGGTCTTACCAGCGACCGATTCAGCCGTTCACCACCGACAGATTTTCCGAATCATCCACGCCAAGATCAAGCAGCGGCAGGAAACTGGCCGGTTCTTGCGCGCCCGACAGCGCGTAGCGCCGATCAAAGATGTAGCAGGGAACCGCCTGCAATCCCATCTGGCGGGCCAGCGCGTCGGCGGACTGGACCGCCGCGCTTTCCGCGTCGGTGGCCAGTTGTTGTTTGGTTTCCGTCGCGTCCAGTCCAACGGCGGTGGCGGTGGCGGCCAGAACATCGTGATCGCTGATGTCCAACCCCTGGACGAAATAGGCGGCGAACAGGGCGTCGGCCATGGCGTTGCCCTGGCCATGCCGCCCGGCGATGCGAATCGCCCGGTGCGCGTCAAAGCTGTTGGGCGTGCGGCGTATGCGGTCGAGCGCCAGCGGCAGCCCGTCGCGTTCGGCGGTGTCCTCAACCATGCGGTAAATTTGCCGCGCCCGCTCCGGTCCGCCGAACTTCAGCGCCAGATAATCGGAACGGGCCATTCCGCCCGGCGGCATGTCCGGGTTGAGCTGAAACGGCTGCCAGCGGATGTTGGGGCGAAGCCCAGGCCGCAATTCCAACGCGCGCGCCAATCGGTTCTTGCCGATGTAGCACCACGGACAAATCAGATCGGCGAAGGTTTCGATCAGCATGTCCGCCACTATCGCCGCGCGGGCGCCGACGGGCAACGATTAGTTCATCGCAACACTTTGTTAACCGATGTGGATCGACAGTCGAACTCGGCCCCGACGTCTTGGTCGCGGCTGTGTCAAGGGCGCGCGGGCGATGAGCAATTCCTACGTTGACGGCAAAGTGCGCGAAGCGATCCTGGCGTCGAAGGGCAGCCGGGCGCTGGCGCAGAAGATTTTGATGGGCTGGGCCGCGACCGACCCCGATTTGCTGCGTGGCATGGCGCAACCCTTTCTCAAAGCCATCGTCGCCGCCGCCATCGAGCGGGCGGCGCGTCCACAATCCGCCGCGCCGTCGCGCGCGCGCGCGGGCGCGGCGGCGGGCGGCGCGCGTCCGTCCGCCTCGGGCTTGAGCCGGGACGCTTTGGAAAATGTGCTGAATCAATTGGGACGAGAGCCGGGGGACCGGGATGGCGGGACGCCGTCCGGCGGCGCGGCTCCGCTCGATTCCGCGCCGCGCCCGACGGGAGCCGCCGCCGCTGGCGGTCCCAATCACGAAAAGGCGATGATGGCCATCGCCAAGGCCTTCGTCGCCAAGAAAATCCGCTGATTCGCCCTTTGAAACGCCCATCCCCGCGTCGGGTCGCGGCTCAATCGTCAAACCAGCCCTTGGCCTTGGGCGCGGCGGGCTTGAGGTCCGGCGGCGGGCTGGCGAGCGCGGTGTAACCGTTCTTGTAGGGGTCGGGGATGTGGTGACACTCCACATCGGCCAAGGTCCGGTAGCAATAGAGCCGCGAGCGGTCAACCACGAGCTTTTCCGGGCAATAGGTTCCCGTCTCCGTCAGGCTGATGATCGAGCAATCCTGTCCGGTGATGCCGGACGCCACATGATCGCCAATGGTCTTTTTGGTGGCGTTCAAGCTGACCATATCGACGCCAACCGCCGCGCCGGTCAGTTGAGTCGCGGTGCAACCGCTCTGCGCCAGCCAGGACGCCAGCAAAACCGCCATCCACACCGGCTGGCGTCGGCCTCGCGTCGTTGCGGTTTTCATCCTGCTCATCCCGATCCGTGACGTGCGTGGCGGTTTTCCGGCGTCGGGCGCCGATTCCTTCTCCAACCCTGGCATTGCGCGCCAACGTGATTAACAACCCCTAAATGGCCCTATCGGAGCAGCGCGCAAATCCGCGAACGGCATTGAACCAGGACGAAGGCGTCCTTGTCTTCCGAACAGCCGACTTTGAACACCGTGTTCCCTTCCCGTCCAGGGGCGTAGCGCATGACGTCAACCTTGGCGGGCGTGCAGTTTCCCTGTGATTTGGCGACCTCCTTCGCTTCAGCTTGCCCGGCCGACACATTGGCGGCCGCGTTGGCCATGCCGGGCGCGACGACCGCGAGACAGAGCGCGACGGCGAGGCGCCGCCAGCGCGGGCCGAATGGGAAACGGGCGGCGGGGGAGGGAGGGGGCTGTCGCATGCCCGCAGTATGGCACGCGGCGGATGAGGTCGAAAGCGCTCCGGCGCCCGCGTCAAGCCGAAGAGGGAGCGTTTTGATTCACAAATCCTCGGCGCGGGGCCTCTGATTCTGATAGGCTTCTGCAACGCCGAGACAACCGGGACTGGGGGGAATCATGACCTTGAACGAACGCCGCTTGGGAGACCGCATCCTGGCCGCGCTGGATTTGGCGTTGGAGCAACGGCATCTGGATGTGGCCGAACATTTGGCGCGCGCGTTGGAAGACGCCCTGACGCGATTCGGCGGCCCGGACGCCGTGGACCATCGCGATTTGTCCGAAGGCATGATCCAAGCGTTCGAGAAGCTTGATGAGTTGCGCCGGGCCGAGCACAGCCTGTCTTGAGCGGCCTCGCGCTCCATTGCCGCAGGATGTGGAAAACAAGAGCCGCAAGTTTTTTCAAATTTGTGATTGACAGGGATGGGGTTGGCGTCTAAAAACCGCCCACCGAACGACGGGGGCCAGACGGCCTTCGGAAAACGGAAGGCGCCTCAAGGCGTTAGCCGAATTCCACAGTCGCTCAGCGCGGGTGTAGCTCAGTTGGTTAGAGCGCCGGCCTGTCACGCCGGAGGCCGCGGGTTCAAGTCCCGTCACTCGCGCCACTTTCCTTTTGAAATTTAAAAATTCCTGAGAGTAATTCTCAACAGGTCCGCGCTTCGCGGGCCTTTTTGCATTTGTCCTCTCCTTTCCTCAACAGCGCGTAAAGCGTGGTATTACCAAGGGTAATTCTGTAATCAAACGACCCCTTTTGCGTTGTGGAAAGCGTTCAAAGCCCTTTCCTTGCTCTCGCTCTCGGCATATATTCCGGCCCGTCTGATGGGCTAATCCAAGGCATTCCTGCCGCGTCGCGCGCGTCCACCGATCAAGCGGTTGGAACGGCGTCCGTGGCCGTGGGCTTATGGGAGGAACGCGGTGTCGACTCCGCTGATCATTGAGTATCTTCCGATCCTGGTGTTTCTGCTGATCGGTATCGCGCTGGCCGTGGTGATGGTGGGCGCGTCCTACGTCATCAGCCCGAAGAACCCGGACGCCGAAAAGGTCTCCCCCTACGAATGCGGCTTCGAGCCGTTCGAGGACGCCCGCACCAAGTTCGACGTTCGATTCTATCTGGTCTCGATCCTGTTCATCATCTTCGATTTGGAAGTCGCGTTCCTGTTCCCCTGGGCCATCGCGCTGGGCGACATCGGGCTGTTCGGCTTCTGGTCGATGATGCTGTTCCTGGGCATCCTGACCATCGGCTTCATTTACGAGTGGAAAAAAGGAGCGCTGGAATGGGAGTAGAGGTCGCCAAGCCGCTGGCGCCAATTCCGCCCGGACCGGAACAGGACGCGTACATCCGCGCCGTCTCCGACGAAATCCAGGACAAGGGATTCGTGCTGGCCAAGTACGAGGATCTGTTGGCCTGGGCGCGCACCGGCTCGCTGTGGCCGATGACCTTCGGTCTGGCCTGCTGCGCGGTGGAGATGATCCACGCCTACATGAGCCGGTACGATCTGGACCGCTTCGGCGTGATTCCGCGTCCCAGCCCGCGCCAGTCCGATTGCATGATCGTCGCCGGCACGCTGACCAACAAGATGGCCCCCGCGCTGCGCAAGGTCTATGACCAGATGCCGGAACCGCGCTGGGTCATCTCGATGGGATCCTGCGCCAACGGCGGCGGTTACTACCATTACTCTTACGCGGTGGTGCGCGGCTGCGACCGGATCGTGCCGGTGGACATCTATGTGCCGGGTTGCCCGCCGACGGCGGAAGCCCTGGTCTATGGCATCCTCCAGCTTCAGAAAAAGATCCGGCGCGGCAACCGCATCGCTCGCTAAGACCAGTCAGAAGGCAGGGTACGGCCCATGTCCGAACAGGCGTTGAAGGAACTCGGGGACGCGATCGCCGCCAAGCTTGGCGACGACGTCCTGACGGTTGAGGTGAGGCTCGGCCAGTTGATGGTGACGGTCAAGCGGGCCGCCATCCTCTCGGCGCTGACCACGCTGCGTGACGATCCGGTCTGCTCGTTCGAGCAGTTGACCGACGTCACGGCGGTGGATTACCCGGATCGCGTCGAGCGGTTCGAGGTGGTCTACCAACTCCTCAGCTACAAGCACAACCGGCGCATGCGCGTGAAGCTGACCACCGACGAGGACACGCCCGTCCCGTCGGCGGTGTCCGTCTACAGCGCGGCCAACTGGTTCGAGCGCGAGACCTGGGACCTGTTCGGCGTCTTCTTTGACAACCACCCGGACCTGCGCCGCATCCTCACCGATTATGGGTTCGAGGGGCATCCGTTCCGCAAGGATTTCCCGCTGACCGGCTACGTCGAGGTTCGCTACGACGAAGACCAGAAGCGCGTGGTCTACGAGCCGGTGCGGCTGACGCAGGATTTCCGCAGCTTCGACTTCCTCAGCCCGTGGGAAGGCATGACCAACGTCATGCTGCCCGGTGACGAGAAAGCCGCCCTCCAGGACGGGAGCAAGAAGCCGTGAGCATGACGACCGTGACGAGCGAAACGGCGACCGGCGCCGAGGCGACTGGGGTCGTCGTGGCTGGCGCCGGCGGCCCGGCCGCCAAGACGCAGATCAAGCCCTACACGATGAATTTCGGGCCGCAGCACCCGGCGGCCCACGGCGTGCTCCGTCTGGTGATGGAGCTGAACGGCGAAGTGGTCGAGCGGTGCGACCCGCACATCGGCCTGCTGCACCGTGGCACCGAAAAGCTGATCGAATACAAGACCTACATCCAGGCGACGCCCTATTTCGACCGCCTCGATTACGTCAGCCCGATGTGCATGGAGCACGCCTTCGTGCTCGGCGTCGAGAATCTGTTGCAGATCAAGCTGCCGTTGCGCGCGCAATACATCCGCGTGCTGTTCTCGGAAATCACCCGCATCCTGAACCACATTCTCGCGGTCACGATGGGCGCCATCGACGTCGGCGCCATCACCCCGCCGCTGTGGGGCTTCGAGCAGCGCGAGCTGCTGATGGAGTTTTACGAGCGGGTGTCGGGCGCGCGTCTGCACGCCAATTATTTCCGTCCGGGCGGCGTCGCCTGGGACCTGCCGGATGGTCTGCTTGAGGATATTTGGGCGTTCACCGAGAATTTCCCCAAATTCATGGAAGACGTCGACAATCTGTTGACCGACAACCGCATCTTCAAGCAGCGCACCGTCGACATCGGCATCGTCACCAAGGAACAAGCGCTCGATTGGGCTTTCACCGGCCCGATGCTGCGCGGCTCCGGCGTCGCCTGGGATCTGCGCAAGTCGCAGCCCTATGAGGTCTATGACCGCATGGACTTCGACGTTCCGGTCGGGCTGACGGGCGATTGCTGGGCGCGCTATCTGGTCCGCATGGAAGAGATGCGCCAGTCGCTGCGCATCATCCGCCAGTGCTGCAAGGAGATGCCGGACGGTCCTTACAAGATCGAGGACCGGAAGGTGTCGCCGCCGCCGCGCGGCGAGATGAAGCGGTCGATGGAAGCGCTGATCCACCATTTCAAGCTCTTCACCGAAGGCTTCCACGTTCCGGCGGGCGAAACCTACACCGCCATCGAAGCGCCCAAGGGCGAATTCGGCGTGTATCTGGTGTCCGACGGCACGAACAAGCCCTACCGCTGCAAGATCCGCGCGCCGGGATTTGCCCATCTTCAGGGCCTGGACTTCATGTCCAAGGGTCACATGCTGGCCGACGCCGTCGCCAACATCGCGTCCATGGACATCGTTTTCGGAGAGATCGATCGATGAGCGCGCCCGCTTCCGATCACGGCCACGAGCCGACGAGCTTTGCCTTCACCCAGGAGAATCTGGAGCTGGCCAAGCGAATCATCGCCAAATACCCGGAAGGCAAGCAGGCCAGCGCCTGCATGCCGCTGCTGGACGTCGCCCAACGCCAGAATGGCGGCTGGTTGCCCCGCGTCGCCATGGACGCCGTGGCCGACCTGTTGGGGATGCCGCGCATCCGCGTGTATGAGGTGGCGACCTTCTACACGATGTACAACAAGAATCCGGTCGGCAAGCATCACATCCAGGTCTGCACCACCACCCCCTGCTGGCTGCGCGGTTCGGACGACATCGTCCACGCCTGCAAGAAAAAGCTGGGCGTCGGGCTGGGCGAGACCACGGCGGACGGTGAGTTCACGCTGGGCGAGGTTGAATGCTCGGGCGCCTGCGTCAACGCGCCGGTTGTCCAGATCGGCGACGACTATTACGAAGACGTCGCGCCGGAGCACATCGACGGGCTGATCGAGGCGCTCAAGCGCGGTGAAAAGCCCAAGGCCGGGTCGCAGATCGGTCGCCAATCGTCGGAGCCGCTCGGCGGGCCGACCACGCTGGCGGCCTTCACCACGCCCAGCACTTCCAATCTGGCTGACGACTGAGGGGGGAGACCGCGATGCTTCGCGACGAGGACCGCATCTTCACCAACCTCTACGGCTTCCAGGACTTCGGTCTTGAGGCGGCCCGCAAGCGCGGTGACTGGGACAACACGGCGGCCATTCTCCAGAATGGGCGCGAGTGGATCATCGACAACGTCAAGGAATCGGGCCTGCGCGGACGCGGCGGCGCCGGATTCTCGACCGGCATGAAGTGGTCCTTCATGCCGAAGAACGTGACCGACAAGCCCGTCTATCTGGTCATCAACGCCGACGAGGGCGAGCCTGGCACCTGCAAGGACCGCGACATTCTGCGCCACGATCCGCACAAGCTGATCGAAGGCTGCCTGATCGCCGGTTTCGCCATCGGGGCCAGCGCCTGCTACATCTACATCCGTGGCGAGTTCTACAACGAAAGCTCCAACGTCCAGCGCGCGATTGACGAGGCGTATGCGGCGGGGCTGATCGGCAAGAACGCCTGCGGCACCGGCTACAGCTACGACGTCTTCATCCACCGGGGCGCTGGCGCCTACATCTGCGGAGAGGAAACCGCGCTCATCGAGTCCATCGAGGGCAAGAAGGGCCAGCCGCGCAACAAGCCGCCGTTCCCCGCCCAGGCCGGTCTCTATTCCTGCCCGACCACGGTGAACAACGTCGAATCGATCGCGGTGGTTCCGACCATTCTGCGGCGCGGCGCCGGTTGGTTCGCCGGTCTTGGCCGCCCGAAGAACACCGGCACCAAGCTCTTCTGCATCTCCGGGCACGTCAACAAGCCGTGCAACGTCGAAGAAGAGATGGGCATCCCGCTGAAGGAGCTGATCGAGCGTCACGCCGGCGGCGTGCGCGGCGGTTGGGACAATCTGCTGGCGATCATCCCCGGCGGCTCCTCGGTTCCAGTGCTGACCAAAGAGATCTGCGACACCGTCCTGATGGATTTCGACTCGCTGCGCGACGTCCGCTCCGGCCTCGGCACGGCGGCGGTCATCGTCATGGACAAGTCGACCGACATCGTGAAGGCCATCGCCCGGCTGTCGAGCTTCTACGCGCATGAATCCTGCGGCCAATGCACGCCGTGCCGCGAAGGCACCGGCTGGATGAGCCGAGTCATGCAGCGGATGGTGACGGGCAACGCCCGGATGGAGGAAATCGACCTGCTGCTGCAAGTCACCAAGCAGGTCGAAGGTCACACCATCTGCGCGCTGGGCGACGCCGCCGCGTGGCCGATCCAGGGCCTGTTCCGCCACTTCCGCCCGGAAGTCGAGCGGCGCATCCAGGCCTATCGCAACGCTGCGCCGCTGGCGGCTGAGTAAGGAGTTCCCGTTCCCATGCCGAAACTTACCATCGACGGGATCGAGATCGAGGTCGAGCCGGGCACCTCGATCCTCCAGGCTTGCGAGCAACTGGGGATCGAGATTCCGCGCTTTTGCTACCACGAGCGCCTCAGCGTGCCGGCCAACTGCCGCATGTGTCTGGTGGAGATGGAGCGCGCGCCCAAGCCGGTCGCGTCCTGCGCCATGCCCTGCGGCGACGGTATGGTCGTCAAGACCAACAGCGAGACCGTCCTGAAGGCCCGCAAGGGCGTCATGGAGTTCCTGCTCATCAACCACCCGCTGGATTGCCCGATCTGCGATCAGGGCGGCGAGTGCGATTTGCAGGACCAGGCCATGGCCTATGGCTTCGACCGGGGCCGCTACCTGGAAAACAAGCGCGCCGTCCAGGACAAATATATGGGTCCGGTCATCAAGACCATCATGACCCGTTGCATCCATTGCACCCGCTGCGTCCGCTTCATCAACGAAGTGGCCGGCGTCCCCGACGTGGGCGCCGTGTACCGTGGCGAGCATATGGAGATCACCACCTTCGTTGAAAAGGCCATCGGGTCGGAATTGTCGGGCAATCTCGCCGACGTCTGCCCGGTCGGCGCGCTGACCCACAAGCCCTACGCCTTCACGGCGCGGCCCTGGGAACTGCGCAAGACCGAGACCATCGACGTGCTCGACGCGGTCGGCTCGAACATCCGCGTCGACGCGCGCGGGGCCGAGGTGATGCGTGTTCTGCCGCGCGTCAACGACGACATCAACGAGGAATGGCTGAGCGACAAGAGCCGTTACGCCTATGACGGGCTGAAGCGCCAGCGCCTTGACCGTCCCTATGTGCGCAAGAACGGAAAGCTGGTCGCGGCGAGCTGGGCCGACGCCTTCGCCGCCATCGCCGCCAAGGTCAAGGGCGTGGCGGGCGACCGCATCGCCGCGATCTCCGGCGATCTGGCCGACGTGGAGGCCCAATTCGCTCTGAAGGAGCTGATGGGCCGTCTGGGATCGACCAACCTGGATTGCCGCCAGGACGGCGCGCGCTTCGACACCTCGGTGCGCGCGGGCTATCTGTTCAATTCCGGCATCGCCGGGATCGAAAAGGCGGACGTCATCCTGCTGGTCGGCACCAACCCGCGTTGGGAAGGCACGCTGGTCAACGCCCGCATCCGCAAGCGCTATCTGGCTGGCAACGTCAAGATCGCGCTGATCGGCGAGCAAAAGGATCTGACCTACCCCTACGCCCACATCGGCGCGGGGCCGGAGACGCTCCAGCAGCTCACCGACGGCTCGCACCCCTTCTCCGAGACGCTGCGCAACGCCAAGAACCCGCTGATGATCGTCGGCATGGGCGCGTTCCAGCGCGCTGACGGTTTGGCGGTTCAGGCCGCCGCCCGCATCACCGGCGAAGTCTATGGCATGTTCCGCGACGATTGGAGCGGCTTCAACGTGCTGCACACCGCCGCCGGGCGCGTCGGCGGCATCGAGACCGGCTTCCTGCCGGGGCCGGGCGGTCGCGACCTGCACGGCATCCTTGACGGGGCGAGCAAGGGCGAGATCGACGTCGTCTATCTGCTGGGCGCCGACGAGATCGACACGGCCAAGCTGGGCAAGGCCTTCGTGGTCTATCAGGGCCACCATGGCGACGCCGGGGCGCACCGCGCCGACGTGATCCTGCCGGGCGCCGCCTACACCGAAAAGAACGCGGTCTACGTCAACACCGAAGGCCGTCCGCAGCTCGCCCGTCTGGCGGCGTTCCCGCCCGGCGAAGCGCGCGAGGATTGGAAGATCCTGCGCGCCCTGTCGGAAGCGCTGGGCGCCACGCTGCCCTTCGACACGCAGACGCAGCTGCGCCAGCGTCTGATCGCGGCGAACCCGATCTTCGCGTCGGTCGGCCAGATGACGCCCGCCACCTGGGCGCCGTTCGGCGCGCAAGGGCCGGTCGACTCGGCGCCCTTCGTGTCGCCGATCACCAACTTCTACATGACCGACCCGATCAGCCGGGCGTCGGTGACGATGGCCAACTGCGCGGAAGCGCTGGTCGGCCCGGCTCAGGAGAGGACTGGCACCCATGGCTGAGTTCTTTAGCGGCTTCCTGCTGCCGCTCATCATCATGGTTCTGAAGATCCTGGCGATCACCGTGCCTTTGCTGGTCGCGGTGGCCTTCATGACCTACGCCGAACGCAAGATCATGGGCGCGATGCAGTTGCGCCAGGGGCCGTCGCTGGTCGGTCCCTTCGGTCTGCTGCAACCCTTCGCCGACGGCCTGAAGCTGTTCGCCAAGGAGCAGATCCTGCCCGAGGGCGCCAACCGCGTCGTCTTCTACATCGCGCCGATGATTACCTTCTTCCTGGCGCTGGTCGCCTGGGCGGTCATCCCGTTCGATTACGGCGTCGTGCTGTCGAACATCAACGTCGGCGTCCTGTATCTCTTCGCGATCTCGTCGCTGGGCGTGTACGGCATCGTCATGGCGGGCTGGGCGTCGAACTCGCGCTACGCCTTCCTCGGCGCGCTGCGTTCGGCGGCGCAGATGGTGTCGTATGAGGTCTCGATGGGCCTCATCATCATCACGGTGCTGCTCTGCGTCGGCTCGCTGAACCTGACGGCCATCGTGCACGCGCAGGAGAAGATCTGGTTCGCGATCCCGCTGTTCCCGATGTTCATCATGTTCTTCATCTCGGCTTTGGCTGAGACGAACCGTTCGCCCTTCGATTTGCCGGAAGGCGAGTCGGAGTTGGTCGCCGGCTTCATGGTGGAATACAGCTCGGCCCCCTTCGCGCTCTTCTTCCTCGGCGAATACGCCAACATGATCCTGATGAGCGCGATGACCAGCATCCTGTTCCTGGGTGGTTGGCTGTCGCCCTTGCCCTTCGCGCCCTTCACCTGGGTGCCGGGCATCGTCTGGTTCGCGTTGAAGATCAGCGCCTGTCTGTTCACGTTCGTGTGGGTTCGCGCCACCATGCCGCGCTACCGCTACGACCAGTTGATGCGGCTGGGGTGGAAGGTTTTCCTGCCATTCTCGCTGTTCTGGGTCGTTCTGACCGCCGGTGTGTTGGTGACGTTCGGTTGGCTGCCCAAGTAAGCCGCCCGATCAAGCCCATCACTGAATTTCGTTGAAGATGCCGACGCGCCCGTCGCGGCCCGTCGGCAAGGAAGGAGACGAAGAGGCCATGGCGTTCCTCGACCGCGCGGCGCGCAGCCTGTTCCTGACCGAGTTGGTGAGCGGCCTTGCGCTGACCTTCAGCTATATGTTCAAGCCAACGGTCACGCTGAACTACCCGTATGAGAAGGGGCCGATCAGCTCCCGCTTCCGTGGCGAGCATGTCTTGCGCCGCTACGCGAACGGCGAGGAGCGGTGCATCGCCTGCAAACTCTGCGAGGCGGTGTGCCCGGCGTTGGCCATCACCATCGAGGCCGAACCGCGCGACGACGGCAGCCGCCGGACGACGCGCTACGACATCGACATGACCAAATGCATCTACTGCGGCCTCTGCCAAGAAGCCTGCCCGGTGGACGCGGTGGTCATGGGGCCGAACTTCGAGTTCTCCACCGAAAATCGTGAAGAGCTTTTTTACAACAAGCAGAAGCTGCTGGCGAACGGCGACCGCTGGGAGGCGGAGATTGCCCAGAACCTCGCGGCCGAGGCTCCATACCGGTAAGCGGAAGCGAGAAATTCGATGATACTGCAAGGCATCGCCTTTTACGTGTTCGCCGCGCTGCTGGTGGCCTCCGGTGTGATGGTCATCTCGTCGCGGAATCCTGTTCACTCCGTCCTGTATCTCATCCTCGCCTTTTTCCAGGCGGCGGGTCTGTGCCTGCTGATGGGCGCCGAATTCATCGCGATGATCCTGGTCATCGTCTATGTCGGCGCGGTCGCGGTGCTGTTCCTGTTCGTGGTGATGATGCTGGACATCAACTTCCGCGAATTGCGGCAGGGCGCCCTGGAGGTTCTGCCGCTGGGCGGTTTGATCGGCTTGATCCTGCTGGCCGAACTGGCCGCCGTCGTCGGCGGTTGGATCGTCGCGCCGGGCGTTGAAAAGCTCGCCGCCGCGCCGACCCCGGCGATCACCTCGGTGACGAACACCCAGGCCCTGGGCCAGTTGATGTACACCCAGTATGTCTATCTGTTCCAAGCCTGCGGCGTCGTCCTGCTGATCGCCATGATCGGGGCCATCGTGCTGACGCTGCGTCATCGCGAGGGCGTGCGGAAGCAGAACATCGGCGCCCAGCTCGCCCGTCGCCGGGACGAGGTTGTCGCCATCCGCAAGGTTTCGTCCGGGGAGGGCGTGTAATCATGGAGATCGGTCTCGGGCATTATCTGACGGTCTCGGCCATCGTCTTCACTCTGGGTGTCTTGGGGATCTTCCTGAACCGGAAGAACGTCATCGTCATCCTGATGTCGATCGAAATGATGCTGCTGGCGGTGAACCTCAATCTGGTCGCCTTCTCCACGCATCTGCACGATCTGGTCGGTCAGATCTTCGCCATGATTATCCTGACCGTGGCGGCCGCCGAGGCGGCCATCGGTCTGGCCATACTGGTGGTCTACTTCCGCAACCGTGGCTCGATCCGAGTCGAAGACATCAACATGATGAAGGGCTGAGGCGGCGCCATGGAAGTGCTTGTCGTATTCCTCCCGCTTCTGGCGTTCCTCGTCGCCGGATCGATCGCGCTGTTCGGCGGGCCGAAGGCCGCGCCGTCGGCTGCTGGTCACGGGCATGGTCATGACCACGGTCACGATCACCACGCGCAGGGTCATGACGACCACGCGCATCATGATGACGCCCACGACGATGGTCACGACGACCATCACGCCGCAGCCGCGCCGCCCACCTCGGGCGACCGCGCCGCGCAGTTCGTCACGGCGGGCGCCGTGCTGCTCTCGGCGTTCCTGTCCTGGCTGCTGTTCTTCGACGTCGCCGTCGGCGGACATCCGCGCACCATCGAACTGGCGACCTGGATCCGCAGCGGCGGGTTGGACGTGTCGTGGGCGCTGCGCGTCGATCAGCTCACCGCCGTGATGCTGGTGGTGGTCAACACCGTGTCGGCCTGCGTCCATGTCTATTCCGTCGGCTACATGGCCGAGGATCCGCAGAAGCCGCGCTTCATGGGCTATCTGTCGCTGTTCACCTTCGCCATGCTGATGCTGGTGACGGCGGACAACCTCGTTCAGATGTTCTTCGGTTGGGAAGGCGTCGGTCTGGCCTCCTACCTGCTCATCAATTTCTGGTACGAGAAGCCCTCGGCCAACGCCGCCGCGATCAAGGCCTTTCTGGTCAACCGCGTCGGCGACTTCGGCTTTGCGCTCGGCATCTTCGCGATCTTCGTGCTGACCGGCTCCGTCCAGTTCGACGCGATCTTCGCCAAGGCTCCGACCATCACCGGGGTGACGCTGCATTTCCTGAGCTGGGACTTCAACGGCCTGACCATCGCCTGCCTGCTGCTGTTCATGGGCGCGATGGGCAAGTCGGCGCAGCTTGGCCTGCACACCTGGCTGCCGGACGCGATGGAAGGCCCGACCCCGGTGTCGGCGCTCATCCACGCCGCCACCATGGTGACGGCGGGCGTGTTCATGCTGTGCCGCCTGTCGCCGGTCTTTGAATACGCGCCGTCGGCGCTGGAAGTCGTCGCGGTGATCGGCGGTTTGACCGCCTTCGTCGCGGCGACCATCGGTTTCACCCAGTTTGACATCAAGCGGGTCATCGCCTATTCGACGATGAGCCAGCTTGGCTACATGTTCTTCGCGGTGGGCGTGTCGGCTTATGGCGCGGCCATGTTCCACCTGTTCACGCACGCCTTCTTCAAGGCGCTGCTGTTCTTGGGCGCCGGTTCGGTCATCCACGCCCTGCATCACGAGCAGGACATGCGGAAGATGGGCGGCGTCTGGCGCAAGATCCCCTTCACCTACGCGGTGATGTGGATCGGCAATCTGGCGCTCGCCGGTCTGCCTTTCTTCGCCGGTTTCTATTCCAAGGACATGATCCTGGAGGCGGCTTACGCTTCGGGCAGCCCGGTTGGTCGCTTCGCCTTCGCGCTGGGCATCGCCGCCGCTCTGCTGACGGCTTTCTACTCCTGGCGTCTGCTGTTCATGACCTTCCATGGCAAGCCGCGCATGGAGAAGTCGGTCTACGACCACGCCCATGAATCGCCGATCACCATGCTGGTTCCGCTGGCGGTGCTGGCGTTGGGCGCGCTGTTCGCGGGCGTCGGTTTCCACCAATG
Source organism: Azospirillum sp. FG154 (assembly GCF_057809575.1). NCBI lineage: Bacteria > Pseudomonadati > Pseudomonadota > Alphaproteobacteria > Rhodospirillales > Azospirillaceae > Azospirillum > Azospirillum sp. FG154. The sequence continues at coordinate 162,835 of NZ_JBMDKF010000008.1, read as the reverse complement.
GTTCATCGGCCATGACCGCGCGGAGTTCTGGGGCAAGGCCATCCTGGCGTTGCACGAGCATGACAGCATCGAGGCCGCGCACCATCATCTGCCCGGTTGGGTGGGCATCGCGCCGTTGGTCGTCGGTTTGATCGGCATCGCCGCCGCCTACATCGCCTACATCCAGATCCCCAGCCTGCCCGCGACCTTCGCGCGGCTGTTCAAGGGGCTGCACCAGTTCCTGTACAACAAATGGTACTTTGACGAGCTGTACGACGCGCTGTTCGTCCGTCCGGCCAAGGCCCTGGGCCATGGCTTGTGGAAGTCGGGCGACGGCGCGCTGATCGACGGCGTCGGCCCCGACGGGGTCGCGGCGGCCACCCGCGACATCGCGGGCCGCGCCAGCCGGTTGCAGTCGGGGTATGTCTATCATTACGCGTTTGCCATGGTGATCGGCGTCGTTCTGCTGATCGCTTGGCTTTCCGTGTTCGGTTGAGCGGTTGAGGGGGAACTACAAAAATGGCTAGCTGGCCGCTCCTGTCGTTCACGACCTTCCTGCCGCTCGTCGGTGTGGCGTTGATCCTGCTGTTTTGCAGGGGCACGTCGCCGGATGTGGTGCGGAACGTCCGCTACATCGCGCTGTGGACGACACTCGTCACCTTCGTGCTGACGCTGTTCATTTGGATCAACTTCGACCCGCGCAATCCCGGCTACCAGTTGGTCGAGAAGGCGCCGTGGATCCCGGACTTCGGCATCACCTATCACATGGGCGTCGACGGCATTTCGGTGCTGTTCGTCGTCCTGTCCGGCTTCCTGATGCCCATGTGCGTCCTGGCGAGCTGGGAATCGGTGCAGATGCGGGTCAAGGAGTACATGATCGCCTTCCTTGCGCTGGAAACCCTGATGATCGGGATGTTCTGCGCGCTGGATTTCGTTCTCTTCTACATGTTCTTCGAGGGCGTGCTGATCCCGATGTTCCTCATCATCGGGATCTGGGGCGGCGGGCGTCGCGTGTACGCGGCGTTCAAATTCTTCCTCTACACGCTGCTCGGCTCGGTCCTGATGCTGCTGGCGATCCTGGCCATGTATTATGTGGCGGGCACCACCGACATCCCGACGATCACCGCGACCCAGTTCCCGCGCAACATGCAGCTCTGGCTGTGGCTGGCCTTCTTCGCCTCCTTCGCCGTGAAGGTGCCGATGTGGCCGGTCCACACCTGGTTGCCCGACGCCCACGTCGAGGCGCCGACCGCCGGTTCGGTCATTCTGGCCGGCGTGTTGCTGAAGATGGGCGGTTACGGCTTCCTGCGCTTCAACATTCCGATCCTGCCGGAAGCGACCGAGTATTTCACCCCGCTGATCTACACCCTGTCGATCATCGCCGTGATCTACACCTCGCTGGTCGCGCTGGCGCAGGAAGACATGAAGAAGCTGATCGCCTATTCGTCGGTCGCGCATATGGGCTTCGTCACCATCGGCATGTTCGCGCTGAATCAGCAGGGCATCGAGGGTTCCGTGTTCCAGATGCTGTCGCACGGCGTCGTCTCGGGCGCGCTCTTCCTGTGCGTCGGCGTCGTTTATGATCGGCTGCACACCCGCGAGATCGCCCGTTACGGCGGTCTGGTGAAGAACATGCCGAAATACGCCGTCATCTTCCTGTTCATGACGATGGCCTCGGTCGGTTTGCCCGGCACCGCTGGTTTCGTCGGCGAATTCCTGGTTCTGCTGGGCGTCTTCCGCGACAACACCTGGGTCGCCGCGCTGGCCGCGACGGGCATGGTGCTGGGCGCCGCCTACGCGCTGTGGCTCTACCGCCGCGTCGTCTATGGCAAGCTGGTGAAGCCGGACGTCAAGGCGATGTTCGACCTCAGCGCCCGCGAGGTCGCCATCTTCGTGCCGCTGGTCGCCGTGGTTCTGTGGATGGGCGTTTACCCGAGCAGCTTCCTGAACGTGACCTCGGCGTCGGTCGAGCATCTGATCCAGACCTACCAGACCAAGCTGGCCGCGTCGCACGCCGCGTCCGGCGTGTCGGTCGCCGCGCGCTAAGGGGTTCTTCGACATGACCGCAGTGTTTCCCGACATCTGGCCGGCCCTGCCGGAGATCTTCCTCGCGGTCGCGGGGATGGCTCTGCTGCTGATCGGCGTTTTTCGCGGCGACGGGTTCACCCGCCCCGTGTCCTATCTGACCGTGGTCGTCATGCTGCTCGCCGCCATACTGGCGATGGGCTATGGCGCGGGCCGCGTCGTCACCTTCAATGGCCTGTTCGTGATGGACGCCTTCGGCGTCTTCATGAAGGTGCTGGTTCTGGTCTCGGCGGCGCTGTCCGTCATCCTCTCGCTCGGTTTCAATGAGCGGGAGCAGATGGCGCGGTTCGAGTATCCGGTGCTCATGCTGTTCGCCACGCTCGGCATGCTGATGATGATTTCGGCCAACGATCTCATCTCTCTCTATGTCGGTCTGGAGACGCAGAGCTTGGCGCTGTACGTCATCGCGGCCTTCCGCCGCGACAGCGCGAAGTCGTCGGAAGCCGGTTTGAAGTATTTCGTCCTCGGCGCGCTGTCGTCGGGCATGCTGCTGTACGGCGCTTCGCTGCTCTACGGCTTCGCCGGGACGACCTCCTTCGACAAGATCGCCGCTTTGTTCGCCGGTGGCGCCCACGCCTCGCCGGGTGTGGTGATCGGTTTGGTGTTCGTGCTGACCGGCTTGGCCTTCAAGGTGTCGGCGGCCCCGTTCCACATGTGGGCGCCGGACGTCTATGAAGGCGCGCCGACCCCGGTGACGGCCTTTTTCGCCGCCGCTCCCAAGGTCGCCGCCATCGCGCTGCTCACCCGCGTTCTGATCGAGCCGTTCGGTCATCTCACCGCCCAGTGGCATCAGGTTCTGGTCGCCACCGCCGTGCTGTCGATGCTCATCGGCTCCTTCGCCGCGATCATGCAGACCAACATCAAGCGTCTGATGGCCTACAGCTCCATCGGCCATGTCGGTTACGCGCTGGTCGGTCTGGCGGCGGGCAACCAGGACGGCGTGCGCGGCGTGCTGATCTACATGGCGCTCTACGTCGCCATGAACATCGGCGCCTTCGCCGTCATCCTCAGCATGAAGGCCAAGGGCCTGATGCTGGAGCAGATCAAGGACTTCGCCGGTCTGTCGAAGACCAACCCGATGCTGGCGGCGACCATGGCGATCTTCATGTTCTCCATGGCCGGCATTCCGCCGATGGCCGGTTTCTTCGGTAAGCTCTATGTCTTCCTGGCCGCCATCGAGGTGCAGGATTACACGCTGGCCGTCATCGGCGTGCTGACCAGCGTGGTCGGCGCCTTCTACTACCTGCGCATCGTCAAGATCATGTATTTCGACGAGCCGCTGGTGGCGGTGGACAAGGTCGAGGATGACGGCATGACCGGCGTCCTGGTCGTCACCAGCCTGTTCACGCTGCTGTTCTTCGTCGTTCCGGCCCCGATCCTGAACAGTGCGGCGGCTGCGGCGGCCGCGCTGTTCGCCGGGTGATGATGCCCGGATGAGCGGTGGTTCAAACGAAGCGGAGGCGGCGCGCGTGCGTCTGCCTCCCGGCTTCCGCATCAAGGCCTTCGACTCCGTCGGCAGCACGAACGACGAAGCGAAGGCTTTGGCGCGTTCAGGGGCCGGTGAGGGGACGGTTGTCTGGGCGCGACGCCAGGAGGGCGGGCGCGGTCGGCGCGGGCGCGCCTGGACCTCGCCGGAGGGCAATCTCTACAGCTCCATCATCCTGCGTCCCAACCGCTTGCCCGCCGACGCCGCGCAGATTTCCTTCGTCGCCGCTCTGGCGATCGCTGAGACGGCGGAGGCGGTGTTGCCCGATCCGTCGGGCGTCCGCTGCAAATGGCCGAACGACGTCCTGATCCACGGGCGCAAACTGTCCGGAATTCTTCTGGAATCGGAACCGACGCCGTCCGGTCTGGTGTCCTGGGTGGTGTTGGGGGTCGGCGTCAATCTGCGCCATTTCCCGGAGACGACGGATTACGCGGCGACTTCGCTGATCGCCGAGGGCGCGCCGGTTCTGGCCCCGTCGGCCCTGCTGGAAATTTACGCCGAACGCTTGGCCGTCTGGTACCAGCGGTGGTTGGAGTTCGGTTTCCCCCCGATCCGGGCGGCTTGGCTGGACCGCGCGCGCGGCTTGGGCGCGCCAATTCTGGTCCGTTTGGCCGACCGCACAATCTCCGGTGTCTTCGTGGATCTGGACAGCGACGGCGTTCTGTTGCTTGATCCACAGGATGGTGGTCCCCGCCAGCGGATCACCGCTGGCGACGTGTTTTTCCCTCAACCGCCCGCAGCCTGAAACGGACGTTCGCCATGTTGCTCGCCATCGACGCCGGAAACACGAATGTGGTGTTCGCCATTTATGACGGCGACCGCCAACGCGGCATCTGGCGCACCGCGACCGATCCCAAGCGCACATCCGACGAATATATGGTGTGGCTGACCCATCTGATGGCGCTGAAGGGGTTGAAGCCGGTGGACATCCACGGCGCGGTCATGGCCAGCGTCGTTCCGGGGGCCACCTTCAACCTGAAGCGGCTGTGCAAGGATCATTTCGGCTGCGAGCCGGTGATCGTCGGCCAGCCCGAGGTTGATCTGGGGACCAAGGCCCTGGTGGACCGCCCGGAAGAGGTCGGGGCCGACCGGCTGGTCAACACGGTGGCGGCGGCGGCGACCTACAAGACGCCGTTGATCGTCATTGATTTCGGCACGGCGACCACCTTCGATGTGGTGGACGCCGAGGGCAATTATCGCGGCGGCGTCATCGCGCCCGGTCTGAACCTGTCGCTGGAAGCCTTGCAGAAGGCGGCGTCGAAGCTGCCGCGCGTGGAAATCCAGCCGCCCGCCGAGGTGATCGGCAAAAACACCATCGCCTGCATGCAATCGGGCATCTTCTGGGGCTATGTCGGCCTCATCGAAGGGCTGGTCGCCCGAATTCGCGCCGAATATGGCGCCCCGATGACGGTGATCGCCACCGGCGGATTGGCTGTTCTTTTCGCCAAGGCGACCCATGTCATCGAACACACCGACGGCGAGCTGACGCTTCGCGGTCTCCTTCTGATCCACAAGCGCAACATGAGCAAATGACCCAATCCTCCCAGGCAGCCGCCGGTGCATCCAAGAGTCCGGCGGACCCCTTCGTTCCGGAGGATGACGCGCTTTATTTTCTGGCGCTCGGCGGTTCCGGCGAAATCGGGATGAACCTCAACCTCTACGGCCATCGCGGCAAGTGGCTGATGGTCGATCTCGGCATTTCCTTCGCCGACGACACCATGCCGGGGTTGGACGTCATCATGCCCGATCCCAGCTTCATCGTGGAGCGGCGGGAGGATCTGGTCGGTCTGGTGGTGACGCACGCGCACGAGGATCATCTCGGCGCCGTTCAGTATCTGTGGCCGGAATTGCGCTGCCCGGTCTATTGCACGCCCTTCACCGCGTCGGTTCTGCGCGCCAAGCTGCATGAGCGGGGTTTGAGCGGCGTCGTGCCGATCCACGAAATCCCGCTCGGCGGGTCGCTGGAGGCCGGTCCATTCGCGGTGGAATACGTCACCATGACGCATTCGATCCCGGAGCCGAACGCGCTCGCCATCCGCACCTCGGCGGGGACGGTGGTGCACACCGGCGATTGGAAGCTGGATCCCGATCCGTTGATCGGCACGGTGGCCGACGAAAAGCGGTTGCGCGAGATCGGCGACGAAGGGGTGTTGGCCCTGGTCGGCGACAGCACCAACGCTCTGGTGCCCGGCTGGACCGGGTCGGAAGCGACGGTGCGGGCCAGCCTGACCGATCTGATCGGGCGGTATCCCAACGTGCGGGTGGCGGTCAGTTGCTTCGCCACCAACGTCGCCCGGCTGGAAAGCATCGCGGTGGCGGCGGCGGCCCATGATCGGCATGTCGCGCTGGTCGGGCGGTCGCTGTGGCGGATCAACGACGCGGCGCGGGCCAACGGCTATCTGAAGGACGTGCCGAAATTCCTGTCGGAGCATGACGCGGGCTATCTGCCGCGCGAAAAGCTGGTGCTGATCTGCACCGGCAGCCAGGGGGAGCCGCGTTCGGCCCTCGCCCGCATCGCTGGAAACGACCACCCGCAAATCACCCTGTCGCGCGGCGACGTCGTCGTCTTCTCCTCGCGCGAGATTCCCGGCAACGAGCGCGCCATCGGGCGGATGCAGAACCAGTTGGTGACTCAGGGCATCGAGCTGGTGACGGCGGATGAGGAGGCGATCCACGTCTCCGGCCATCCGGCGCGGGACGAGCTGGTGCGCATGTACCAGTGGGTGCGCCCGCGCATCGCCGTGCCGGTCCATGGCGAGCAGCGCCACCAGCAGGCGCACGCGGCCTTGGCGCAGGAATGCCAGATCCCGGACCAGATCGTCCCGGCGAACGGCGAGTTGATCCGGCTAGGCCCCGACGGCCCGGCCCGCGTGGTCGCCCATGTCCGCTCGGGCCGCATGGCGCTGGACGGCAAGCGCCTGATCCCGCTCGACAACGGCATGATGCGCACGCGCAGCCGCATGGTGAACAACGGCGCCTCCGTGGTCACGTTGGTGATGACGGCGCGCGGCGAGTTGGTGACGGCGCCGCAGGTGGCGGTGATGGGGCTGATCGACGAGGTGGCCGACCGCGACATGCTGCTGGACGTCGTGGACGCGGTGCGCGAGGCGGTGGCCGGTCTGTCGAAGATTGCGCGCGCCGACGACGCCCAAGTGAAGGAGGCGGCGCGCATCGCCGTGCGCCGCTGCTTCAATGCGTCTCATGGCAAGAAGCCGGTCACGGATGTTCATTTGGTCCGCGTTTGACGGCGGTGAACAGCCTACCGTCTGCGGCCACGAGCTTGTGAGGACACCATGATCGGAAAATTGAACCACGTCGCCATCGTCGTTCCCGACCTGTCGGCGGCCACGGCCCTCTACCGCGACACGCTGGGGGCCGCCGTGTCGGCCCCGGTCGATCTGGCGGCGCATGGCGTGACGGTGGTGTTCGTCACCCTGCCGAACACCAAGATCGAGCTGCTGCACCCCTTCGGCGAGAAATCGCCCATCGCGCCCTTCCTGGAAAAGAACGCGTCGGGCGGCATCCATCATATTTGCTATGAGGTGGATGACATTCTGGCGGCGCGCGACCAGTTGAAGGCGCAGGGCGCGCGGGTGTTGGGCGATGGCGAACCCAAAATTGGCGCCCATGACAAACCCGTGCTGTTCCTGCATCCGAAGGATTTCTGTGGCACGCTGGTGGAGTTGGAACAGGCCTGACGCCTGAACGATCAAGGGGGGCACGATGGACGGCTGGATCTCGGGCATTTTTGTCTACGTCGTGGTCTGGTGGGTGGCGCTGTTCGCCGTGTTGCCCTGGGGGGTTCGCATATCTGAGAATCCCGAACCGGGCATGGCGTCCAGCGCCCCGGTCGAACCGCGCATGTGGCGGAAGGTTCTGGCGACCTCGGTCGTCGCGCTGGTGATTTGGTTGGTGATCTACGCCATTGGCCAGTCGGGTTTGGTGTCCTTCCGCGACATGATTAAGGATATGTGAGCGCGCCTTCCGGCTCTCGCGCGACCTGACGGACGCCGTCAAGAAGACGGCGCGCCGCTGTTCCCTTGTTTGGCGGGTGGGCGCGACGGCCTAAAAAAAAGGCAAAACCCTGCGGTGTTTTTCACCATTCGATCAATGCTTTGGCAGAATCGCAAAAATATTAGGCACAAGGCCGATCTGCCTGTCTTTTCATCTTGCCAACCCGGCGGGGCAGGTTCACAGTTTCACATGTGATTGGAGGGAATAGCGATGTTCCCTCTCGTCCGACGCCTGGTGGCGATTCCTCCCTAAACTCAAAAGGCCGCGCCGCATCCGCCGCGCGGTCTTTTTTTAACCGCCGCCACCCGATTGCGGATCAATTCGTCGGATGATTCCTTTCCGTTTGCGTTGCAGAAAACGTTAACAGTTTACTTGGTAATGTTGCTTCGATTACCACATGGTTGTCACGTGATCGGCGGAGCCGGACGGGCAGCAACCACGCTCAGGCGCGGAAGGAAGGACAGTCGAGGCGTTAATGGCCGCGAACGAGAATGAACGCTTTGACCAGTTCGCTGCGGTTTTGGCGACTGAACTGTTGGAGCGAACCAAAAAAAGCATGGAGCTGCTGGCGCCAGAGCTACAGCCATGCTCGAAATTGCCATTCATTCAAACGCCATCATTCGTTGAATTTTACGCTGATCTTGTCCGCGTCGGCATTCTCCCGGTTGTTCTCAGCCGCCGCCCGGTTCGGGCGATTGTTGGTGACGTCGATTGGAAGCGTGAAGGGCGTGAGTATTTGTTGACGGTGTTGGACGACCGTTCCAACGGCGTGTTCACCGCTTGGGATTTCGCCTGGGATTCGCTGTGGGACGAACGCAAGGTCAGCGCCGATTCCAGCGGCGGCGCCAGTAAGGAAAAAAAAGGCTTTTTCAGCGGCTTGTTTGGTCGGAAGTCTCAGCCGAAGCAGGATCAGCGGTCGACGGAAGACGGGGAAAGCGTGATGGCCGGTCTGCACACCATGCTGACCGAATTGGCCGAGCGGCGGGGGTTTCTGCCGTTGTTCCATGACGACGTCCGCATCCTCAAGGGCATGCCGCGCGTCAAGCCGGGGCGTCTGGCGCAGGCCTGGAAAGAAATCAGCCAGTACCATCATCAGGAATTTTATCTGTCCGAGAAGGAGCAGGCCAAACCCGGCGTCACGTCGGAGTGCTTGCAGAAATGGCATTACAATCTGCCGGACAAGATCGGCGAGTTCCTGGTGCTGAAAGCCGCCGTGGATTTGGAGCATGTGAACAAGCCCTTCATCGGCAAATACATCCGCCAATCCGCCCGCACGCAGGAAGAGGCGGAAAAGGGCATGCCTTATTTGACGGTTTATTGGAAAACCATGTCGAATCCGGTGGTGGTTCAGCAAACGCACACTCTGTGAAGGAACGGCGATGAGGCGCGTGGGCTTGATGGTGGGGACGGGCCTTTTGGCTCTGTGCGGCGCGGCCCAGGCCCAGCAGGGACGACCAACCGTCGATCCGGCGCTGTGCCGGGCGCTCACCCGCCATCAACCGACTCCGGACGTCGCCTACAAGCCGGGGGTGGACGTCAAGGGGCGGGCGGTGGCCCCCGCCGATCTGCCGGGGTCGGCGGGATCAAGCCTGTCGAACGAACGTTTCGAGATTCCGTTGACGCTGGATCTGGCGCGCCGCCTGGGGGTGAAGGTTCCCACCGCTGGGTTGCCAACCGCTGGGCTGCCCGGCGCCATGGAGATTGGCCGGATGACGCTGGACGGCGGTCGGCTGCTGTTGAACGGCCAACCCTTGGGCGGCGCGTCGGAGGCCGAACTCGTCGCGCTGTGCCGGGGGCGCTGACCGGGGCTTTCCGGTCGCGCCGCAGTGGACAAGCGGGGGCGTCCTACCTAAAGTCGCTTTCCCGACCAGCGTTGCGGACCCGACGGCCCGCGCGACTCCGAACCTTGCACACGAGAGCAGAGCCATGCGGCTGTCCAGCTTCTTCATGCCGACCCTCAAGGAGACCCCGACCGAGGCGCAGATCGTCTCCCACCGCCTGATGCTGCGGGCCGGGATGATCCGCCAGACCAGCGCCGGGATCTACGCCTGGCTGCCGCTGGGCCATCGGGTGCTGAAGAAGATCGAGCAGATCGTCCGCGAGGAGCAGAACGCGGCGGGCGCTCAGGAACTGTTGATGCCGACCATCCAATCGGCGGATCTGTGGCGCGAAAGCGGTCGTTACGACGATTACGGCAAGGAGATGCTGCGCATCACCGACCGTCACGAGCGTGAGATGCTGTTCGGCCCGACGAACGAGGAGATGATTACTGACATCTTCCGGACCTTCGTCAAAAGCTACCGCCAGTTGCCGCTGAATCTCTACCACATTCAATGGAAGTTCCGGGACGAGATCCGCCCGCGCTTCGGCGTGATGCGTGGGCGTGAGTTCTTGATGAAGGACGCCTATTCCTTCGACATCGACGCCGACAGCGCCCGCCGGTCCTATCAGAAGATGTTCCTGGCCTATCTGCGGACCTACGCCCGCTTGGGCCTGAAGGCGATCCCGATGCGCGCCGACACCGGCCCGATTGGCGGCGATCTCAGCCACGAGTTCATCATTCTGGCCGACACCGGCGAAAGCGGCGTGTTCTGCCACAAGGATTGGATGGAGCTGGACGTTCTGAAGGACGCGCCGGGCTTCGACGACGATCTGCAACCCTTCTTCGATCAGGTGACGGCGATCTACGCGGCGACCGACGAGAAGCACGACGCGGCGAGCTGCCCGGTGGGCGAGGCCGATCTGGTGTCGGCGCGCGGCATCGAGGTTGGCCACATCTTCAACTTTGGAACCAAATACTCCAAGCCGATGAACGCCGTGGTCGCCGGGCCGAACGGCGAGTCGATCCCGGTCGAAATGGGATCCTACGGCATCGGCGTGTCACGCCTGATGGGCGCGATCATCGAGGCCAGCCACGACGACAACGGCATCATCTGGCCGGATTCGGTGGCGCCCTTCAACGTCGGCCTCATCAATCTGAAGGTCGGCGATTCCGAGACGGATCGCGTCTGTCTGGACCTGTACGGCAAGCTCCAGGCCGCCGGTCTGGACGTCGCCTACGACGACCGCGACGAGCGTCCGGGCGCCAAATTCGCCGACATGGACCTGATCGGCGTGCCGTGGCAGTTGGTGGTCGGGCCGCGCGGACTGAAGTCCGGCGTGGTTGAGTTGAAGCGCCGCGCGACCGGCGAAAAGGAAGAGCTGTCGGTCGAGGCGGCGTTGGCCAAGCTGACGGCGTAACTTCGCCTTTGCGGCGTCACAGTCGGTGTGTAGGTTGAGCGCGCCTGTCGGGTTCGGCCATCCTTGAGCAAAAGGGTGGCCGGGCTTGGCCCACACACAGCGCACGGCTTTGCAGAATGATCTTCAACGCTTTTGAACGCATGGTCGCGATGCGTTACCTTCGGGCGCGACGCCAGGAAGGGTTTATTTCGGTCATCGCGGGGTTCTCGCTGCTCGGCATCGCGCTGGGGGTGGCGACGCTCATCATCGTCATGTCGGTGATGAACGGCTTTCGCGCCGAATTGCTGGGCCGGGTGCTGGGGCTGAACGGGCATCTCAACGTCTACAACGTCCGGGGCGGGCCGTTGCCCGACTTTGACGTCCTGACCAACCGCCTGCGCGAGACGCCGGGCGTCACCAACGTGACGCCGACGGTGGAGGGCCAAGCGCTGGTTTCGGTGCGCGGCGTCGCCTCCGGCGCCGTGGTGCGCGGGGTGCGCGCGGAGGATTTTCAGGCGCGTCCGACGCTGGCGCGCGGCGTGGTGCGCGGCTCGGCGCAGGAGTTTGGCGAGGATCGCGTCGCGATTGGCGCGCGGATGGCGCAGCGGTTGGGCCTGTCGGTCGGCGATTCGATCACGCTGATCGCGCCGCAAGGCAACGTCACCGCCTTTGGCACGGTGCCACGGATGCGCAGCTATCCCATCGGCGCGATCTTTGACATCGGCATGTATGAGTATGACAACAGCTTCATTTTCCTGCCGTTGGCGGAGGCGCAGGCCTTTTTCCGCACCGGCGACGCGGTGACGTCGCTGGAGGTGTTCGTTCAGGATCCCGTGCAGATCCGGGCGGCGCGCGACGCCGTGCAGTCGGTGGTCGCCGGGGCGGGGCGGGTGGTCGATTGGCAGCAATCCAACTCCAGCTTTTTCACCGCCCTTCAGGTGGAGCGGAACGTCATGTTCCTGATCCTGTCGCTCATCATCATGGTGGCCGCCTTCAACATCATCTCCAGCCTCATCATGCTGGTGAAGGACAAGGGGCGCGACATCGCCATTCTGCGCACCATGGGGGCGACGCGGGGCATGATTATGCGGATCTTTTTCCTGTCCGGGGCCAGCATCGGGGTGACGGGAACCTTGCTGGGGCTGGGGCTGGGCGTGTCCTTCGCGTTGAACATCGAGACCATTCGGCAGGCGATCCAGGGGCTGACCGGCACGAACCTGTTTTCCGCCGAGATCTATTTCCTGTCGCAACTGCCCGCCAAGATCGATTGGAGCGAGGTGACGCAGGTGACGGTGATGGCGCTGGGGCTGTCCTTCGCCGCCACGATCTATCCGTCCTGGCGCGCCGCCCGTCTCGATCCGGTGGAGGCCCTGCGCTATGAGTGACGCCATGCTGGAGATGACGGGAATCGTCCGCCGCTTTGAGCAGGGCGGCGCGGTGCTGGAGGTGCTGCGCGGCGCCGATCTAGCGGTGCAGCCGGGCGAGTTGGTGGCGCTGGTCGGCCCGTCGGGGGCTGGCAAATCGACCTTGCTGCAAATCGCCGGGCTGCTGGAGCGCCCGACCGAGGGCGTCGTCCGCATCGCCGGGGCCGACGTGTCGGGGTTCGACGACGGCAAACGCACCGAGGTGCGGCGGCGCTCCATCGGCTTCGTCTACCAGTTCCACCATCTGTTGCCGGAATTCTCGGCGCAGGAAAACGTCGTGCTGCCGCAGATGATCGCGGGCGTCTCCAAACGGCTGGCCAAGCAGCGGGCGGACGAGTTGCTGCACATGGTCGGTCTGGACGCGCGCGGCAGCCACCGCCCGGCCCGCCTGTCGGGCGGCGAGCAGCAGCGCGTCGCCATCGCCCGCGCCCTGGCCAACGCGCCGTCCCTGCTGATCGCCGACGAGCCGACCGGCAATCTGGATCCCCACACGGCGGAGCATGTCTTCGCCATGCTGACCGCCATCGTCCGGCAGGCGCGGGTCGGGGCGCTGGTGGCGACCCACAACATGGAGCTGGCCCGCCGGATGGACCGGATCCTGGAGATGCGTGACGGGATTTTGGTGGAGCATGCGGCGGCGTAAAAACCGCTGTCGTCACTGATTGTCGCGTCCGGCCTATTGTCAGGCGGCGATCACGCCCCCACTCTTGACCCAGCCGATCAACGGGGAAAGGGCGTTCCGCCATGGACCAGCGCATCATCGATCTTTACGACGAATACACCCACGCGCCTTTGCCGCGCCGGGTGTTTCTGGAACGGCTGACCGCTCTGGTCGGCGGGGCCGCCGCCATTCCGGCGATTCTCGCCAGCATCGAGCCGAATTACGCCAACGCCGCCCTGGTGGCCGAGGATGACGGGCGGATCGCCGCCGCCAAAATCACCTATCCGGGCGCGGGCGGCGAGGTGGCGGGCTATCTCGCCCGGCCCAAGGCGCTGGACAAGGCCCCCGCCGTCATCGTCATCCACGAAAACCGGGGGCTGAACGCCTATGTCGAGGACGTCGCCCGCCGTTTGGCCGCCGCTGGCTTCCTGGCCTTGGCCCCCGACCTGCTGTCGCCCTTGGGCGGCACGCCGTCCGACCCCGACAAGGCGCGCGACTTGATCGGCCAGCTTGACGCGGGCAAGACGGTGGCCAATCTGACGGCGACCGTCGCTTTCCTCGGCGCGCACGCTCATTCAACCGGCAAGGTTGGGGTGGTCGGTTTCTGCTGGGGCGGCGGCATGGTCAACCGGCTGGCCATCGCGGCGCCGGACCTCACGGCGGGCGTGGCGTTCTACGGGCCGACCCCCGATCCGGCGGCGGTTGGCGGGATCAAGGCGGCGCTGTTGCTGCATTACGCCGGTCTCGACCAGCGCATCAACGCGACGGTCCCCGCCTATGACGAGGCGCTGACCAAGGCGGGCGTCGCCCACCAGATCCACCTGTATGACGGCGTGAACCACGCCTTTCACAACGACACCTCGGCGGAGCGTTACAACAAGGACGCCGCCGAACTGGCCTGGACCCGCAGCCTGGATTTTCTCAAAGCCAAGCTGGGGTGAGCGGCTGATATGCCCCTCTCCCGCCGACGCGGGGGAGGGACCGCGTCACGCCCTGGCGCGGGCCAGAGTTGGGACTTTCAAGACCGACAAAGCGAGGCCGCAGAACACCAACAGACCGCCCAGCAATTTGAGGGTGGAGAAGGTTTCGCCCAGCAGCAGCGCGCTGGAACTCATGCCGAAGATCGGCACCAGCAGCGAGAAGGGGGCGACCAGACTGGCCGGGTAATGCCGCATCAGGAAACCCCAGGCGGCGAAGCCGAACAGAGTCGCCCCCGCCGCGATGTAGAGCAGCGCGCCGACCCCCAGCCAGCTCAAGCTGGCGAAGGCGTGGGCGATCCGGTCCGGCCCCTCGACCAGAAACGACAGAATCAGCAGGGGAATTGGCGGAATCAGGCTGACCCACATCATCATGCCGAACAGATCGGGGGCCTTGGCCTGCTTCATGATGATGTTCGACACGCCCCAGACGGCGGCGGCGGCGACGCAAAGCGCAAGGCCGAGGAGCGAATCGCCCGCCGGCATTTCCGCCGCGATCACGCCAACCCCGGCGAAGGCGACGACCATGCCCAGGACCTGCTTGGGGCCGGGCCGGTCGCCCAAGACGAAGGCGGCGAAGATCGCGGTGAAAAAGGCTTGCGATTGCAGCACCAGCGAGGCCAACCCGGCGGGCATGCCGACGTCCATGCCGAAAAACAGCAGCGGAAATTTGACGACGCCCAGCGTCACGCCGATGCCGACGATGAAGCGCCACGGCACCGGCGGGCCGCCGCGCATCCCGAGAATAAGCAGCGGCAAAGCCGCCAGGGCGAAGCGCAGGCTGGAGAAAAGAATCGGCGGAAAGTCGCGGAGGCCGACCTTGATCGCGACGAAGTTGAGGCCCCAGACGGCGGCGACCGCAACGGCCAAAAGGATGTGGATGGTGCGCATTGTTCGGATGCTAGACAGGCACGCGCTTTTCCGTCAATCCGGTGAAGGTCCGCGCGGCGCGCGGGTCAGGAATCCGCGTTCAGAATGCGGCACTCGTCCGACGCGTTGATCGCCCACGAGCTTCCGGTCAGCGCCATGCTCCCCAGATCGCCCAAGGCCGCGTTGCGGAAGGTGACGCGCCGGTTGCGGGCGAAGGATTCCAACGCGTCCAGATAGGTTTTTGACGGGATGGCGACGTAAAGAGAGCCGTCGGGCAGGCCGCGCCCGCTGAGCGTCAGCTTGGCCCCCTGGTCAAAGCTGGCGGTCAGCTCGTACCGCTCGCCGGGCGTGGCGAGGTGGCTGACGCCGGACAACACGAAGCCCGATTCAACGGCGGCGGTGCGAAAGACCATGCGCGGCCCGCCGTCGGCGGCGCCGTCGGGGTTGCGCGTCGCCTGACAGAAGGGCTTGCCGCCGTCCGGCTTTTGAATGGTCACGGTCCAGCCGCGCCCGCTGCGAAAGGGGCGCTCCGGCCCGCTCGCCAAGCCGCTGGCCGTTGGGGCGGCGGGGGGGGCGGTTGTGGTCTGGCACGCCGTCGTCGTCAGCAGGGCCGCCGACAGGGTGATCCATCCAACCGCTCGACCAAGGCGCAGCCGATCCATCGCGGCATCCTCCCCATCGTTTTTGGCGTTTCTATTGCTTGTGCATAGCACGAATGGAAGCCGGGGGCGACCGCGCAGGCGGCGGGCGAGGCGGCGAGCGTGGAGATGGGGGCGGGGGGTGTGCTAGAACCCGCTGACCTGTCCTGATCGCCCATGGTTGCCATGCCCCACGCCGACTTCATCCATCTGCGCGTCCATTCCGCCTATTCGCTGTCGGAGGGGGCGATCAAGGTGAAGGAGCTTGTGAAGCTCTGCCAGAAACAGCAGATGCCCGCCGTGGCGGTGACGGACACCGGCAACCTGTTCGGCGCGCTGGAATTCGCGCTGGCGGCGTCGGACAGCGGCGTTCAGCCGATCATCGGCACGGTTTTGGGAATCACCCGCGTCGGCCCGGCGGCGACCAAACCCGGCTTGCCCGGCAAGGCGGCGTCAACCCCCGACCAACTCGTCCTGCTCTGCCAGAACGAGGAGGGCTACCGCAATCTGATGGTGCTGGTGTCGAAAGCCTTCCTGGAATCGGATCCGCTGGCCGGGCCGCAGGTGGCGTTGGACGCGCTGGAGGGGCATTCGGGCGGTTTGATCGCGTTGACCGGCGGCGTTGGCGGTTCGCTCGGGCGGTTGCTGGGCGAGGGGCAAAAGGATCTGGCGCTCGACGTCCTGGAGCGGCTGAAGCGGCTGTTTCCCGGACGGCTCTACGTTGAGCTGCAACGCCATGGCGCGCCCTTCGCCGCCAACGAGGACGCGATCGAACCGGCGCTGATCGATCTGGCCTATGCCCATGATCTGCCGCTGGTCGCCACCAACGACTGTTATTTCGCCACCGCCGACATGTATGAGGCGCACGACGCGCTGCTCTGCATCGCCGAGGGCGCTTACATCAGCCAGAGCGAGCGGCGGCGGCTGACCGCCGACCATCGTTTCAAATCCGCCGCCGAAATGCGGGAGCTGTTCGCCGATCTGCCGGAGGCGGTGGACAACACGCTGGTGATCGCGCGCCGTTGCTCCTACCTGCTGCGCCCGGTCAAACCGATCCTGCCGCCGTTTGCCTGCGAAGGCGGGCGGACGGAGGATGACGAGCTGCGCGCCCAATCGCGCGCCGGGCTGGACATGCGGCTGGAAAAGGCCGTCTACACCCCGTCGATGACGCCGGAACAGCGCGCCGAAACCCGCAAGACGTATTTTGACCGGCTGGAATTCGAGCTGGACGTCATCGTCAACATGAAGTTCCCCGGCTATTTCCTGATCGTCGCCGACTTCATCAAATGGGCGAAGAACCACGACATTCCGGTGGGGCCGGGCCGTGGGTCGGGCGCCGGGTCCGTGGTCGCCTGGGCGCTGACCATCACCGATCTGGATCCCCTGCGCTTCGGCCTGCTGTTCGAGCGGTTTTTGAATCCCGAACGCGTGTCGATGCCCGACTTCGACATCGATTTCTGCCAGGACCGCCGCGAAGAGGTCATCCGCTACGTTCAGGACAAATACGGCTACGACCGCGTCGCCCAGATCATCACCTTTGGAAAGCTTCAGGCCCGCGCCGTGCTGCGCGACGTTGGCCGCGTGTTGCAGATGCCCTATGGGCAGGTGGACAAGATCTGCAAGATGGTGCCGAACAACCCGGCCAACCCGGTCACGCTGCAACAGGCGCTGGACAGCGAAGAGATGCTGCGCGCCGCCCGCGACGGCGACGACACCGTGCGCCATCTGATCGACATCGCGCTGAAGCTGGAAGGGCTGTACCGCCACGCCTCCACCCACGCGGCGGGCGTGGTGATCGCCGACCGGCCCTTGCATGATCTGGTGCCGCTGTACCGCGATCCGCGTTCGGACATGCCCGTCACCCAGTTCAACATGAAGTATGTCGAACAGGCCGGGCTGGTGAAGTTCGACTTTCTCGGCTTGAAGACGCTGACCGTGTTGCAGGTGGCGGTCAATCTGATCCCGGAAAAGCCCGATCTGACCATCGTGCCGCTGGACGACGAGAAGAGCTTCCAGCTTCTCAGCCGGGCCGAGGCGACGGGGGTGTTCCAGTTGGAAAGCTCCGGCATGCGCGACGTGCTGCGGCGGCTGAAGCCCAATCGGTTCGAGGACATCATCGCGCTGGTCTCGCTCTACCGGCCCGGCCCGATGGACAACATCCCCAAATACATTCGGGTGAAGAACGGCGAGGAACCCGCCGATTACATGCACGACAGCCTGGAAGGCATCCTGAAGGAAACCTTCGGGATCATGATCTACCAGGAACAGGTGATGCAGATCGCTCAGGTGCTGTCCGGCTATTCGCTGGGCGGCGCCGATCTGTTGCGCCGCGCCATGGGCAAGAAGATCAAGGAGGAGATGGACGCCCAGCGCAAGATCTTCTGCGACGGGGCCGAACAGCGCGCGGTGAAGGCCGAACAGGCCAGCTTGATTTTCGATCAGGTGATGAAATTCGCCGGTTACGGCTTCAACAAATCCCACGCCGCCGCCTATGCGCTGGTCGCCTATCACACCGCTTATTTGAAGGCCAACCACCCGGTGGAGTTCATGGCGGCGTCGATGACGCTCGACCTTGGCAACACCGACAAGCTGAACGTCTTCCGGCAGGAGTTGGCCCGGCTGAAGGTCAAGCTGCTGACCCCCGACATCAACAAATCCGACGCGATCTTCGGCGTCGAGCAGCTTGGCGAGGGGGTGAAGGCGGTGCGCTACGCATTGGCCGCCGTCAAGGGCGTGGGCGCCCCGGCCATGCGGGCGGTGGTGGAGGAGCGGCGGAAGAACGGCCCTTACAAGAGCCTGTTCGATTTCGCCCGCCGCCTGGATCTGAAGACGATCAACAAGCGGCAGCTTGAAAATCTGGCCTGCGCCGGAGCCTTCGACGGGCTGAACCCTAACCGGGCGCAGGTGCACGCCGCGCTGGAAACCATCATCCGCTACGCCCAGGCCGAAGCCGCCGAGCGCGACAGCGGCATCGGCAATCTGTTCGGCGGCGGGGGCGGCGGCTTGCCCGAACCGGATTTGCCCAAGGTCAAGGATTGGGAGCCGCTGGACAAGCTCAAGCATGAGTTCTCGGCCATCGGCTTTTACCTGTCGGCCCACCCGCTGGACGCCTATTCGGGGCCGTTGGGGCGGATGAAGGTGGTGCGTTCCGCCGATCTGGCGGTGGCGATGAAAAAGGGCGGCTCCACCCGCTACAAGATGGCGGGCATCATCGTTTCCAAGAAGGAAAAGACCTCGAAATCTGGGAATCGTTTCGCTTTCGTTGAGTTGTCCGACGCCACCGGCGGCTATGAGGTGACGCTGTTTTCCGAGATCCTGGCGGTCAACCGGGCGATGCTGGAGCCGGGAACCCCGGTGCTGCTGACCGTGGACGCCCAGTTGAACGGCGAAGAGGTCCGCCTGACCTGCCAGGAGATCAAACCGCTGGAGGAGGCGGTGGCGTCGGTCAGCGCCGGTCTGCGAATCGTCCTGCGCGACGAACGACCGATCGAGGCGATGCGCGGCACCCTGGAACGCCTGTCGCGCGGCAAGAGCAAGATCAACGTCCTGGTCGAAATCGAACCGCTGAAGGAGGTGGAGATCGAACTCCCCGGCTCCTACGCCATCACCGCGCAAAGCCGCTCCGCCCTGAAAGCGGTGCCGGGGGTGGTCGAGGTGGTGGAGCTGTAACCTTTCGCTCTGCCGATCTTTTGATTGGTCTTTTCGCCGATGCGCGTTAAAGTGGCGTCACAGGGCGCGCTGATTGCGTTCCCGACGGCATAAACGAGCGGGCCAACGTCTTTCCGATGAAGCGACGCATGTCGCGGAGGAAAGCGTTGGCCCCATTTTTTTGCGCAGGCTCCATGCTCAAGGCCCGTTACGCCATCATGATTGATGGCGGCTTTGCCACGAAGATCCTGAATTCACGCAAGCGGGCCGCTGGCGACGCCGCTTTTACCAGCGCAGACGACATTGAATCGGAATGCGCCCGTTTGCAAAATCTGGCGTGGGTGGCGGATTACGAGCTTTTGCGGATTTACTATTACGACGCTCCCCCCTTGTCGGGAAACGTCGCCCGCCCGGTGACGGGAGCGAATTGGGCCTTGGGGGCGTCGGAGCGTCATCGCCACGCGCAAAGTCTTTACGACAAGCTGAAGCTCAAACCGAACATGGCTTTGCGGCTTGGCGAGACCTATCTCGGCGAAAACCGCTGGATCCTGAAGGGCGACGCGCGAAAATCATTGGTCAAGAGCGGACGGACGCTTGAAGACGGTGATTTTGAGCTGAATGTGGAGCAAAAGGGCGTGGACATGCGCATCGGCATGGACATCGCCCGCTTGGCTTTGCGTGAAATGGTCCGTTGCATCATTGTGGTCACGGCGGATCGCGATTTCATACCGGCGTTCAAATTCGCCCGTCGGGAAGGCGTTCGGATCGTCCTGGATCCGTTGGGCGCCAACGCGCCGGTCGAGTTGAAAGAACACGCCGACATCGTGGTGTGAATCGTGACTCCGTTGCCTTTCGACCGCTTTGTCGCCATCGACTGGTCCGGGGCGCGGGGCAAGCGCTACGCCGGAATCGCCGTGGCGGAATGCGGGGCGGGGGACGCCGCGCCCCGGTTGGTGGAGCCGCCGGGCGGCTGGTGGTCGCGGACGGCGGTGTTCGAGTGGCTGCGCGCCGGGGTGGCGGATGGGGTGGCGCTGGTCGGGATTGATTGCGCCTTTTCACTGCCTTTCGCGGTGGCCGGGCGGACGTTGCCCGCTGACGCGGGCGTCTTCGATCTTTGGAACGAGATTGAACGGATCTGCGCTGACGAACCCGATTTCGGCGGCGCGCCCTTCGCCGAACACCCGGTCCATGGCGCCGGATTCTGGCGGGGCGGGCCACAACCGGATTGGTGGGACGATCCCCACCGGGCGACGGAAATCGCCTGCCGCGCCGATGGCTTGGGCAGCCCGCAAAGCCCCTACAAGCTGATCGGCGCCAAACAGGTGGGGAAGGGCGGTCTGGCCGGAATGCGCGTGCTGCGCGCCCTGCGCGCGGCGGCGCCCGACGCGGTGGCGGTCTGGCCCTTTGACGCGGTGAAGCCGGGACACACCGCGCTGACCGAGATTTACCCGCGCCTGTTCCTGAAGCACGCCGGATTCGGCCAGCGCAAAATCCGCGACGGGGCGGAGCTTGACGCCGCGTTGGCGCGTTTGGACTCGCGCCCCTTGGGCTTGAGCGGCGTGGTCAGCGACCACGCGACCGACGCGCTGGTTTCGGCGGCGGGGCTGCGCTGGTTGGCGGCCAAGCCCGGCCTGTGGACGCCGCCCGCGCTGGACGAGCGGGCGCGGTGTCGCGAGGGCTGGATTTTCGGGGCAGGGGCGCCCCAATCGGGTGGTTACGGCGTTCCGTAGGGTTCCAGCAGCATGCGGGTCAGGCTGTGCGGAATCGTTCCCCGGTCGGCGATCTGGTTGGCGTCGTCCGCCGACACGCCGACATGCAGCAGGCGGTTGATGACCTGCCAACGGCTGATTTTCTTCGCCTCATACTGATCGAGCGCGTCCTTGATGAAGCCCATCTTGGTCTTCCATTCCGGCGCGCGGGTGTTCTGTCCAGCCATCGGAGACTCCCTGTTCAACGGCGCGGGACGGCGGGGCGGCCCTTGTCCGAAGGACAAGGTTTCGGCCCAACCGTTGCGACCGTTTCACGGGGCGGGGCGGCAAAGCTGGCGCGGAAAATGATCGGCGGAGAAAAGAAGGACTCACCCGGCGAGCGCGGCCAAAACCTCCGCCGTGTCGGTGATCGTCGCGTATTCGCCCGACAGGTTGGCGAGCGACAGGTCGTGCACCTCGTCCGCCGTGCGCAGCCGCCCCGACCAGTCCCGCATCGCGAAGGTGTAGGTGGCGTCCTGGACGAGCCGGACGTCATAGCCGAGATTGCCCGCGTTGCGGACGGTGGCCTCGACGCTGTTGTTGGTGATGACGCCGGTGACGACCAGGGTGTCGATGCCCTTGTTGCGCAGCCATGTGTCCAGCATGGTGCCGATGAAGGCGCTGTTCACCGATTTGCCGATCACGCATTCGTCGGGCAGCGGCGCGGCCTCCTCCTTGAAGGCGTGGGTGGGGCGGTCGGGGCGGTAGGCGGAATCCGGCTCGACCGAATCGTGGCGGATGTGGACCAGCGGGCGCTGGCGCCAACGCCACGCGGTCAGCAGGGCGGCGACGTTGCGTTCGGCCTGCGGGTTGTTGCGCGGGCCGACGCGGCTCCAACGGGGATCGTCGATGGCCTTTTGCAGGTCGATGACCAGCAGGGCGGCGTTTTCTGGCAAGCTTTTCATGCCCGTCATCTTGCCAGAAGCGTCCGCCGCGTGACAAGCGGGCGCATTTCTGGCTCTAATCCGCCTCGGATCGCAATTGTCGCCGTCTGTTTCCTGTTTGACGTCCTGTTTGGGAGGGGCCGTGCTCGCTTCGCCTGTCTCGCTGCTCGCGGTCGCCGTGGGCGGCGCCGCCGGATCGGTGGCGCGCTACCTGCTGATTCTGGCGGTCGGCCAGTGGATCGGCGCGCGTTTTCCCTTCGGCACGGTGATCGTCAACACGCTGGGCTGCTTCGCCATGGGCGTGCTGTCGGAATTGGCGGCGCTGACCTGGGCGCCGTCTGCCGAGATGCGGGCGTTGATCCTGGTCGGCGTCTTGGGCGGCTTCACCACCTTTTCCTCCTTCACGCTGGATTTCGGCACGCTGGTGGGACGGGACGAGCTGGCGGCGGCGCTTGCGTATCTTCTGGCCTCGGTGGTGTTGACCATCCTGGGCTTTTTTGCCGGTCTGTGGGCCGTGCGTTCTCTTGTTTCGGTGTCTCTGTGATGACTGACTCTGCCAAGCCTGCCGCCAAACCCGATGCGAAGCCTGCGGGTGAAAGCCGGGTGGAAAACCGGACTGTGACGGGGGACGAGGCCGACATGCGCCTCGACCGTTGGTTCAAGCGCCACTTCCCCGACGTCAACCACAGCTATCTGCAAAAGCTGCTGCGCACGGGGCAGGTGCGCATTGACGGCAAGCGGGCGGAAACCTCCGACCGGCTGGCGGCGGGGCAGGTGGTGCGCGTGCCGCCCTTGGCCGATTGGGCGGCGCCGGCCCGCAGCGCGGTTCCCATGGGCAAGCCCAAGCCGGAGATCTCCAACAAGCAGGCCGCCGAGCTTCAGGCGCTGGTGATCTACAAGGACGCCGACGTCATCGCCATCAACAAGCCCGCCGGGCTGGCGGTGCAGGGCGGCACGGGAACCACCAAGCATCTCGACGCCATGCTCGACGCCCTGCGTTTCGACGGGCATGAGCGGCCCAAGCTGGTCCATCGGCTGGACAAGGACACCTCGGGCGTTCTGCTGCTGGCCCGCACCAGCTTCGCCGCGACCAAGCTGACGGAGATGTTCCGGGGCAGCGACGTGCGCAAGACCTATTGGGCGGCGACGGTCGGCGTGCCGAAGCCCTATCAGGGCAAGATCGATCTGGCGCTGGCCAAGGAAGGCGGCCCGAACGGCGAGCGCGTGGCCGAAAACAAGGAAGAGGGCAAGCGCGCCGTCACCTATTATTCGGTGCTGGAAAACGCGGGCAAGCAATCGGCCTTCGTCGCCATGTGGCCGCGCACCGGGCGCACCCACCAGCTTCGCGTCCATATGGCCGCCATCGGCACGCCGATTCTGGGCGACGGCAAATACGCGGGCCAAGGCGCCAATCTGCCGGGGGCCGAGGTGGCGAAAAAGCTGCATCTGCACGCCCGCCGCCTGATCCTGCCGCACCCGCGCGGCGGCAAGACCATCGACGTGACGGCGCCCTTGCCCGACCACATGCTGGCGACCTGGAAATATCTGGGCTACAGCGCCAACCTGCGCGACGACCCGTTCGAGGATGTGGAGTGAGCGGGGCGATGACCGGCGGTCTGCCGCGTCTGGCCCTGTTCGATTGCGACGGCACGTTGGTGGACAGCCAATTCGCCATCATCGACGCCATGACCAAGGCTTGGGTCGAGCATGGTTTGGGCGAACCCGACCCGGCGGAGGTCCGGCGCATCGTCGGCCTGTCGCTGGTCGAGGCGGTGGCGGCGCTGCTGCCGGAGCGTTCGGCGGCGGAGCATGTCGCCGTGGCGGAAAGCTACAAGAACGCCTTCGCCGCCAGCCGTCGCCGGGGCGAGGTCGATGAGCCGCTGTTCCCCGGCATTCTCGAGTCGCTGGACGCGCTGGAGGCGGCGGGCGTGCTGCTGGGCGTGGCGACCGGCAAGTCGCGGCGCGGGCTGGACGCCGTGCTCAAGGGGCATGGGCTGACCCATCGCTTCGTCACCCTGCAAACCGCCGACGCCGGGCCGGGCAAGCCCAACCCGCACATGGTCCAACGCGCGCTGGCCGAAACCGGCGTGACGGAGGCCGACGTGGTGGTGATCGGCGACACCACCTATGACATTCAAATGGCCCGCAACGCCCGGGTGGCGTCGGTCGGCGTGTCCTGGGGCTATCACATGGTGACGGAGCTGGAAGCGGCGGGGGCCAACCGCATCGTTCATCGCGGGCGGGAGGTCGCCGGGGCGGTGCTGGGCTTGTTGGAGAAGAACGGACGATGAAGCGTTTCTACAAAGCGGCGGGCGTCGCGGCGGCGCCCACGGGCGGTTTCCAGGTCGAGCTTGACGGCCGCCCGATCCGCAGCCCGGCCAAGGCGGCGTTGGTCTTCCCGTCGGAAGCCTTGGCCCGTGGCGTGGCGGCGGAATGGGACGCGCAGGGCGACAAAATCGATCCTCACGCGATGCCGCTGATGCAACTGTCCAGCACGGCGGTGGATCTGGTTCCGGTCAAGCGCGGCGAGATCATCGACGCGGTCGCCGCCTACGCCGAAACCGATCTGGTCTGCTACCACGCCGAACATCCGCAAACGCTGGTCGAACGGCAGGCGCGGGTGTGGCAGCCCTTGTTGGATTGGGTGGCCTTGCAGCACGACGCGCCCTTGCAGGTGTGCCACGGGCTGATGCCGAAACCGCAACCGCCGGAAGCCCTGCGCGCCCTGCGCGCGGTGGTCGAGGCGCGCGATGACTGGGAACTGATCGCTTTGCAGACCGTCACCGGGGCCTGCGGCTCGCTGGTGGTGGCGCTGGCGCTGTTGGAAGGGCGGATCAACCCTGACGAAGCGTTCGAGGCGGCGCAGCTCGACGAAACCTATCAGATCGAGCATTGGGGCGAGGATTCCGAATCGGCCAAGCGTCGGGTCAACCTGCGCGCCGACATCGCCGATTGCCGTCGTTTTGTTGATTTGCTGCGTGGTTGATTGAATCCAGGACGCCCCTTTTTCCGGTTGGGGAAAGGGGCGCGTGGTCAGCTTTGAGCGGCTGTTTGGCGCCGTCGCGTCGTCACCTTTGACGTCGGGCGTCGTCTTGAGACAGGTGACGCGTGATTGATGGCTCCGCCGTTGGTTCGGCCTTGTCTGGTCATCAATTGGTTCGGTCGATTCTGTGATTTTTCTGGCGCAAGGCGCCTTGACGCCGACCAGAGTGTTTGAGGGTGGGGCCGCGCCTGCGGCGTTTTGTGACATACCCCTGTATGATGTTGCGGCGTTGGCGACGACGAATTAATGGTTGTCGCGCCGCGCGCGGAGGTGGCGCTCGGCGTGCGCGACGACCATCGGAGGGGAAGAGGACACGGTGTTGAGCGTTGCGGCGGAGGTCCGATGAGGTTGCCCGCCTTTCTGATGAGCCGCGTGACGCTGCGCGGGGAGGATGTCGCCGCCTATCGCGACCAGGCGCGCCGCCGCGACCAGATCGTGCTTCGCGTCGTTTCGGCGTTGGTGGTTTGCGGTCAGACGTCCCGTCTGTTTTTTGACGCGCACTTGATTCCCGACCTTCTGGTTGAGGTGATTCTGTACCGACTGTTCGGAATCGCCTGTTTTGTCGCGCTGTTCGCCGCATCCTTCCATCGCGTCACCGTTCGGCATCTGCATGTTTTGGTCGGGGCGGGTTTTCCGCTGGGGACGTGGTTTCTGGCCATGGCCTATGCGGTGGCCCCTTGGCAGGGGACGTTCATGAACTCGACCATTGGCGTTGTCTTGCTCTTGTTCGGCCCCTTTTCCTTCGGGTGGCGGTTGGCCGTTTTGATCGGCGTTGTGGCTGTGACGGTGACGTTCGTTCACATGCCCTTGCTTGGCCTTGACGCTTTGAGCGTGGGGATGCGCCTGTTCGGCGGCGGAGGCGTCGCCGCGATCACGCTGCTGGCGAGCTGGTTGTTCGATCAGCATTGGCGTCGCGGCTTCCTGATCGAGCGTGATCTGAGGCGGTCGCACGAGGATCTTCGCCGGGCGCACCAGGAGCTTGAAGAATCCCACGCGTCGCTGAAGGACGCTCAGGCGCAATTGGTCAAGGTGGAGCGGAGCGCGGCGTTGGGGCGGTTGGTGGCCAGTTTGGCCCATCAAATCAACGCGCCGGTCGGCGTTCAGGTCAGTCTGGCCAGCCACATCGCCGACACGACGGACAGCTTTGCGCGGACGATGGCCGAGGGCGCCGTGCGGCGGTCGGATTTGGCGGGCTTCGTCGAGACGGTGCGGGAGTCCGTGGCGATGGTGTTGGACAACGCCCGGCGGATGGCGGATCTCGTCGACACCCTCAAACAGCTTGAAGTCGGCGCGCAGCAGGGCATGGGGGTGGTGGACATGTGCGAGCTGCTGACCCGCAACCGCCCCATCATCGAGGCGATGATGCCGCCGGGCGTCGCGTTGGCGATGGACGCCCCCGCCGGGCTGCGGGTGTTGGGCGCGCCAAATCTGCTCGACGCCATCCTTCAACAGACCGTCAGCAACGCCGCGCGCCACGCTTTCCCCGACCGCCGGGCGGGCGCGGTGACGGTGCGGGCGCGCCCGGAACCGGAGGGGCGCGTGGCGCTGACCGTCGCCGACGACGGTTGCGGCATCGCGGCGGAGCATCTGGAGCGGGTGTTCGATCCCTTCTACACCGACGGCGCCCTCAGCGGGGGCGAAGGGTTGGGGCTGGCCATCGTCCACAACGCCGTGGTTGGTCCGCTTGGCGGTCAAATCGCCATCGACAGCCGCGTCGGCGTCGGCACCACGGTGACGGTTCGCCTGCCTGCGGCGGCTTAGGCGGGAGGGTCGGGGAGGGGGAAAGCGACGACGACCCTCCGGCCTTTCAATCTTCTCCGCCGCGCCCGCGCATTTTCTTCACCTCCGACCGGATGGCTTTGCCGTCCAGGCGGCGTTGCTTGGATCCCTTGGTCGGCTTGGTCGGGCGGCGGGGCGGCGGCGGCGGGGCGGCGGCTTCGCGGATCAGGTCGATCAGTCGTTCCTGCGCGTCCACCCGGTTGCGCATCTGCGAGCGGTGGCGGTCGGCGACCAGCACCAGAACCCCGTCGAGCGTCAGCCGCGATCCGGCCAGCCGGACCAGCCGCCCGCGCACGTCGTCGGGCAGGTTGGGGGAGTTGCGCACGTCAAAGCGCAACTGCACCGCCGAATCGGTCTTGTTGACATGCTGCCCCCCCGGACCCGAGGCGCGAACGAAGGATTCCTCCAACTCGTTCTCGTCGATGGAAATCCGGTGGGTGACGCGGATCAGGGGCATGGCGGGTTTGCGGCCTCCCGCGCCTGGACCGCGCGGGCCAGCGCGGCGAAACCGGCGACGTCCACCTCCTCCGCGCGCGAGGTCGGGCTGATGCCGACCTGTTCCAGCAAGGCTTCGGCGTCGCCCAGCGATTTCAGGCTCTGGCGCAGCATCTTGCGGCGCTGGCCAAAGGCGGCGGCGGTGACTTTTTCCAGGATCCGCCACTCCGCCGGTTCGGGGTTGGCGCGCGGAACCAGTTGGACGACGGTCGATTCCACCTTGGGCGGCGGGGTGAAGGCGCGCGGCGGCAGGTTGAACAGAACCCGCGCGTCGGCCCGCCATTGGGTGATGACCGACAGGCGGCCATAGGCCTTGCCGCCCGGTTTGGCGACCAGCCGGTCGGCGACCTCCTTTTGGAACATCAAGGTCAGGCTGACATAGGCCTCGATCCGCGCCAGCCAGCCCAGCAGCAGCGGGGTGGCGACGTTGTAGGGCAGGTTGGCGACGATGGCGCGCGGGGCCGGGGCCAATTGTTCGGGATCGACGGTCAGCGCGTCGGCCTCGACGATGGTCAAGCGCCCGTGGGAGGCGTCAACGACGTCTTGCAAGGCGTCGATGAAACGGCGGTCGCGTTCGATGGCGATGACGCGCGGGGCGTTGGTGGCCAGCAGGGCGCGGGTCAGGCCGCCGGGGCCGGGACCAACCTCAATCGCGGTGATTCCCGTCATCGACCCGGCGGATCGGGCGATGCGTCCGGTCAGGTTCAGGTCGAGCAGGAAATTCTGGCCCAGCGACTTTTTGGCGTCCAGGCCAAAGCGGGCGATCACCTCGCGCAGCGGCGGCAAGGCTTGCGGGTCGAACGTCGGCGCAGGGGCCGGAAGAGCGGTCGGGTCGGTCATCCCGTCTTATAAGCCCAAGGGCGCCCGCGCGTCAGCAGCCGGATTGCGGTCAGCCCTCAATCCGCAAGGCCAGACCGGCGGGCGGCGAATCGAGCCGCCCGGTGCAGACGACGCGACGGGAATCGTCGAACGCGGCGGCGGGGCGGGGGCCGACCGTGATTTGCAGGGCGACGCGCTCGGCCATCTGGTCGCCCAAATCCTGGGGCCGGGCGGCGGTGCGGGTCTCGTGCCCGAAGACGCTTTCCAGATACCAGCTCGCCCCGCCCGATCCTTGCGGCGCGCCATGGACGAGCGCGCCGACCACCCGCGCGAACAACTCCACGCAAACCGCGTCCGTGCGGTTGGCCGTCGGCTCGACGAAGCTGGCGTAGCCGACGATCTTGCGGTCCTGCGGGCGGTAGAACACGCCGCTGCGCCCCAGCGTGGAGCGCCCCGCCGCCGCCGCGTCCGCCGCCGCGATGTCCAGATCGTTGCGCAGACGGGCGATTCCCCAATCCAGCAGGGTCATCGGCTCCCCGGCCAACCAGTCGAGCGCGTCGCGCTTCGGCCCGTCCTGCGCCAAAGCGGGCAGGGCGGCGGTCAAACCGCTCAACAGGGCGCCGATCAGGGCCGCGCGTCGCATTGTCTGGCCTGCCATCGCCCGGCCTGCCATCCGGCCTACGCGTCCAACAGGAAGGAACGGACGACGGCGATCTGCTCCTCGTTCATCAAAGCGGGGGCGTGGCCGGTGTGGGGGATTTCGACGATTCGGGCGCCGGGGCCGCGTCGGGTCATTTCCTCGGCGGTTTCCGCCGTCAGCAGATCGGAATCGGCGCCGCGCAGCACCAGAACCGGGCAGGTCACGCGGTCCCACAAAGCCCACAAATCAACATCCTGCATCGGCTGCGCCGTGAAGGCGTGGGCGATGCCGGGGTCGTAGGCGAGGCCCAGCAGGCCGTCGGGCCGTTGGCGGGCGCTGTGTTCGGCCAGATGGCGCCATTGCCCGTCGGTCAAACGACCAAAGCCCATCAGGGTGAAGCGCAGATAGGCTTCGACGGCGGCGACGTCCTCGAACACCGGATCCTTGCCGACGTAATCGGCGATGCGCTGCAAGCCGATCTTGGAAATCAGCGGGCCGACGTCGTTGATGACCAGACGGCGGATCGGGCTGTTGGGTTGGGCGGCCAACATCATGCCGATCAAGCCGCCCATCGAGGTTCCGACCCAATCAACCTGATCGACTCCCATCCGGGCGATCAACGCCGCCATGTCGGCGCAATATTGCGGATAGCCGTACAGCGCCGGATTCGCCAGCCAGCCGCTTTTGCCGCGCCCGACCACGTCGGGGCAGGCGACCCGGCGGCGGTCGGCCAGCGCCAGGGCCAGCGGATCGAAATCGCGCCCGTTGCGGGTCAGGCCATGGACGCACAGGACGGCGGGCGCGTCGTCGCGGCCCCATTGGGTGTAGGCGACCCGGTGAAACCCGGCGGCGCTGAGGCCGAGAAAGCTGCGTTCGGACATCGGCACGGGGCGGGAACTCCCAACAGGGGGGAACGGAAACGGCTCAACCCTTTTTCGATGATTTCCCGGTTCGTGGCAACTCCGCCGCCGCCCCGGACAGGGCCGGAGACGGATCGACCACGCGCTGGTCGAACGGGTGATAGGTCGCCCCGTAAATCCGGCGGATGATCCGCACGTAATTCTGGGTTTCCTCGTAGGGCGGGATGCCCCGGTAACGGTCCACCGCGCCCTCTCCGGCGTTGTAACCGGCCAGCGCCAGCGTCACGTCGCCCTGGAAATAGGCCAGCAGCCAGCGCAGATAGCGCACGCCGCCGGTGATGTTCTGGGCGGGATCGAAGACGTCGGACACGCCGAAACGGTCGGCGGTGCCGGGGATCAACTGCATCAGACCGGCGGCGTCCTTGGGCGACACGGCGTCGGTGCGAAAGGCGCTTTCCGCCTGGATCACCGCCAGAACCAGCGCCGGATCGACGCCGTGGCGGGGGGCGATGGCTTCGACCAGCTTGACGATCTCCGCCGGGGGCGGGGCGACGTTGCGCAGCGGCGCGCCGCCGGGGCGGCACCAGGGGCGGATGCGGCCCATGCCGCCGGGAACGTAATTGACCATGCGCCGGGCCTCGCTGTGCCCGCGCGAGGCGGCGGCGCGCAACCACGCGGCGCCAAGCCGACGGTCGCGGCCAACCCCGATGCCGAACAGATAACGGCGGGCCAGACGGAAGGCGGCGTTGGGGTCGCCCTGTTCGGCGGCCTGGCAATCCGACACGCGCTTGGCCGCCATGGGCGAAATCGGCGCGGCCAATTGGGCGACGTTGGGCGCCGGTTTCTCCGCCGCGAAAACAGCGGGCGCGGTCAGGGCGATCAACGCCGCCAGAACCACCGACACCACACGACCAACCACGGACCGCCCTCCAAAACCAAAGCCAGACATTATGCTGTTCGGGGGAGTATGGGGAGACAATCCAGACTCGGCAAGGTTGGGGACGTCCATTCCGCCGATTCGGTTCTGACATTCGAGTCTGGGGGCTTGACCTTGGACAAGGGGGCGGTGTCGGCTGTGCGCTATTACAGGCGCTGGACCTGCAACCCGCCGCGCTTGCCCGGCATAAGGACGATTCTGATGGATGACTGCGCCGCTCACGGCCCTGCCGCCCTGTCGCTGGACGCGGCGCTGGCCCGCATTGACCACGGTTATGGCCCGGTGACGGGGACGGAGGCGGCGCCCCTGCGCGCCGCCCTGGGCCGCGTGCTGGCGGAGGAGGTGACGGCTCCCGTCAACGTGCCCCCCGCCGCCGTGTCGGCGATGGACGGCTGGGGCTTCGCGGCGGACGCGGGCGAGGGCATGGGCGGGGGCGAGCGGCGCTTGACGGTGATCGGACGGGTTCCCGCCGGATCGTCCTTCGCGGGGGTCGTCGCGCCGGGCCAAGCCGTGCGGATCTTCACCGGCGCGCCGGTTCCCGTCGGCGTCGATCGCGTGGCCATGCAGGAGGATTGTCGGGCCGAGGATGATGGCGCGGCTGTCTGGGTTCCAGCCGCGCTGAAACCCGGCGCCAACATCCGCCCGATGGGGGAGGACATGACCGCCGGGTCGGTGGTTCTGCGTCCGGGCCAGCGGATGCGCGCGCAGGAAATCGGGCTGGCCGCCGCCGTCGGGCGCTCCACCGTCACCGTGCGCAAGCGCCTGCGCGTCGTGCTGTTTTCCACCGGCGACGAACTGCGGGAGCCGGGAACGCCCAAGCCCGACCACGCCATCTACGACGCCAACCGCTACACTCTGGCCGCCCAGCTCGACGCGCTGGGGGTGGAGGTGATCGACCTTGGAATCCTGCCCGACCGACCTGACGCCACCCGCGCCGCGTTGGCCGAGGCGGCGGAGCGGGCCGATCTGCTGGTGACGAGCGGCGGCGTGTCGGTGGGGGAGGAGGACCATGTCAAGGCGGCGGTCAGCGCGCTTGGCTCCATTGATCTGTGGACCTTGGCGATCAAGCCCGGCAAGCCGCTGGCGTTGGGGCGGGTTGGGTCCACGCCCTTCCTTGGCCTGCCGGGCAACCCGGTGTCGGCGATGGTGACGTTTCTGCTGGTCGGGCGTCCGTTGGTGTTGCGGCTGTCGGGCGCGTCGAGCGCGGCGACCCCGCGCAGTCTGGTGGTGGCCGGTTTCTCCTTCACCAAAAAGCCGGGGCGGCGCGAGTTCCTGCGCGCCCGGCTGGAGCGCGCGCCCGATGGCCGTCCGCTGGCGATCAAATTTCCCAGCAACAGCTCAGGCGTTTTGACTTCGATGGTCGAGGCCGACGGTTTGGTGGACATGCCCGCCGAGGCGACGGCGATCAATTCCGGCGATCTGGTCGATTTCCTGCCCTTCACCGGGCTGTTCGCCTGACGGAGCCAAGGGCGCGATTGATCTGAAATTTTGATCGAAACGGTAATTTCAATCAATTGGACGGATTGACGATTTGCCGCCAATTTCCCTGTGAAATCAGATGGTGAAATTGGAGGCCGTCGTCATGATCCGCATTGCCCTGTTCCGCGTCGTTCCCGCTTTTTTCGTTCGCGTCGCGCCCGGAGTCGCCCTGTCGGCTGGGCTGGCTGTCGTGGCTTTTGCGCTGGCCCAGGCGTTGGGCTGGCGGGCGCTCAGCCCGCTGGTGTTGGCGGTGCTGCTGGGGATGGCGGCGCGCCGGTTGCTGGGTTCGGGCGGGCGAGAGGCCGCGCGCGCCGGGGTGGTCTTCACCGTCCGCCCGCTGCTGCGCGTCGCCGTCGTGCTGCTGGGCGCGCAGGTGACGGTCGGGCGGATCGGCGCGTTGGGTGGGGCAGGCTTGGCGGTGGTCGCCGCGTCGTTGGTCGCCAGCCTGTGGTTTGCCGGGCGGCTGGGCCGGGCGCTGGGGGTGGAGCCGCGTTTGGCGCGTTTGATCGGGGCGGGAACCGCGATCTGCGGCGCGTCCGCCGTGCTGGCGGTCAACAACGTCACCGGCGCGGAGGAGGAGGACGTCGCCTACGCCATCGCCTGCGTCACCCTGTGCGGCGCCTTGTCGATGCTGGTCTATCCGCTGCTGGCCGAGGCGCTGGCCCTGAACCCGCACGCTTTCGGCCTGTGGGCGGGCGCGTCGATCCATGAGGTTGGCCAAGCGGTCGCCACCGCCTTTCAGAATGGGCGGGAGGCGGGGGAGACTGGGACCATCGCCAAGCTGTGGCGGGTGGCGCTGCTGGCCCCGGTGGTGGTCGGCATGGGCGCGACGCTGGCCCGCGAGATGGGGAGCGGCCCGGCGACGGGGCCGCGCCCGGCGCCGCTGCCGTGGTTCGTCGCAGGCTTCTTGATTTTGATCGCGGCGAACAGCCTCGGTCTGGTGCCGGAGACGGCGCGCGGCTGGGCCGGGCAGGCCGCGCCCTTCCTGCTGACGATGGCGCTGGGGGCGATGGGGCTGGACGCCGATCTGGGCAAGCTGTTGGCGCGCGGGCCGCGTCCGCTGCTGCTGGCGGTGGGGGCGACTCTGTTCCTTGCGTCTTTCAGTCTGCTGGGCATTGTGTGGTTGGCGTGAGGCCAACCCCGTGGAGCGTTCGCCGCCGATGACCCTGGAGCAATTGCGGATCTTCGTGACGGTCGCCGATCTTTTGCACTTCACCCGCGCGGCGGAAGGCTTGGGCCTGTCGCAACCCGCCGTCAGCGCCGCCATCGCCGCGCTGGAGGCCGAGCATGGCTTGCGGCTGTTCGACCGCATTGGCCGCCGGGTGGAGTTGACCGCCGCCGGGGATCTGCTGCGGACCGAGGCGCGGGCGATTCTGCGCAAGGTGGAGGACGCCGGGTCGATGCTGGCCGAACTGACCGGGCTGACGCGCGGCGCGCTGCGGCTGGCGGCGAGCCAGACGGTGGGCCATCACTGGCTGCCGCCGCGTCTGGCCCGCTTCGCCGCCGCCTTTCCCG
Organism: Azospirillum sp. FG154; assembly: GCF_057809575.1. Classification (NCBI taxonomy): domain Bacteria; kingdom Pseudomonadati; phylum Pseudomonadota; class Alphaproteobacteria; order Rhodospirillales; family Azospirillaceae; genus Azospirillum; species Azospirillum sp. FG154. Next base: position 129,635 of record NZ_JBMDKF010000008.1, on the reverse strand, counting down.
GCATCCGCGTCGATCTGTCCATCGGCAACACGCAGGACGTCGCCGACGCCGTGCGCGACGGTCGAGCCGAATTGGGCCTCGCCGAGGGCGCGGTCAGCGACCCGGCCCTGATGACCGAGACGATTCCCGGCGACCGGCTGTTGCTGGTCGCCGGGCGGGATCATCCCTGGGCGATGGAAGGCGCGGGGCGCGCGGCGGCGGCCGCCGATCTGGCGGCGGCGCGCTGGATCTTGCGCGAACCCGGTTCCGGCACCCGCGCTGTGTTCGAGCGGGCGATCCACGCCGTCGGGCTGGATCCGGCGGCCTTGACCGTCGCCCTGACCCTGCCCGACGGCGCGCTGATCCGCCACGCTCTGCTCGCCGGGTTGGGGGTGAGCGTGCTGTCCGATCTGGTGGTGGCCGACGCGCTGCGGGATGGGCGCGTGGTGGCGTTGGACGGGTTGGCTTTGCCCGAACGCGCCTTTCATCTGGTGCGCCACCGCGACCGCCACCGCAGCGCCGCCGAACGGGCCTTCGTCCGGCTGGCGTTGGACGGGTCCGTGGGGGCGTGACAAACGCTCGAAACCCGAAAAATCCGCGCCGCCGCTGTCGTCAAGCGACTGTTATCAAGCGTATAAGGGCTGATCGGTAAATTCCGGCGGGGGCGGTGCGATGAGGCGGTTGCTGACTTTGGCGTGGGTCGTGTTGGCGTTGGCCCTCTCGACCGGCGTTCCCTCCCGCGCCTCCGAACGGTCGCCCTACGCCGTGCCGAACTGGGTTGACACCATCCTCTATGTGGGCGGCCTGACGGCCAAGGCCCCGCCGCAGCCCAACCCGCAGGTCAGCGACGCGGCGTTGAAGCAGGCGCGCGCCGCCATGGCCCGCAAGGACGGCGCCGCCGCCGTGCCGAAATACGAACAGGCGATCATCAACGGCGCGGCCAGCCCGTCGGTCTGGCTGGAGCTGAGCGCCGCCTGGATGGCGCTGCCGACTCCCAACAAGGACCGCGCGCTGCAAAGCGCCGTCCAGGCCGGGATCGGCGAGCCGAAGGACGATGAGCGGGTCGGGGTTCTGCTGCGCGTCGCCACGCTGATGGACGAGTCGTTCGGCAAGCCGGACGAGGCGGCCAAGGCGCTGGGCGCCATCCGCGCCATGGCCGACAAGCTGGAGCCGGGCGTTCTCGACGCGTTGGCCCCGAAGCTGGAGGAGCGCTGGATCGCCCTGCGCCGCAAGGCCGGGCTGACTCTGCGCGACGTCACCGTCAATTCCGACGACGCGGTGGCGCGGGTCTGCTTCCAATTCTCCGACCGGCTCAGCACGCGCAAGGGCGTGCGTTTCGACGATTATCTGCGGGTGGAGCCGCCGACCAAGCTGTCGGTGGACGCGCGCGACAACACGCTGTGCCTGCGCGGCGTCGCCCATGGCGCCAGCTACGCCGTCACCCTGCGCCAGGGCCTGCCCGGCGAGGATGGGGTGGAGCAGAAGGCCGAAGAAACCCAGCGCGTCCGCGTGCCGGATCGCTCGCCGATGGTCGCCTTCAAGGGATCGGCCTTCATCCTGCCGCGCAGCGGGCCGGACGGCGTTCCCATCGTTTCGGTCAACACGGACAAGCTGGCGGTGTCGGTCTACCGCGTCACCGACCGGGCGCTGGTTCCCGGCATGGCCGACGGGCGGCTGTTCAACCCGCTGACCAGCAACTCCGCCGAAACCCTGGCCGACCGCAACGGCGAGCTGGTGTGGTCCGGCACGCTGGAGGTGAAGGGCGAGCGCAACCGTCAGACCCAATCGGCCTTGCCCTTCCGGCAGGCGGTGGGCGAGCAACCCAAACCCGGCCTCTACGCCGTCACCGCGCAACCGACCGACGTGGAGCCGAGCGACCCCTGGAACGATCTGGCGACGCAATGGGTGCTGGTGTCCGACATCGGCCTGACCAGCTATCGCGGGGCCGATGGGCTGACCGTTTTCGCCCGCTCCTACGGCACGGCCAAGCTGCTGGCCGGGGTCGAGGTGGCGCTGGTCGCCCGCAACAACGCCGAACTGGCCCGCGCGACGACGGACGAGTTGGGGCGGGCGCGCTTCGCGCCGGGGCTGCTGAAGACCGGCGGCAACACGCCGGACATGCTGATGGCCTATCTCGGCGCCGATTTCGCCATGCAGGATCTGACCGGGGCGGCCTTCGACCTCAGCGACCGTGGGGTCGGCGGGCGCGCCGCGCCAGGGCCGATGGACGCCTTCGTCTACGCCGACCGGGGCGTCTACCGGCAGGGCGAGACGGTCAATCTGTCGATCCTGCTGCGCGACGACAAGACCGAGGCGGTGGAGAATTTCCCGCTGACCGTCAAGATCTTGCGCCCCAGCGGCACCGAGTATTTCTCCGGCCCGCTGACCGGGCAGGCGGCGGGCGGCTTCTTCCTGCCGCTGACCCTGTCGCGCACGGCGCCGCTGGGCGGTTGGCAGGCGCTGGTCTATGGCGACCCGAAGGGCGAGCCGATTGGGCGCGGCGCCTTCCAGGTGGAGGATTTCGTTCCGGTCAAGCTGGCGCTCGATCTGACCGCCAGCGCGCCAATCTTCACGCCGGGCCAACCGTTCGAGGTGGTCGCCAACGGGCGTTTCCTCTACGGCCCGCCCGCCGCCGGTCTGTCCGGCACGGCGGAGGTGGCGATCCAGCCCGACCCGACGCCGTACCCGGCCTATAAGGATTACCGCTTCGGGCGCGCCCAGGAGACGGTGGATTCCAAGCTCGACACGCTGGAGTTTCCGGTGACGGACGGGCAGGGGCAATCGCGCGTCGCCGTGGCGCTGCCCTCGCTGCCCGACACCACCCGCCCGCTGCGCGCCGAAATCCGCGTCGCCTTGTCGGAGCCGGGCGGGCGTCCGGTCCACAAGGCGGTGACGGTTCCCATCCGCGCCAAGGCCCACGCCATCGGCCTGCGCCCGCGCTTTTCCGATGGCCGGATCGGCGAGGGGCAGGAGGCGAACTTCGATCTGGTCGCGCTGGCCCCCGACGGCTCCGCCATCGCCAAGCCCAACTTGACTTGGGAGTTGGTGGAGGAGCGCGTCAGCTACCAATGGTATCGGCAGAATGGCCGCTACAGCTACAACGCGGTGACGCGCAACGTGCCGCTGTCGTCGGGGACCATCGCGGCGACGGCGGACAAGCCCGCGACTTTGGCGCTGGGGCGGCGGGAGTTCGGGCGCTACCGGATCGAGGTGACGGACAAGGCGGCGGGCGTCGCCACCTCCTACCGCTTCGCCGCCGGTTGGCAGAACGAGGATGACAGCGGCAACACGCCGGACAAGCTGGAGATCGCCACCGACAAGCCCGCCTACAGTCCCGGCGACGTCGCGCGCGTCCGCATCACCCCGCCTTTCGCCGGAGAGGTGCTGTTGACCGTGGCGACCGACCGGCTGTTCGAGGTCCGCAACATCAGCGTTCCCGCCGACGGGGCGACGGTGGAGGTTCCGGTCAACGCCGCCTGGGGGCCGGGCGCCTATGTGACCGCCACGGTTTTCCGTCCGCCGGTGACGGGCAAGGAGCGCCAGCCGGTGCGCGCCGTCGGCGTCGCCTGGGTCGGGATTGATCCGGCGGCGCGCACGCTCGACGTCGCGTTGGACGCCCCGGCGACGATCCGCCCGCGCAGCCGTCTGGAGGTCGGGGTCAACGTCAAGCCGACGCGGCCCGGCGAGGGCGCGGCGGAGGACGTCTACGTCACGCTCGCCGCCGTCGATGAGGGGATTTTGCGGCTGACCGATTTCGTCAGCCCGCAGCCCGCCAAGCATTTTTACGGCAAGCGCACGCTGGGTTTGGACATCCGCGACGATTACGGCCATCTGATCGACGCGCTGGACGGACCGTTCGGCGCGCTGCGCCAGGGCGGCGATTCCAGCGGCGTCGGGCTGCCGGTGGTGCCCTTCACCGTGGTGTCGCTGTTCCAGGGGCCGGTGAAGGTCGGGCCGGACGGAACCGCCCGCCTCGCCTTCGACGTGCCGGACTTCAACGGCGAATTGCGCCTGATGGCGGTGGCCTACAGCCGCAGCCGGGTCGGGTCGGCGGCGGGGCCGGTGACGGTGCGCGATCCGCTGGTGGCCGACGCCGTGACGCCGCGCTTCCTCGCCCCCGGCGACGACAGCCGGGTGACGCTGTCGCTGCACAACGTCGAGGCCGCCGCCGGAACCTACGCCGTCACCGTGACGGGCCGCGGCGCCGTGTCGGTCGATGGCGGCGGGCTGTCGGTCGCGCTGGCGAAGGGGGAACGCAAGACTCTGGTCCTGCCCCTGAAGGGCGTCGGGGCGGGCGTCGGCCATGTGTCGCTGGCGGTGGCCGGGCCGGACAATCTGGCGGTGACGCACGACTACGCCATCGCCGTCCGCCCGGCGCGCGCGGTGGAGACGCAACTCGTCACCCGGCAGGTTCCCCCCGGCGACACCATGCGCTTCAGCGCGGCGGATCTGGCCGCCTATGTGCCGGGAACGGCGGGTTGGTCGGTCAGCTTCAGCAGCGCGCCGCCCTTCGACGTCGGCGGCATCCTGCGCGCGCTCGACCGCTACCCGTTCGGCTGTCTGGAGCAGACGGTCAGCCGCGCCCTGCCGCTGTTGGTGGTGCGCGACGTCGAGCTGGCCTTGGGGGCCGACCGCAAGCCCGACGACGGGTTGGACGGCCGCGTGCAACAGGCGATCTCGCGCACGCTCGACAAGCAGCGCTTCGACGGCGCCTTCGGTTTGTGGAGCGCCCAGAGCGAGGCCGACGAATGGCTGACCGCCTACGCGACCGAGTTCCTGATTCGCGCCAAGCAAAAGGGCAACGCGGTCCCCGACAAGCCGCTGAACGACGCGCTGGGCTGGCTGCGCAAGCGGGCCGTCGCGTCGGCTGGCGAACCGGCCCAACTGGCGGTGCGCGCCTACGCCCTGCACGCGCTGGCGTTGGGTGGGGTGTCGCTGCCGGGACCGGCGCGCTACCTGCACGACACCGCCATCGACAAGCTGCCGACTCCGCTGGCCAAGGGGCAGTTGGGGGCGGCGCTGGCCCGCATGGGCGACGGCGAACGGGCGGCCAGCGCCTTCGAGTCCGCCGTCGATCATCTGGCCCGCGCCGAATGGAACGTCGATTACGGCTCCACCATCCGCGACGCGGCGGCGTTGATCGTGCTGGCGTCGGAAGTCGGCATGACCGGCAAGCGGCTGCCCGCCTTGCTCGACCGGCTGCCCGCGTCCGACCTCGCCGTCAACCGCACCAACACGCAGGAAAAAGCCTGGGCGGTGCTGGCCGCCGAGGCGCTGGCGCGCGGCGCGCCGTCCAGCGTCAGCGTGACCTTGCCCAACGGCGAGAAACGCGCGGGCGCGCGGGTCGATCTGCGGCCCACCCTGGCGCAACTGAGCGCCGGGCTGCCGGTGGTCAACAGCGGCGGCGCGCCGCTGTGGCAAGCGGTGTCGCTGTCGGGCGTTCCCACCATCGCCCAACCGGCGGCGCGCGAGGGGCTGCGCGTGAAGCGCAATTTCTTCACCCGCAAGGGCGAGCCGCTGAACCTCGACACGATCCGCCAGAACGACGTCTTCGTCGTCGTGCTGGAGGGGGAGGCCAACACCAAGCTGTTCCACCAACTGGCGATCACCCACCCGCTGCCCGCTGGCTGGGAGATTGAAAACGCCAAGCTGGGGGCGGGCGGAACGGATGATTTGCCGTGGCTGGACAAGCTGACCGTTCCCAACAGCGTGGAGGCCCGCGACGACCGTTTCGTCGCCGCGCTGGATCTGACGGAAGAGGCGGCGTCCTTCAAGCTGGCCTTCATCGTCCGCGCCGTGACGCCGGGCGTCTATGAACTGCCCGGCGCGGCGGTGGAGGACATGTACAAGCCGCGCTTCTTCGCCCGCCAAGCCATCGGGCGGATCACCGTCCATCCGGCGGAGTGAGGCTTGCCGGGCTGGGGGTTGCGAGGGTGGGGGTTGCGGCGGCGTGGCCGCGTCGTCGCGGCGCTGGCGCTTCTGTCGGTCGGCGGGCTGGGGGCCGGCGGGCTGGCGGGCGCGGCGCTGCTGCTCGACCGGCTGTTCCCGCCGCCGCTGGAGCGGTTGGCCGATTTGTCGGTGACGGTGGCCGACCGCAGCGGCCAGCCCCTGCGCGTCTACACCAACGCCGCCGGGGCGTGGCGCCTGCCGATTGAGGCCGACGCGGTGGCGCCGCTGTTTCTTGATCTGCTGCTGGCCTATGAGGACCGGCGGTTCTACCGCCACGCCGGGGTTGATCCGCTGGCGGCGCTCCGCGCGTTCGGCCAGAATCTCGGGGCTGGGCGGGTGGTGTCGGGGGCGTCCACCTTGACCATGCAGGTCGCCCGCCTGCTGGAGCCGCGCCCGCGCAGCCTGTCGGCCAAGCTGATCGAGGCGGCGCGCGCCGCGCAATTGGAATGGCGCTACGACAAGCGGGCGATTTTGGGCATGTATCTGACGCTGGCCCCCTATGGCGGCAACGTCGAGGGCGTCCGCGCCGCGTCGCTCACCCTGTTCGGCAAAGCGCCGACCGAGTTGGACGCGGCGGAGGCCGCCTTGCTGGTCGCGCTGCCGCAATCGCCTAGCCGCTTGCGCGCCGACCGTTTCCCCGAACGGGCGCGGATGGCGCGCGACAAGGTGCTGGACCGCGCGGTCGAAGCGGGCGCGCTGTCGGCCAAGGCGGCGGCGGAGGCGAAGACGGAGCCGGTTCCGTCGGCCCGGCAACCGTTGCCCGCCTCTGCCCCGCATCTGGCGGACGCGCTGCGGGCGCGGCGCTCCGGCGAAACGATCCTGACCACGACGGTGGACGGCGGGTTGCAACGGGCGGTCGAGGCGCTGGCCCGGCGGGAGGTCGCGCCGCTGAACCAGCGGGCCGGGATGGCGGCGCTGGTGGTGGACAACCGGACCCGCGCGGTTCTGGCCTATCTCGGCAGTTCCGACGCGCTGGACGAAGACCGGCGCGGGCCGATCGACATGGTGCGGGCGGTGCGCTCGCCGGGGTCGGCGCTGAAGCCCTTCATCTATGGGCTGGGCTTTGACGACGGCGTCATCCACCCCTTGACCCAGGTGGCCGACGTCTCCACCCGCTTTGGCGATTACGCCCCGCGCAACTTCGACCGGGGATTCACCGGCGATCTGACCATCGAGGAGGCGTTGCAGCGCTCGTTGAACATCCCGGCGGTGCTGGTGCTTGACCGGGTGGGGCCGTTGCGCTTCGCCGACGCGCTGCGCCGGGTCGGGGCGCGGCTGGTTCTGCCGTCGCGCAACGCGGTTCCGGGGCTGCCGGTGGCGCTGGGCGGCGCGTCGATCAATCTGTGGGACATGACGACGCTTTACAGCGGCTTGGCGCGCGGCGGCATGGTCGCCCCGCTGCGGGTTCAGCCCGACGCGGCGGAGGAGGGGGGCGTGCGACTGCTCTCCCCCTCGGCGGCGCAGCAGGTGCGGGCGATTCTGGAAGGCTCGCCGCCGCCGCCGGGAATCGTCCAGGCGCAGGCGTTGCGCGGGGCCGGTCCCATCGCCCTGAAGACGGGGACCAGCTACGGCTTTCGCGACGCCTGGGCCTTTGGCGTGACGGAGCGTTACACCGTCGGCGTTTGGGTGGGCCGCCCGGACGGCACGCCCAGCCCCGACCGCTATGGCCGCAACACGGCGGCCCCGCTGCTGTTCCAACTGTTCGATCTGCTGCCCGCCGACCGTGGCCGCCCCGCCGGGCCGGTCGCCGCCGAAGCGCCGCCGGAGTTGCTGCGCCGTTTGCAGGCTGGCGATTCGCCGTTGGTCGCTGGCGTGCGCCAACCCGACCGGCTGCGGCTGGTGTTTCCCGGCGGCGACATGGTGGTGGAGGCGTTGGGGCCGGATGGCCGGGCCGATCCGTTGACCTTCTCGGCCACGGGCGGGCGGCGTCCGCTGTCCTGGCTGATCGACGGGCGGCGCATCGCCCTGTCGCCCATCGCCCGCGAGGTGGTGTGGCGGCCCGAGGGGCCGGGGCCGGTGCGCGTCACCGTGCTGGACGCGGACGGGCGCAGCGACAGCGCTGTGGTGGATGTGCGGTGAACGGAGTCAGGACGCTTTGAGCAGCGCGCGGTCGCGCCGGGGCGTCGGCGTGGTCGCGCCTTGCGACAGGCTCCACACCCGCGAACGGACGCGCATCTGCTTTTGACAGTCGGTCGAGCAGTAAAGCGGCGCCGGTCCCCGCAGCGACGGACGCACGAAAGGACGACCGCAGCAGGCGCAGTGCAGTTGACGGGTTGGGATCGGACCCTTGCGGGCGGAACTGGACATGACGAACAAAGGCTGTGGTTTCAAGAGACCCGGAATATAGGCGGAGATTGTTGCAATTCCATGCTCGGGAAAACGCCTATCACCAATCGCTTGACCGCATGGCCGAAGGGCGGGGGCAATCGCATTTGGCGTCGAATCTCCCTCTCCCGTTTCGGGAGAGGGAAGGGGCCTGCCGCGAAGCGGTGGGAAGGGTGAGGGGTGATCCAAGGAACCATACAGTTCTGGTCTCTTGGAGCGCCCCTCACCTTCCCCACTTCGTGGGTCCCCTCCCTCTCCCAGAGGGCTATGGCATTCACACATCTTTTTCTTTCTGCAACCAATTGAAATGAAACGGATTTTTCGTCATCCCCGCGCAGGCGGGGATCCAAAGTTTGCCAGACGAACCCTATGGGGAAGTCTGGATTCCCGCCTTCGCGGGAATGACGGAGGAAAGTTCTTTTCCTTCCAATGAGTTGCCTAAACCAAAGATGTATGAATGCTGTAGCTCCCAGAGGGAGAGGGCGATGATCGCCAAATGCGATACCCCAGGACGAAGGGCGCAGGGCAATCGCTTGAACAAGCTTTTGGCGATCCCGAGACAAATTTTGACACGGATTTCACGAATTCTCACACGGATTTCACGGATGTCCTCCTGGGACCAAGGCCAACGGCGTCAAATGGTTCGCTCCTTGACAGACAGCCATGAAATCCGTGCGTCAGTCCGTGAAATCCGTGTCAAATCTTGCCAGACATCCCGGTTCTCTTCCTTCAAGCGATTGCCCTGACGAAGGGCGGGGGCGGTTGACCCGTCGGGCGGAAGGGCCTATGTGACGAAGGGGAAAGACCGGGGAAACATGCGGATGCGGCTGGGGTCGTGGTTCGGACGGCTGGGGGTGGCGGCGGCGCTGATGATCGCGCTGGCGCTGGGCCTTTCCCTATGGTCCGGTCCGGCCTCGGCGGGCAATGTCGCCCATGACGGTCATGCGGGGCATCATCACGCGGCCAGCGCTCCGAAAAACGACGCGCCGATGGTGGTCGTTATGGTCGGCGCCGGAGCGATGGACCGCGCGCCCTGCCACACGGCTCCCGCCCCTTCGATTCCGTCTTGCTGCGCCGGGGCCAACTGCCTGTCCATGCATGTTGGGTTGGCGGTGGTCAGCCTGTTTCCGCTGATGGCGGGGGCGGGCGCGCCGACTCGCCCGGCGGCTGGGCCGTTGTTCGCCGGGATCGCGGCGCCGCCCGATCTGCCGCCGCCGCGACGGGGATGAAGCGCCGCGCGCGACCCCATGTCGGGTTCCGCGCCTGTTTGATCCCCCATTCCTGTTTGTCGGAGGCCGTCATGGCTCTCACCGTTTCCCGCCGTCGCCTGCTGACGGCGTCGGCGCTCGTTGGTTCCGCCGCGCTTTTGCCCGCCCTGCCGCGCCGCGCCTTGGCCGCGTCGGCGAGCGATTCCCAAGCCCCCCTCCGCCTGACGGTTGAACGCCGCGTGTTGGAGGTGAAGGGCAAGGCCGCCACGATGTTCGGCATCCGCCAGCCCAACGGAACCGCCGGGTTGATTTTGGATCCGGGCCAGCGCTTTCGCGTCGATCTCGCCAACCGGGCGGGCGAGGACACGATCATCCACTGGCATGGTCAGACGCCGCCCTATGTTCAGGACGGGGTGGTGGACGTCAACCGCCCGGCGATTCGCGATGGGGCGTCGGCCTCCTATGATTACGCGGCGCGGCCCGGCACCCATTGGATGCATTCGCATTTGGGCTTGCAGGAACAGCGACTGATGGCCGCTCCGCTGATCGTCCGCACGGACGAGGATCTCCGCGCCGATGAACAAGAGGTGGTGGTCCTGCTGCACGACTTCACCTTTCGCGACCCGACGGAATTGCTGGCCGGGCTGACCGGCGGCGCGGCGACGATGGACCATGGCGCCATGGGGCATGGCGGGATGAATCCCGGAACCATGAATCCCGGAACCATGGATCACAGCGCGATGAATCACAGCGCCATGGGCCATGGAGCGCCGAAGACGGCCCCGCCTATGGATCATGCGATGTCGGGCCATTCCATGCCCGGCATGGACATGAACGATGTGGAGTATGACGCCTATCTCGCCAACGACCGCACGCTCGACGATCCGGAAGTGCTGCGGGTGGAGCGGGGCGGGCGGGTTCGCCTGCGTCTCATCAACGGCGCGACATCGACCGCCTTCCACATCGACCTGGGGGCTTTGACCGGGCAGGTGATCGCGGTCGATGGCTCCCCGGTTCAGCCGGTGACGGGCAACCGCTTCGGCATGGCGATGGGCCAGCGGCTGGACATTCGTCTGACTCTGCCCGCCGACGGGGGGGCCTTCCCCATTCTGGCGCTGCGCGAGGGGGCGGTGGAGCGCACCGGGATCATCCTGGCGACCGCCGGGGCGGCGGTGGGCAAGCTGTCGGGCCTGTCAACGGCCCCCACCGGCGCGCTTGATCTGACGCTGGAACGGTCCTTGACCGCCGTGACGCCGCTGGCCGCTCGTCCGGCGGATCTGACGGGGCGGGTGCGGCTGACCGGCTCGATGACGCCCTACGCCTGGAGTCTCGACGACCGGGCGTTCGGCACGCACGCGCCCTCGCGCGTCTCGCCGGGGCAGCGGGTGGTTCTGACCTTTGAAAACGCCTCGGGCATGTCTCACCCGATGCATCTGCACGGCCATCATTTCCAGGTGGTCGCCATCGACGGGCAACCCTTCGCCGGGGCGGTGCGCGACACGGTGCTTGTGCCGGTGAATGGGACCGTCACCGTCGCCTTTGACGCCGACAATCCGGGGCGCTGGCCGCTGCACTGCCACAATCTGTTGCACATGGCGACCGGCATGATGACGGAGCTGGTCTATGACGGCTACGCCTGACCGGCGTCAGTAATGTGGCGGGGGCCGGTCATCCTGCGGGGAGCGGCCCCCGCCGAATTCGGCGTCGGCCAACTGGTCGCGCAGGCGGCGCAACTGCGCGGTCATGCGGTCGATCATCTGGCCTTGCTGAAAGATCACCTGAGACATCTCCTCGGCCATGCGCTCGTGATGGGCGACGCGGCTTTCCAGATCGGTCAGGCGCAGTTCAAGGGCGGGGTCCATGGCGACGGGATCCTGTCGGTGGCGGGAGCGGGCGGCAAGATGGACCATTCCCCGCGCCCCGTCACCCGCTTGTTGAATCTTGACCGTTTACGACGTCAGCGCCGTGGTTCCGGCCATCCAACCGGACAGGCCGGTCAGCAGCAGGGCCAGAATGTTGGCGAAGCGCAGGGTCAGCGGGGCCATGGCCAGCCCGCCCATCACGTCGCGGTCGCGCAGCAACAGCAGCATCGGCAGCAGGATGAAGGGCAGGGTCAGCGCCAAGGCCACCTGACTCAGCACCAGCAACTCATCGACCGCGCCATCGCCCGCGCTCCCCAAAATCGCCAAGGCCGGGACCAGGGCCGCGCTGCGGGTGATGGCGGCGCGGACCAGCGGGCGCAAACGGATGTCGAGAAAGCCCTCCGTCACGATCTGACCGGCCATGGTTCCCGTGGTGGTGGAGCTTTGCCCGGCGGCCAGCAAGGCGACCGCGAAGATCAACGCCGCGCCGCCGCCGATGTTGCCGCCCAGCAAGGCGTGGGCGTCCTCGATGCCGGGGACGGCGCCGGTGGCGGCGACGCCCTGGAAGGCGACGGCGGCCACCGCCAAAATCGCCCCGTTCACCAACCCGGCCACCGCCAGCGCGGCGCTCAGATCAATGGTCAACCAGCGAGCGGCGCGCCGCCGTTCGGCGTCATCGGCCTCCGCCGCCAAGCGCGAGCGGACCAGACCGGAGTGCAGGAACAGATTGTGCGGCATGACGGTCGCGCCGACGATGCCCAGCGACAGATACAGCATCTCCGGGTCGCGGGCCATCTCCAGGCTGGGAACCAGACCGGCCAACAACGCGCCTGCGTCGGGCTTGGCGATCAACAGCTCCCAACCGAAACAGACCACGACCACCGCCATCAAGCCGCCGACCACCAGCTCCGGCGCCCGACCCCGCGCCCCCGGCAAGGCCAAAATGGCGAAGGTGGCCGCCGCCGCGATCACCACGCCGCCCAAGATTGGCACGCCGAACAGCAGCTTCAAGGCGATGGCGCTGCCCAGCAACTCGGCCAGATCGGTTGCGACCATCGCCAGTTCCGACACGCCCCAGATCGCCAACGACACCGGACGCGGGAAACGGTTGCGTATCAGCCGGGCCAAATCCTGACCGCTCGCCAGCGTCAACCGGACGATCAGCGCCTGCAAAAACATCCCGGCCAGACTTGCGAGCAGCACGGCGGCCAGCAGCGCGAAGCCAAAACGCGACCCGGCGGCGATGTCGGTCGCCCAATTGCCCGGATCCATATAGCCGACGGCGACGACGAAGCCCGGCCCCATCATCGTCCAAAACCGACGCGGCGGAGCCGAAGCGGGGACGGGGAATCCTGCGGTGGGGGAGAAAGTGGTCACGCCGGAAACTCCTGAACGACGGTGGCGATGGACCCATGATGGGGCGGTGAGGGCGAAACATCCAATCGATTGTTTTTCACGGATCAATAGGGTGTAGCTATTGAATCCCTTATTTGCAAGTAATTCTTAATATCATAATTGAGGCGCGCTGCGATAGGGGTGGCGACGCTGGATTGCGCTGGGCAAAGAAAAACCGCCAGCAACCCTGGGGTTCCTGGCGGCGACGTCAAGGCGTGCTGGGCGTCAGCGGAACGGGATCATTCCCGCTCGATTGTTTAAAACCCATCTAGGTTATTGATCTGACTGGTTTTTCCTTGTCGTTGACACCGAAAACCGACCTATGGGCCGTCAAAAAATTACGATGTTGATTTTAAAGGGAAATCCCCCCAAAAAATTTTGCGGGGTTTCGACATCTATCGGGACCGATTGCCCCTCCGGGCCGATTTTTGGCGACTGTGCGCCGCCCTACGTGTGCATCGGCTCGCAACACTGGGCCAGTTTCAGGGGTGATCGGCGTCCAACAACCAGCCACCTCTGATCTGGCAGACCACCACCCTGGGTTTGGGCGACAGGGTGGTGGACAGGAATGTTGACGGTGGAGACGATCGCACGGATACGCGGGAGACGGCGCCGCGCTACGAGCGCCAGCGCCAGCCGTTCCCGAAGCTGGCGGGGGGCCAGGAAGAACTGGACCGACCGATCCTCACGATCTCTGGGACTGCGACACACAAGCGGCCAAGAAGGCGTCACGGCGCGTGCAGAACGTGATGGATTCGGCTTCAAGCCATTTCTCGACAGCGGTGATCCTTTTCTTCCGGTCAGGTGCGGTAATGAACTTATACGCGGCGTTGGCGCGAACGACCGGCCCACGGATCGGAACCAGTCGTCCCGCCTCCAAGTCGTCCAGCACCAGCGCGAGCCTGCCCATGGCGACTCCTTCATCGGACAAGGCCGCTGCAATGGCAAGTTGAGACAGGTTGAAGCGTTTGCCGCCGGATGGGTTGGGTATCGCAAGACTGGTCGAGTTCAAATACGTTTGCCATTCTTCCTCTTGGGCGCCGTCCCAGGGGCGGGTGTCGTGCAATAGCAGTCGACCGTCAAGATCAGCGACTGAAGCAATGTTGGGGTGGCGTGCAAGAAAAGCAGGGCTGGCAACCGGAAGAAGATATTCATCCAAGAACTGCGTCGCGTCCAGATCGGGATAGTTCGCGTTGTCGTATCGGATGGCCACCTCCAACCCTTCCGACTGCATGCGCGCTCGAGTCAGCACGTGGAATTCTCCAATCAGTTCAACGTTCGCCTCTGAATAATGTATGGGCAGGCGGGGAAGGCGTGGTGTGAGCCAACGGATGGCAAAGGACGGGGAGCAGCTCAGCGGGACGGTTCCCAGACTGCTCGGCTGGGTGAGTTCCTCAAGAACAATGCGAACGGAATTATAAGCGGCGCCGACCACGGCGGCGAGCCTGCGCCCTTCTGGGGTTAGCGCCATGCAACTGGCGCTACGCCGAAACAGAGGAACACGAAGCGCCTGTTCGAGACTCTTCACTTGCTGACTGACAGCGCCTTGTGACACGGACAACTCGTCCGCAGCGCGTGTGAAGCTCGCATGACGGGCCACCGCGTCAAAGGCACGGAGCCATGCGAGTATCGATGGAGTAAGAGATTTCTGCATAGGGAAAAATTACAGTCCTTCTTGTCTTGTTGGTGGGGCGATTATGATATTGCATGGACTTTTAGGTCGTTTTCTAATTTCAACTTCTATTTATACATAAAAGAAATTATAAAAACTAACAAATTACGATTTTTATAAACATAAATTCCACGACATTTCCTCATTTGTAGTTGAGAATAAATATCAATTAAATTGCCATAATTTCATAAACATTTCACAAAAAGGCGAATGAGGCAAAGACAAAGACGCGTCAATTCCAGCCATGAAGCCGTCGATGCCAGCGTGTCGCATTGAGATGATGAGGTGCGAAAATTGCGCCTCATCATCTCCAATAAGGAGAAAAAAACGGAATTCAGCGTCTGATACCGAGTATCCTCTGCCAGCTTCAGGTCGTTGAGCGTACAGCAGGTCCGTGGAGACTATCCCAGGGGCTAGTCCACTCCGGCAAGCGCGCCTCTGCCCAACCCAAGGGTCCGGCGCACCAACGCGCAGCATTGCGTCGCGCCGTTTCGGCACGCGCCCAGCGCCGGAGTCGATTCCCATCCGGATGGAAGACGGGAATGAAGATGTTCCAGCGCTTTGGTCGCCCCCGCCTTTCCGCAGAGACAGACGTGATGAGCCAAAGCCTTATGCACGAGATCGTCCGAGGACGTTGACGCCGACAGAAGACTCGGGCGGAACTGTAGGGAAGCGCAATCCAATTGCTCAATGATCCTGGACCGGGCGGTGAATGCGGCCAAGCGCTGCCCGTTCCGATCAGCCAACGAGCAAGCCATTGTGGCGAGTTGCATCAACGCGCATTCCTGCTTTGTCAAGGCAGGTGTGGCGGCAACGGTTTCCTCTGCCACAGCCCGACCTCCAATGGAGGATTCGTTGAAGAGATCCAAAATGGGGGCTAGAACATCGCGAGCCAAGATGTGGCCGATTTTTAGATTTAGAGTATGAAAGCGCTTTCCGAGCGCCGTTTCGGCAGGTAATGCGATCAATCGCTCCAAATTTTTATGATTATGATCGAAGTTGCTCAGGAATTTGGTAATCGCTTGCACGGTGTCCAGCAAGGACGGATAGCCTAATTTCATGATTTTCAGGTTCGGCGCCGTGTTGGCTATATCCCAGGCCTGACGTTCCATTTGTGCAATCATCCAATCGATCACGCCTCCCAGGGGAGATTTGAAGAGTCGGTTCGCCTGCTCACGCCGTACATGTTCTGTGGCGACCAGCAGGATTTCAGTTGGTCGGCGGAGCAACATCGTCAGTTGGATCAAGATCAGCGCCGGATGTAGCTTGACTGGCGTTCTTTCCACAAGGCGGTGCATCTTCAATTGTTGCGGTTCATCAAAGGGCAGGGCCGGGCGGAGCGCTCGAGGAAGGGTCGGCAGAGTGTCGAACTGGTGTGGTGACACACCCAGCGCCTGGGCGCCGATGTGAAACGCGGTTGGGTACGCTTGCAAGCAAGAGGCGAACAACCGTGTTGCGTCAATGACCACGGCTTTAGGCAGCGAGGTGCCGAGGCCGATTTCATCGGCAGCGGTTCCGCTCAAGCCGGACTCAAGGAATAAGCCAGTCCGCTCAGCCGCCTCCAACAGAACGCCCACCCGCGAAGGGGAATCCGCTTTATCCAAATAGGCCACGCTCAACTCCTCCAACGGAGGAAAGTGGTGCGTCAGGAAGCGCTGAATGCCGGCGAGGAGTGATCGCGGAATCTCCCAATGCGACCCAGGATGCTGAGCGGCGTGGTCTACGAACATTGGTTCGGCAGCGCAACAAAGCGCACGCCAAAGCGACTGTTGTCGGATGGTTGGGCGCTCTTGCAATGCTGGACGCACAACCGCCAGCAGCGATTGGCGCTGGTCAGCGTGCAATTCCGGCACTTCGCCCTGTTCGATGGCCAGAGCTGCCTGCGCCTGTGCTGGTCGGGGAAGAGAGAGCAAGTAGCTTTCCAAGGCGACAAGCTGTGGCGCACTCAAGGCACGGGAGTCCGACATCTGCGAATCCTATGAGCAGGTTTCTGCGCGGAGGCCGAAGACCAGAGAGGATGCCGACAGGCAAGCAAGTCCCCAAGGAAGGCCGCATGCCCGGTCCATCGACTCAACTGCTTTCATGGTGGCGGGCATGGGGCTGTGCCGGATGATTAGAGCCATTCCCCGGCCCTTCTACCGGGGGGTGATCCAATCAAAATGAGATGGCTGAGGCGGCTTGTTGGGTTATACGTCCCGCTGGACCCTTTATTGCCAAGGGGGGACAGTCGCACGACGAGATCGGAAACCCGGCGCCGCGCCCTAGTGCGGTGGGGACATCAAGCCGCGCGGATCCCGTCGAGGAAGCCTTCAACATTTTTCCAAAGATCGTCCGACTGGAGATTCAAAGCATCGGCCGCGCCCAAGACACTCGCCGCCGACGAACCGACCTCTTCCGTTGCCTGATTGATGTGAAGAAGATTGTTGGTCACGGTCTGTGATCGTTGTGCCGCTTGCTGCAAGTTGCGTGTAATTTCAGCAGTGGTTGCCGTCTGCTCTTCGATCGCGGCGGCGATCACGGAAGCGCTCTGGTTGATTAACCCGATTGTCTTCTCAATGCTGGAAATGCCGGTCAGGGCTTCGCTGGCCACGCGCTGCATGTTTGCAACATGCAGTGCAATGTCATCTGTGGCCTGCGCAGTTTGGTTGGCCAAGGCCTTGACCTCGTGGGCGACGACGGCGAATCCCTTGCCCGCCTCGGCGGCGCGGGCCGCCTCGATAGTGGCGTTCAGGGCAAGCAGGTTGGTTTGGCGCGCGATACTCGAAATGAGCGTGACCACCTCGCCAATCCGTTGGCTGGCGTCCATAAGGCTGCCCGCTGTAACCAAGGTCTGTTGAATCTCGTTAACAGCTTGCGCGGCGATCGTGGTCGATCGAGAAACTTGGATGCCAATCTCGGAGATTGAACCTGACATTTCTTCGGTTGCCGAGGCCACAGCCTGCACATTTGACGAGGTGTGCTCCGCCGCCACGACGGAGGCGCTGGCCTGACGGTGGCTTTGCTCGGCCAGTTCAGCCATCCGATTGGCCAGGGACTGCATCTGTCCACCGGAACTGGTCATCTGCCCCATGGCTCGGGCCATGGACCCGCTGAAGGTGGCGATCAGGATTTCCAGTTGCGCAGCCCGCCGCTCTTTCGCCTGCCGCTCCGTCGATTGAAGCTCTTCAAGGTGGCGGCGTTCTTGTGCGTTGAGTTTGAAGGCTTCTAAAGCGCGAGCCATCGCACCGATTTCGTCCCGACGATCAAGGTGAAGGACAACCACATCCTGGCCATTGGCAACAGCGCCCATCGCGTTTGTCAACGCGGTGATCGGGCGGCTGATCGCTCGCCCGGTGAGCAACGCTATGCCAACCGCACTCGTGATCGCCACGCCGGCAAGGATCAAAAAGAGTAAGACGGAGCGCGCCACGGCAAGCGAGGTTTGTTCGTGCGCGACGTTGGAAAGTTCTCGGCTCTGTTTCTCAAGTGATTTCAGTCGTGTGACAAGCGCACTGTATTGCTGATCCGCGCTAACCATGAACAGCGTTGCCGTGGGAATATCGACGGCGACCATGTCGATGACCTGGTGCGCCTGTTCCGTGTAGATTGCGGCCTCCCGAAGGAGGGATTCACGAAACAATTGAGGAGCTTCAATGGTCGAGTTTTCCGTTTTGATGCTCAGGTTTCCAAGGATCATCGGATTGAGCGCGGATGCCTGAATGCCGTGCAGAGCAGTGGGCAAATCCTTTGAGCGGGAAAGCATATCTTGTATTTTCAAAATAAGCTTCTGATTGTCGCTTTCGTTTCCAGCAATTGCGCTCATGCGGTAAAGATCTGTGTGATATTCAGTCAACGTTGCCAGAGCTTGGGAAACCTGCTCATAATCACCAAACACATCCTGGATCAGGACATTGAAACGGTGCTTCTGGTCAGAAAGAGCCAAGCTGGCGAACCCAACGAAAATCAATAGAATTGATGCTATTGCGCCTGGAGCAATTAAAACTTTTGAGAAGATGCTCAAATTTGAAAACGCTATATCAAGTTTTTTCATAATTTTCTGGCCATTATCAATTATTATCTAGTGAATTTCCTGTTTTGACTGATGTTTTTTCCAAATCACTCAATTTCTATAGAAACCGACACCGCAAGGGTATTCGCCTATCATCTGGAAGAATGCTGACTTTTGTTCGATTTTCTTGCTGACCGGGTTGACCCATTTATAATCATAGACGCCGCTGCCCTGGTTCAAGGCGAGTTCAAAAATATCCTTTGCAAATGGCTTTCCATCCGCGTCTCGAAGCGCAAAAATATTTTTGCCCACCAAGAGTGGGTTGACGCCATGCGCGGCCATGATTCCGTCCTTTTGGTAGCAGAATACGTATAGGTCACGGTCGACAAAGATGCCCTTCGGATCTGAGAAGTCCTTCATTGCCTGCTCTCCTCCGACGGAATCGAAATGGGATCGCGCTTTTCTCAGAAGAGATTTTGCTTCTTCTGCCGTTCCGTTCCCTGAGAGTGCTGATGATGTCGTAATGACGACAAATACAGCAGACATAAGATACTTTCTAATAGTATTCTTCACTTTGATCTCCGTGCGTCATTTGGTTTGTTGTGCTGGGTAATCTGGTGATGAAGTGGAGATTTTACTGATTCGGGGTTAATTTATTTTTGTAAATTTATGACCTGTTTGAATGGCTATGAACGTAAGGGTGTGTATTGAAAGGATACGTTAATGAACAGCCTGCCGATCAGGTGCGTCAGGAATGGGGATAAAGGGCGTGCTGTCGGCGAGGCCGATGCAATTGTGGACCGGAAGGGTACGTGGGACGGGGCATCGCTTATCGTTTATCGTTCATAGTGCTGACCGCCGGATCGCTCTGCTTGTCAGCAACAACTTGGGAGCGTTTTGCGATAAAACTCTCCGCTCTGGGAGGACGAGAGCGCGTCAATTTCGGCCTTTCCAATGGTCCATCCGCATTTTTGGTGTAGACCGGATCCAGAATTGGGGATCAAGCGCGGGTGGTGGACGAAGATGCGGTCGGAGCGTCGCGGCAGGTCCGATATCTCACTGTTATTGGTACGGAGGGGGCGGCATCGGACAACCCTCGTGGATGATTGCCCGCCATAGATACAGAAAAGGCCGTTGAAGGAATCTCCTTTTTCAGACCATAAGCCGCTGTCGGAACCCAAAGATCAGTGTTGAACAGGTATTTTAATTCGGTGGATTCAGTGATTATAAATCAATGGAATTTAAATAATAAATTCAATGAAGCGGTTTGCATAAAATGCTTTGCGCTATTTATTTGAATATCTTGACATTAATGCGCGGAGTAAGCGAGTTATTAGTTTAAATAATACCATTATAAGTACAAATTTATTGCGACGCCATGCGCCAGTATGTATTTTTTCATGGCTTGAATTGAAAATATGGGCACGAAAAACAAATGATCTACGAAAACAATAGCGTATGGTCGGATGTGAAGAGCCGCAAGCCCACGCTGTGGCTCAACCCTGACCGGTTGGCGGATGAAGAGGATGTGACCAACTCCTTGGCCCCGTATGAACTGGGAGTCGGGCGAGCGCGCGACCGGTTTCAATATTTCGAGCCGCTGCTTGCGGCGCTCTTTCCGGAGTTAAGCGGATCGGGTGGGGTGATTGATTCCCCGTTGTTGGACGCTGATCCGATTGCGGAAGCGTTGGGCCTCCAACCTGAACAGGGGCGTTTGCTGGTTAAGGCCGATCACGAGTTGCCGGTCGTCGGATCAATCAAGGCCAGAGGGGGCGCGCACGCTGTTCTGGAGTTTGCCGAAGGGGTCGCTCTTGCCGAAGGGGTGTTGAACGGAGGCGGTTGGTCTGACCTTGATCTCGATGAAGCGAAGGCCGTTTTCGGGCGTTACTCCGTGTGTGTCGGTTCAACCGGAAATCTTGGACTGAGCGTCGGCACGTTTGCGGCCCGATTGGGGTTTTCGGCCACTGTACACATGTCCGCAGCGGCCAAGTCGTGGAAGAAGAAACTTCTGCGCCAAAGAGGGGCCAAGGTGGTCGAGCATGCCTGTGACCACGAGGGGGCGCTGGCTGCGGGTCGTGAGTCCGCGCGGGCTGACGCACGCGCATACTTCATTGACGACGAGAACAGCGTCTCGTTGCTGGCTGGATACGCCACGGCGGGGCGGCGTCTGCGGGACCAATTGTCCCGTGCGCGGATCCCCGTGGACAAAGAGCATCCTTTGTTCGTCTACATTCCTTGCGGCGTCGGCGGCGCTCCTGCAGGCATTGCCCTCGGTTTGCATCAAGAGTTTGGGAAAGCGGTGCACTGTTTTTTTGTGCAACCAGTAGAAACCCCCTGCTTTCTCATTCAAATGCTGAGCGAGAAGGGGCGCCATCCGTCGGTCTATGACTTTGGCTTGTCTGGTAAAACGGAGGCGGATGGTCTCGCCGTGCCGCGCGCCTCACTCTTGGCTTTTGAAGTCGCGCGACCGCTGATCGGCGGCATCCTGACCGCTGAGGATCAGACGTTCTTCCAGCATCTCGCGCTTGCCCATGACGTTCAGAACCTTAAGTTGGAGCCGTCCGCAGCCTCTGGTTTTAGCGGTCCGCTTGCTCTCCTGGCGGAAGGGGCTGAGTATTTGGAACGGTGGGGGGTGCGGTCGCATATGGCCAACGCTACGCATGTAGTCTGGACCACTGGCGGCTCGATGGTGCCGGAAAGCGAGCATGAGCGTTTTCTGCAAGAAGGCCGTCGCGTTGGATCGGGGGTGAAGACCGTCCGCGCCACGGACTAGACCGAGCACCAGATTTAGGGCGCCGCGCGCTAAATCTGAAACAGCGCGGTGCTCCAATCTTTGATTTATCGAGCAGATTCACGCGCTAAATCGATCCTGACTTAACGCGATCTGCTCTAAGCGATGCATGCGGTCACGGACGGCGCTGTGGAAGCAATCCGATCCACCTCCGGGACAATCCATGATCTGGATCGGAATCGCCGCAACGACGGCGTCTGCGGGATGAGCAAAGCTTGGCCATGCGGGAGACCGCGCGCAAGGTCGCCGACGCCGCCAGTGTCACATAGCGTGCGCGCCGCAACATCGATCTGGAGTTGGAAGTCGATGCGCTGCCCCATCAGATGTGGGGGGAGCGAGCGCCGCAAACGGTGTCGTTGGCGGGGGGGCGGCCTTCGGCTCGGAGGCTGTTTGACAACTCGTGCCGGACTCGCTCTGTCGTGGTCCGTTCTGGAGTCTTGCCCCTAGATGTTGATGACAAAAGCGGTTGTTAAACAGTTTCTCAGAGTCTCCAGAGAGCGCGCGTTGCCGAGGAATAAAAATCAACAATCCAAAGACCATAATTGGTGAAAACATGCGTGTACTGGTCGCTGGCTTCGAGCACGAAACGAACACATTTGCCCCCACTAAGGCAGCGTATCATAATTTCGTGAATGGAGAAGGGTATCCAGCCATGATGCGTGGCCCCGAAATGTTTCGGTTACGCGACGTAAATTTGGCGACTGGTGGGTTCATTCGCGCTGCGGAGGAGCGTGGGTATGACGTCATTCCCGTCATTTGGGCGGGCGCCAGCGCGTCCGCGCATGTCACCACGAGGGCGTTTGAACGGATTGTCGGCGAAATTCTGACCGCCGCGTCGACGAACACCTTCGACGCCATTTACCTGAACCTGCATGGCGCCATGGTCACAGAGCGACACGATGATGGTGAAGGCGAGTTGCTACGCCGTCTCCGGGGGGTGGTTGGAGCGGATATGCCGATTTTTTGTTCAGTTGATCTGCATGCCAACATGACGGAAGCGATGTTGTCGCAGGCAACGGGCATCGTCGGTTATCAGACCTATCCTCACATCGACAACGCTGACACAGGATTCTGTGCCGTCGGCTTGCACGACGCATTTCTAAGGCGACCTGACCATTGGTTCCGAGCTGCGCGGCGTTTGCCGTTCCTGATTCCCGTCAACGCCCAATGCACCATGGTTGAGCCTGCTCTGTCCACATACGCGTTTCTCAGGGAAAAACATGAGGGAGATGTGCTGTCACTATCTTTTGCTCCGGGCTTCCCAGCTTCTGATTTTGCTGAATGCGGGCCGATGGTTTGGGGCTATGGCCGGTCGCAGGAAGCTGTGAACGCTGCAGTGGATGCAGTTTATGATCGCATCACATCCATCGAAGGGGCGTGGGCGGTTGAGTTTTACGACCCTGACAGCGCTGTTCGCGAGGCCATGCGACTGGCGGCTGGCGCTACTCGTCCGGTGATTATTTCCGACACGCAGGACAACCCCGGTTCGGGCGCTGATTCCGACACCACCGGGATGTTGCGGGCGTTGCTTCGCTGTGGCGCGGATGAGGCGGCTCTCGGGGTTCTCTATGATCCGGAGGCGGTGACGATGGCGACCAAGGCGGGAGTCGGTGCGCGCGTTACGTTGGCGTTGGGTGGACGGTCTGGGATTGTTGAGGACGAACCTCTTCATGGAGATTATGAGGTGGAGTACGTTGGGGACGGTCGATGCATTTTTGAAGGTCCGATGCTGCGTGGCGCTGAGATCAATCTGCATGGAGCGGCCTGTTTGAAGATCAGTGGAATTCGGATTGTGGTCAGCGCAACCAAGGTGCAGATGTTCGACAGGAATCTTTACCGCATGGTTGGGATTCAACCTGAGGCCATGAAGATCTTGGTCAATAAAAGCTCTGTGCACTTCCGGGCCGACTTCGGTCCAATCAGCGAAGCGATCCTAGTAGCCAAAGCGCCTGGACCAATGAAGGCAGACCCTCGAGACCTGCCGTGGACCAAACTGCCTAAGAGAATGCGGCTCAGCCCGTGCCAGTAATGCGGCGTTTCTCCTTATCGGCTGAGCGAATCGAAGCATAGGCCAGTCTCCGGCGCGCGCCTCCAGAAAATTAAATGTAAAATGGAGAGGGGGTTGTTTGAGCGCGCCAGGATTTAGCCGGTGGAAAAGGAAGTCCGGTCGATTTTCGCGTTGGCTCCGACGTCACCGACGCCATCAATCCCCGCATCCCATTCGACCATGCGCCGCGCAGGTTGACAGACCTGGTCGAGTTGGCCGATGGAGCCGGTCTCGGAGCAACTTGAAAGCGTGGCGACAGCTTGCTTTGAACATCAAAGTTGGCTGAGGCATAGGTCGGGTCTGGCATATCATTGTCCTGTCGTGGAAAACCAACCCATCAGAGCGTCCGGCGTGAGCCTTTGTCGATGGGATTTCTACAGCGATGCGCTGTGGCGCATTTGGGTGAAGCGCCCAGAGTTGGCCTAATAGAACCGTTGAAAATGTTAGGCTATCTGCCTGCGCAGGGGTGAGGGGTTCCTTGAAAACAACCTGTGCTTCCTGTGCGATTGTTCCGGTGGTTCCTGTGGGCAACCTTGCCCATCGCGCCTGTTGTGTTGTAGGATAGCCATATTGTCTGGAGTTAATATCCAATCGCATAGAAGGACAGGTCGGGTATACCGACGGTAGTTTTCTTGCCGATGGACAACAAACATCAGGTCAGTGGCCTTCAGTCGACACGCCATTGGCGCGAGCAACGTAGTTTTTTCTATAAAACTATCTCCTCTTGAGGGAATTGGCGCTCAACTGAGTGTCCAAGCTAGGGTGGTTTCATGACTATAATCGCCAAAGCCTGTGCTTTGGGAGGTCCGGGAGGCGTCAAGTCCAGCCATGAGCAGGTTTGAATCAACAGGGCGACGTCGGTCAAATTTTGGGCCGGGAGAGCCGGGCGCTGGCGCGCTGAAGGAACCTGAAGCCCCGCACCGGGTCGCCATGTTCGTCTACCCGAACGCGCAAATCCTAGACGTGACGGGGCCATTGGAGGTGTTTGGTCGCACCGCTCGTTGGCTGAGTGATCGCTGGGGGTTCCGGATACCGGCCTACACCGTTGAATTGATCGCCGCGACCGCAGGCCCGGTGCGGATGTCGAATGGTCTCCAGTTGATCGCTTCCAAGAGTTGCGAGGATGAAGTTGATGCGCAGACCTTCCTCGTGGCAGGGGGGGCCGGTTACGCTGAAGTCTGCAAGAATCCGGCCCTGCTCGCATGGGTGGCGCGCACGGTCCAAAAGCCGGAACGCAGCGGTTCGGTGTGCACAGGCGCGCTTGTTCTGGCGGCGGCCGGTCTTCTGGATGGTCGGCGCGCGACGACGCACTGGGCGTATTTTGACGAACTCAAGGGTTTGACGCCGACTTGTGAGATTGATCGGGAAGCGGTCTTTACCCGCAGCGGACGGATCTATACCTCGGCTGGCGTGACTTCGGGCATTGATTTAGCCCTTGAGTTCGTCGAACAGGATTGGGGGCGGCAAACAGCGATTGCTGTCGCGCAGGAGTTATTGGTCTATCGTCGTCGCACCAGCAAGCACACCCAGGTCAGTCCTTATATCGAGGCGGAGAGGCGGCATGATAAATTCGGCCAGTTGTTGCTCTGGGTTCTCGATCATTTGGCGGAGGACTTGTCAGTGGAGCGATTGGCGACTGTCGTCAGCATGAGTCCTCGCCATTTTTCCCGCCAGTTTCGGGCTTTTGTTGGGATGACTCCTGCCGAATACGTGCAGAACATCCGGCTGGAGGAGGCGTGTCGGCGCATCGACTATGGTGTTGCACGCCTTAAAGATGTTGCGCGGCAGTGCGGATTCGCCGACGAACAGAACCTGCGCCGGGCCTTTTTGCGCAAATTCGGGATGGCTCCAAGCGAGTATAGCGCCCGCGAAGAGCCTCCCCCTTTGGGCGGCGCGCAGAACCACGCCGAAATCGGCTCCTGAATTGGCCGTGGGGGGCCTGTGTCATCCGCCTGTCGGCGCCTCAACCGACCTCACCAGTTGGCTAGCATCCGTCAAGGTGGTGGAAAGTCGGGCGGATGTTGAGGGCGGTAGCTGGCGCCCTTGATCTGGACGGCGTCGGCGATTATGGCGGCGACCGAGACGATGCGCCCGCCCTCGCGCTGCTTGAGATCGGTGGCGTCCAGCCACAGGCAAGGCCACTCGCCCTCCAACGGGCGGTCGAGAAAGGCGCCGACATCCTCGTGGATGTTCCTGTACAGCGTGAACGCCGTCGATTTCGAGACGTCCGACAGGCTCATCACCTGGACCAGCTCGTCAACGCGCCTGTTCTTAGCCGAGTTGATTGATCGTGAGAGCTGTCGGATGTCAGCAAGATCATGGCTGAAATTGATGCTCCCTAGTCCTCTCAAAGCACGGAATTCGGCTGTTAAGATTGTGAATTGGCAGACGTTGAATTGATCGTCTGCTCACAGGGGGAGATTCTCTTCTGGCTATACATCCTTGTAAGGATCAAGTGCATCTGGACTCAAAAACGCCGATGAGCGGATCTGGCGCGATGAATATCCGCGTGGCGTTCAAGTGGAGCGCGCCGTAGCTCTTGCCATCAGCCCAGTGAATGCACCACGCCGGCATGCAAGCCGTAGGAAATCGACCCGGCGGAGGCAGCTCGCAAGGGTCAAAAGAGTAGAATCGATAGAAGCTGTACACAACAGGGAGCAAACACATCCATGAAACTCAAGCTGTACCTTCTTGCAGCCATCGCTGTGACGGCTCTGTCCACCACTGCAAAGGCCGATATCACGATTGCTGTCGCTGGTCCGATTACCGGCCAGTCCGCTGCGATCGGCGAACAGATGAAGAAGGGCTTGGAGCAGGCTGTTGCTGACGTCAACGCGGCTGGAGGTGTTCTGGGCCAGAAACTCAAGGTGGTTGTGGGTGACGATGCATGCGATCCAAAGCAAGCCGTTGCTGTCGCGAACCAACTGGCCAGAGCTGGAGTCAAGTTCGTCGTGGGACATTTCTGTTCCGGTTCCTCAATTCCGGCCTCACAGGTCTATGCCGAAGAGGGCATCCTGCAGATCACTCCAGGATCAACCAACCCTCGGTTGACCGAGCAGGGTCTGAAGAACGTTTTTCGCGTCTGCGGTCGTGATGACCAACAGGGACAGATCGCCGGTAAATATCTGGCTGCCAATTTCAAGGGTAAGAACATCGCTATCCTTCACGACAAGTCCGCCGGAGGTAAGGGGCTGGCCGACGAGACTCAGAAGACCATGCGTGCGATCGGTGTGAAGGAGACCCTGTACGAAGCCTTCAACGCCGGTGAGAAAGATTATTCCGCGCTGGTGTCCAAGCTGAAGCAGGCCAACATCGACGCCATCTATGTCGGCGGCTACCACACCGAGGCTGGACTGATCACCCGCCAGATCCGCGAGCAGGGTATGAAAGCCACCATTGTGGGGGGCGACGCGCTGATGACCAACGAGTATTGGGCCATCACTGGGGCGGCTGGCGAGGGCACCATGATGACGTTTGGCCCGGATCCGCGAGCGAAGGCGGAAAGCAAGGTCGTTGTTGAGGGATTCCGGAAGATGGGTTACGAGCCGGAAGGCTATACCCTATACACCTACGCCGCCCTCCAGATTTGGGTGGACACGGTAAAGGCCGTCGGCTCTACCGATCCGGGCAAGCTGGCGGACGCCATTCGCAAGACCAGCTATGACACCGTGCTCGGCAACATCCGTTTCGACGCAAAGGGCGACCTGACGACCCCAGCCTATGTCATGTACCGCTGGGCAAACGGTCAATACGCCGAAGTCAATTAAACCACGGGTCAATGAGGAGGTTCGTGCGGGTTATCGGGAAGTAAGCGCGGAGGATTGCCGACTTTGGCTCTTTCCCCATCGGGCTTCCTGGCCGTGACCGCCGTCCTCCTCTTCTTTGTGATGATTGCTATCATGATAATTTTATCGTCATATCCGTTATCAGTTACAGAATAACATGAATAAAAAATAATTATAAAATTCCTGTATTCTAAATAAGAATTTTGAATATTTTCAGGAGCGCAAAAATTATATTCGAGTAAAATATAGAGTAGAAGTATGTCGCGCTAAATGCGTCGTGAATTCATGTGAAATATATTAGCAAATATGCGGAAGTTGTCAAAATATCGCAATCGCTCCGCCGGGATATTTGCCAGCCATGCGGAAAAGTCGGTTGGTCGAACACCGCTCCACAAAGGGGCTTGATGGCAGCCGGGCTGCCGCTGTCCGCAGTGGCATTCAGCCGGAAAGAAGGGATTCTCGTATGCAGGTGCAGACCTCAAAATTCAACCAGGAGGTGGTTGCCGCGCCGCGTCCCACGGTCCTCCGTACCCATCGGTTTTGGACCCGAGCATTCTGGACCGTCAGACGCAAGGTGAGCGCGGCCTTTGTGATTGCGATAGGCGGCGGCTTTATCGTGATTATGACGCTGCAAGCCTCCATGCAGTACGAGGACATTGTCCGCCTTGCCTCGCGCGACGCCAAGGTCAAGGCCGAGGTGCTGGCGAACGCGATACGGATCGGAATCGCGAGCAACGACGGCGCCGCTGTCGAGACAGAATTCATGCCGCTCGCCAAATCCAACGACGTGCAACTGACCTCGCTGCGGGCGGTCACCTTCCTAGGGATTCTGGTCGACTACCACAATCCCCGCTTTAAAGAATACGATCTATCCCCCGACAAGGACATGACCGATGCGGTGTTTGCGGAAAAGGGCGCCCAGGTCCGTTCGGCCAAGGGACATCTGATCATCACCATTCCTGTGGTGAGCGGCAAAAGCAACCGTTTGATCGGCGTCTTGCAGATCGCCTGGAGTCTTGAGCAGGAGATCGCCGCCATCTGGGATCAGACGCGCAAACAGATCGCCATCTGTCTGATCGCATTGGTTGTTCAGATAGCGCTGCTGAACATCCTTTTGAGCAGCGTCGTGTTGAAGCCGTTGCGTGCGGGGATCGCGGCTATGAACGAGATTGCCCGTGGCAACATCGACATCCAGGTTCCCAATGCGGACCGGGTCGACGAGATCGGCGCAATGGCCAGTGCTTTGCAAGTCTTTCGCGGCAACGCCGCCGCCATCAATCGCATGCACGAGGAACGGACGGCGCAAGCCGCCCGCGCCGCCGAGGAAATGCGCGCCGCCCTGCTGCAACTGGCTGATCGGTTCCAGAGCAAGGTTATCCGTCTGGTCGAAGGCATCGCGTTGGCTTCGTCTGGGATGACTGACAGCGCCGACCGAATGGCCAACGTCGCAAGCGAAGCGTCGTCCCAATCGAAAGACGCCGCCTATGAATCAGAGAACATTCAGGGCAATGTCCGTTCTGCCGCCGCCGCCGCGACGGAACTTGCCAGTTCGATCGGCGGCATCACCGAGCAGGTGGGGCATTCCGCCGCGATGGCTGACACGGCTGTGGCGCACGCTGCGCAGACCAATGAAACGGTGCGGGGATTGATCACCAGCGCCGAGAGAATTGGCCAGGTGGTCGGGCTGATTCACGCCATCGCCAAACAGACCAATCTGTTGGCGCTCAACGCCACGATCGAGGCCGCCCGTGCCGGAGAGGCTGGAAAGGGCTTCGCTGTCGTGGCGACGGAGGTCAAGGGGCTGGCCGACCAGACGGCCAAGGCCACCGATGAGATCGCCGCCCATGTAGCCGCGATGCAAAGCGTCACCAAGGCCACGGCAACGGCCATTGGATCAATCGGCGCCACGATCGGTGAGATCGACTCGATCACCGGCGTTATCAGCCAATCGGTGCATGAGCAGAACGACGCCACCAAGGAAATCGCCCGCGCGGTCGAGATGGCGGCGCTGGGCGTCCAGGGCGTGTCAGGAACGATCGCGGCCTTGGCCCAAACCGCTAAGACCGCTGGTGAAACAGCGGGGAACGTTCAAACCGCAGCCCGCAGCCTGTCCGAACAGGTCCATTCCCTGGCCACCGAGGTTGATCGCTTCCTCGACGAAGTCCGTTCCCAAGCTGCAGCGGAAAGCAACGCCGCCTGAGCTGTCTGCCCCATCGCAGAATTTTCAGAGGCTCGGTCCGACCGAAAAGTCGAACCGAGCTGACTGACTTGCGCAGGCTCAATTTGGAGACACGGCAAGAGGTCGATCTGCCAATCGCGCGAGGGTGAAGACAACGGCCCCTTCGGCATGACCGGAAAGCAACGCGCGTGCTGTTGGAGGGCGACGGCTTGTCTGCCAGGTTGCTGTCCGACGGGTGGGGGGCTTTTCTGCACCTAATCATACACAATAATACGTGATACACGCGCTATTGATAGAAAACACAAAAGTTTTTCTGCAATTATGCGACTGTCAAGGAGTGCTGAGGCTAAAATGATTGATTGTCCGGAATTGACGCCTAAAGGTCCTCCAACAGTTTTTGATTTTTTATCATTATCCGCATGAATTAAAAATATAAATTCAAAGCATAATTCATTCAAATAATTTTCAGAAATTATTATGAGCATCATCGTTTTTTGCGTTGGATGGGCTGGTGATTTCATGTTTTTATTGGTATGTATGTAGAATATATGGGTCAATTTTTCTGGTTTGAATAAACAACATCGGATTCTCTTAAATGATTGGCGCGTGATGATGAAGTCTCAGAAAGATATCACATCCACGCGTATCACTCACCTGTGTTGCAAATATCCCTTGGAGCAGATCAATGCACCACCGTATTCAAGAGCGCCGCCGCGCAAATATGGATGCAATCATCAAAAATCTTTGCGATTCAAGGGAAAACCTTCTAAATGACATTTCAGATATCCAAAATAAAATTTCCATAGTGCCAGAATACTCAAGCGATATTATTCGGAAAAAAATTAACGATGCGCTTGAGCTCTTCCGATGGACGATTATGAGTATCGATCCATTAGATATTGAACGATGGTCTGCGATGACTCCTGTGCTGAATGCAATGGTGAGTCTAATGCGGCAGATCGAAGATGCTGCAAAAATGGGTGTAATTAATTTAAGTAGTGAATGATAATATCAATTATCATTCATCATTATTATGTAGAGAAAGGCGTGTCTTCCATGATGTCAAACATTAAAATCGGAACGAGACTTTTCGTTTTGATTTCAGTTCTATCGATAACAATTATTGTTGCAAGCGCAGTTGGTTTGCATGGAGCAAAAATTGCCAATGACGGCATGCGCTTCGTGTATGAAAACCGCACGATCGGCTTGGCCTCGCTCGGCAATGTCCAGAATAATCTACACCACGCAAGGACCCGAGCGGTTGCCATCGCGGGAGCCGAGAATCAAGATGTCGTGGAAAAAAATTCCATTGACGTCATAAAATTCACTGAAATTCTCCACAGAGAACTTAATAAATACCTATCTACAGAACTAAATCCAGCGGAGCGCGATCTTGCGATTCGCTTTTCTAACGAACTGTCTAATTATGAGCAAAGCAGAAATAATACAATATTTCTTGCAAAATCTGGAGATTTGGAGAGTGCAAGGGCGAATTTAAGAACAACGGCGACAAAATATTTTATTTCATCCATGGATTTGCTCGATCAATTGATGAGCCTCCAGGTAAAGGATGCCAGGGAAAGCTATGAAGCTGCCGTTGCCAATTACCAGCGAATCTTCGCGACAGTCATCACGATCACCACCGTCGGCCTGCTGCTATCAATTGCGCTTGCGGCCCTGGTCGTGCGTTCAATCACACCAGGCATCCACAATGTGATTGCCGTCATGCGGCGGCTTGCGTCGGGAGACACTTCGGTTCACGTCGAGGGCGCAGACCGCAAGGACGAGATCGGGAATCTTGCCGTCGCGGCAGAGGCTTTCAAAGCCGCCTGCGTCGCACAACAGAAATTCAAAGCCGAGCAGGAAGCGTTGAAGGCCCAAGGCGAGGGGGAACGGCGCCAAGCAATGCTGAGACTGGCCTCTGAATTCGAATCAAGCGTCAAGGGTGTGGTCGAGGTCGTGGCCGCCGCCGCCAACCAGATGCAAGGCGCCGCCACCGTCATGTCCGGGACAGCCGAAGAAGCCAGCCGTCAGACGATGATCGTCGCGTCAGCCTCCGATCAAGCTAGCGCCAGCGTCCAGACGGTCGCCAACGCCACGGAGCATTTGTCCGACTCGATCGGTGAAATTGGTCGTCAGGTTGCGAACTCCACCCAAATCGCCAGCAAGGCCGTTCATCAGACACAGCAAACGGCGCGAACAATCATGGGGTTGGTCGATGCCGCCCAACAGATTGGCGATGTCATTGGCCTTATTCACTCTATCGCGAACCAAACCAACCTGTTGGCGCTCAACGCGACGATCGAGGCGGCGCGGGCTGGCGATGCCGGAAAGGGCTTCGCCGTCGTCGCGTCGGAGGTCAAGAGCCTCGCCAACCAAACCGCTAAGGCAACCGAAGAGATCCAGGCCAAGATCCACGAGATCCAGCAAGCCACCGGCGGCGCACAGGTGGCCATGGAAGCGATTGAGGCCACCATCCACAACATGAATGAAATCGCGGCGGCCATCGCCGCCGCCGTGGAGCAACAGGGCGTGGCCAGCCGTGACATTTCCAGCAATGTCCAACAAGCGGCGCAGGGCGCGCAGGAGGTTTCCGTCAGCATCTCAAAGGTAAACCATGCCGCCGCCGAGACCGGTTCGGCGGCCACCGAGGTGCTTGCGGCCGCCGACAGTCTGTCGAAGGAAGCTATGCGGCTCCATGGCACAGTCGAAACCTTCATTTCCAGCGTCCGGAATGAAACCGACAGGCGATCTCCTCTTCATGTGTCAGAACCTCCCAGCCACACTCCCCACTGAGATGGATGACGACCGCCGGTATCGCTGGAATGAACACATTGACGACGCAGTGGCACGGCCAACGCGCAGCCTGAGGAATTCCATGTCACAAACTGAAACCAGAGTTGAGAGTGGGCCCATCCCAGAAGACCTCTACAAGCATGAGGCCGACAATGTTCTGCGCCTAGCCATTGCGCATGCCCTTGCGGGCGCGAACGCGGCGGTCGTCTACGCAACGGGTGCGGTCATCGGCAACACGCTCGCGCCCAGCCCGGCGCTGGCAACGTTGCCGATCTCCATCTTCGTGGTGGGCATGGCGCTGTGCACCTTGCCAGTCGGCGTTATCGCCCGCCGCAGCGGTCGGCGCGCTGCGTTTTTGGCGGGAACAGGATGCGGCATCCTCGTCGGCTTGCTGTCCGCCCTGGGGGTGGTGTTGGGATCGTTCTGGCTGTTCTGCGCGGCGATGATCTTTGGCGGGGCCTATGCCGCCGTGGTGCTTTCCTTTCGCTTTGCCGCCGCAGATTGCGCGGCGCCGGAACGGCGCGCGCGCGCCATGTCCACCGTGATGGCGGGGGGGGTGTTTTCCGGGATAATCGGTCCTCAACTCGTCACCTTGACGATGGACCTGTGGCCGCCTTACCTTTTTGCAGCCACCTATCTAGCCCAAGCCGCCGTCGCGGCTCTGTCCGCCCTGGTCTTGTGCAAGGTCCGATTGCCGAAACCAACTGCGGTGGATGTGGGGGGCGGTCGTCCGATCACCGTAATCGCGCGTCACCCCCGCTTTGTCTCGGCGGTAATCTGCGGGTTGGTGTCCTACCTGCTCATGAATTTCATCATGACCGCGTCGCCGTTGGCGATGCGGCTGTGCGGCCTGTCGCAGGAAACGTCCAATCTCGGTCTGCAGTGGCACCTGATCGCAATGTATGCCCCAAGCTTTGTGACCGGACGGCTGATCGCACGATTCGGCGCCTCCCGCCTGGTGCTCACAGGATTGGGTTTGATTGCCGCTTCAGCGGCGGTCGGATTGTCGGGGATCGAGACAGCGCATTTCTGGTTGAGCCTGATCTTGCTTGGCGTCGGCTGGAATTTCGGTTTTCTCGGGGCTTCGGCGCTGGTGCTGGAGTGCCATCGGCCTGAAGAGCGGACACAGGTGCAGTCACTCAATGACTTCATCATCTTTGGGACGATGGTTTTGGGTTCCTTCGCCTCCGGCGGGCTGTTGACAATCTATGGGTGGAACATGGTCCTCTGGGTTTCCTTCGCGCCGCTTCTTCCGGCTGTAGCCGCCCTGGTTCTCGCAGCGCCGACACGCCGCAGTCCTGCCGCAGAATGACGGCCTCGTCTGGCGCGATTTCGAATCATGATGTGTGTGGCGCCACAGCGCGAACTGCTGCGCCACACCCAATCACCGCTTCAACGGCACAACCCCGGCATGGATCATGAGTGCCGTTGCATTCCCGATCCGACGCCGTTCATGGCATTTCTTTCGGTGGAACGTGGAGCGGGTTTCTTTCAACCACTCCGCCATCAAGTGCGCGCAGAAACGCCGTCAGTTGCGCCTGTTCTTCCAGGGTTAAACCCAACGGGCGCAGTTCGCTGCGCCCGCCCAGGGAAAGCGGCGCGGTGTTATAATGAGCGACCGCATCATCCAATGTCGCCAACTGCCCAGCGTGCATGAACGGTGTCCGATTTGCCACACCACGCAATGACGCCGTCCGGTAAGCGCGCACCAACGCTTCTCCCTTCTTTGTCATGAATCGCAGTTCGGAGCAGTCGCTTGGCGCAGCGTCGCTGTAACGCCCCAGACAGTTGAAAGGATCGTCCGCCACCACTGCAACCCCCACAGAGCGCCCTTCATCCAGCGGAAGGCCGTAAACCGGCAGCACGCCCGTGTTATGGAAGTGGCCGTCTGTCAAAAGGGGGCCATTGTGGCAATTGACGCAACCACCCTTTCCGAGAAACAGCTTTAGACCACCCTGCGCCCTCGCGTCCAAATGCCCATCACCATTTCCCCCCGCGAGCAGCGACTGGGCAAAACGGTCGAACCGCCCTTCGCTAGGAAGCAGACGCCGTTCATAGGCGGCGATCGCTTTGCCGATGTTGACAAATGTCCGGGTGATTCCTTCATCTGTCCCAAGATCAGGCGCTCCATCGAACACGCGAGTGTAGTCATTTGCATAGTGACGCGCCACCACGCCGACCAGTTCCTTGCGGTTGGAACCATGCTCCACCGGACTTTCAAGCGGGCCGAGCGCCTGCGACCACAGGCTGTCCTTGCGGCCATCCCAGAACAGCCACGGCAAATAGGCGACGCCCGCAAGCGGCATAGTCCGTCGCGGCGCCACGCCGACGCCTCGGGCCAGCGACAGATCATCCTGGAAACCACGGTCCGGTTTGTGGCAACTTGCGCAGGAGACGGTGCCGTTGGCGCTCAAGCGCGTGTCAAAAAAAAGCTTACGGCCAAGCTCTGCGGCCATGGGGTCGTCGGCCCAACGGTTTGAAGGATCCGTTGGCGCGGGGGGCAAACTGGACAGCGACAGCGAACGGATCGTGGCCAGTTCTGCGTCGTTCCAGCGGATTGGGTCCGCTGCGCCGGCCACGCCGACGGCGTACATCAGACCGGTCGCAACAGCTATGGTGAAACCTCTAACCTTCATAGAAGCCCCTCATAGGGAAAGGTTGAAGGTGACGGTGTCGTGACCGGCGGCGGCTTCAATATCCAGGCTCACCTCCCACCAGCCGGGCATGGTGAACTTCAGTCCCTCAATCAGATAACGCCCATGACCCAACTCTTTTGTCATACGCGGCTCCGTTGGCAACCCATGCCCATGCTGCGGCATGCCACCCGACACCGACAACCGCGCGTTTTCAACCGGTTGGCCGTCAGGCCGCGTCAGGTCGATGGTCCATGCGTGAATTACCCGCTGGGGGGGCGGCTGGATCTCAGATTGATAGGTCGCGCGGTACAAGGCCTTCATGGTGATGCGACTGTTGGAAAGGTCAATGTCGTCAGATGCCTGCATGCAGGCGGTCAGCGTCAGCGCAGCGGAAAGCAAAAGACTGACCACATGTCGGTTCGGGAATGGGAAGGCCATCGTCGTCTCCGTTTTGGGGTAAGCTGCGGCATCTCCACATCAAGCACGGATTTGCCAAGTCTTTCCTGTTCCAGGGCTGCCCCTGGCTCATCCGTTCAACCAGTCAACGCTCAAAGCGATGCTCTGTTTTGGGAGTAGACACCTCTCAATAATGGAACAAACCAGTGGAGCAAACATCCGTCGATGAAAAAGACAAATAACAATCATTTCCGGCCATAACCTCGGCGGCAGAAAAAATAAAACAAAACACCAAAGGGCAAAAAATATTTTCAGAACAATATAACGCTCATGGATATTATTTATTTCAAATAAATCATGCATCATTTCACCTTTTATTATTTCAACCGGTCGAACTGGCCCGACACCCCTTCCGCGTTGCAGCGCCGTACCGCCTCCCGCAGCGCTTGGCGCTCCATTCCGGCCAAACGCGCAGCCTCCGCACGGTCCAGCCCATCCAGGGCGTTGGCGATGGCATACGCCCGAGCCGCAGCACGGCCATCATGCTTATCAACGTCGCCGCGAGAACCTGGCGGCGCTTGACCAGACCGTCACCGACTTTCCCGTGTGGTTCTTCCATCAGACTCGTGAATGCCGCCTGTTTTGTTGTCGGGCCTCCGCCTCCTTGTTCGCACGGCGCAGGGCGATGAGCTGATCCTCGGGATACTGCCAGGACACCGAGGCCATGTAGGTGGCGGCGGTGGCGCGCAGCTCCAGATGGCAGGTGCGGCGGTCGGTGTTGATGACGAGGTTGGTCTGGATGTCGCGCCGTGTCGGCTTGACCAGGATGTGGAGTCTCGTCGCGGCCCCGGCGCCGCTCTCGGCGTCGCCGATGATCCAGCGCACGGTGTCGCCGACGGCGGTCGGACCGGTTCCCGCCAACCGCTCTCCCTCCTGCAAGGCGATGTCGGTGATCCGCCCGGGGGCAGTTCCTCGTGTCGCCAGGGGGCAGTTCGGGCAGGGCAATCGCTTGAACGAAGAGATCGGGAATGTCTGACAAGATCTGACACGGATTTCACGGCTTTCCGCCAAAGAGCGAAGCTTTCGACGCTATGGGCCTTGGCCCAAGGAAGACGTCCGTGAAATCCGTGTCGAAATTTGTCTCGGGATCGCCAACAGCGTGTTCAAGCGATTGCCCTGGCAGTTGGGGATGTCGCTTGACATCATCAAGGCAGAAGTAGTTCGCCGGACCACGAAATTCGACGCCATAGCGCTCCGCGACTTGCAGCAATTGCGCCATGTCGTCCGGAATCCGCAGTGGCTGCGCGGCGACTTCGATGAAGAATTCCTCGAAGCCGCCCGGTGTTAAGATGGTAAGGTTGCGCCCAGGAGTTGCCCCGACAACCCGAAACGCATGCGGCACACGGCGTGGCAGAAAGATCGATTGGCCCGGGGCGAACGGGACGACTTCGCCATCCAGCCAGAACTCGTAGTCTCCTTCGATCACATGGATCACTTCGTCCTCGGCGGCCTGCGCCACGCTGCGGGCCAAACGGTCGAAGACGGCGACCCGGGCGTACTCTCGGACCAAGTCGGTCAGCCGACTGCGATAGGTGCAGGCTTGGTAGGCGGCGAGCGTGGCGGCGGGGAAAAGGGCACGATCCTTTGGCGTGAATGTGCCGATCGAGGAGGGACCGACGCCATCGGCCGGGTTGTCCACCGTCTTGCCGTGGAGGATCGCGAAGCCGTAGATCTGCTTCAGAATATCGCGCACATGGATCGCCGTTGCCGGGGCTCCGCGTTCGACGATCTTTGCGCACAGGGCACGAAGATCGTCGGGCGTGATCTCGGTCAGCAGTCGGTTCCGCCACACAGGCAGAGGTTCGCGCTCGAAAATTGAGCGGCGCATGGCCCGGGCGCCGCCGACCATCGGCGCGCTGGTGTGCCGCTTCTCCCCGAACGCGCCGAAGCTCTTGGCCTCTTTGAGGCGGCGTTTTTTCCTCTGCTTTTCGATGGCGGGTGAGCGACCGTCATTGACCGCCCGCCGCGCGTCCAAGCAGAGCTCGCGAGCCCGAGCGAGCGAGATCCCGTCCCAACCATACGTGCCGAGATAGACCGCTTCGCGCCGACTGTTCAACTGGTGGTTGATTCTGAACGACGCCGTACCCGACGGGTCCACGCGGACTTACGTGCCGTCCCTGTCGGTGATCTTGTAGGTCTTCTCTTTGGGTTTCAGTGCCTTGGTCGCCGCATCGGTCAGCATCCCGTGTCACCTCTCAAAAAGCACCGTCAGGAGCCGTGTTTCTCCTGACGGTGCTTTTGATTTTCGCGATCATCGATATGGGCAAGGGCCGTCAACCGGTCCGTCAGGCGTGATCGCCGCCCACCGACAGTCATCGATAGGCGATAGCAGAAAGTTTTCTTTATCAGTTGGTTAAGGCGTATTCTGGTGTGGTTTCGGATACCCTCGGACCGGCGTGAATCATTCCCACTCGATGGTCCCCGGCGGCTTGGACGTGATGTCGTAGACCACCCGGTTGACGCCGCGCACCTCGTTGACGATGCGGTTGGAGACGCGGGCCAGGAACTCGTGCGGGAAATGGTACCAATCGGCGGTCATGCCGTCGGTGGACGTCACCGCGCGCAGCGCCAGCGCATGGTCATAGGTGCGGCCATCGCCCATCACGCCGACGGTGCGCACCGGCAACAGCACGGCGAAGGCCTGCCAGATTGCGTCGTACAGACCGGCGTTGCGGATTTCCTCCAGATAGACCGTGTCGGCCTTGCGCAGGATTTCCAGCTTTTCCGGGGTGATGTCGCCGGGGATGCGGATCGCCAGACCAGGGCCGGGGAAGGGGTGGCGGCCGATGAAGGATTGCGGCAGGCCAAGCTCGCGGCCCAGCGCCCGGACCTCGTCCTTGAACAATTCGCGCAGCGGCTCGACCAGCTTCAGCTTCATGCGGTCGGGCAGGCCGCCGACATTGTGGTGCGACTTAATGGTGACGGACGGGCCGCCGGTGAAGGAGACGCTTTCGATCACGTCGGGGTACAGGGTGCCCTGCGCCAGGAACTCCGCGCCGCCGATCTTGTGGCTTTCCTCGTCGAACACGTCGATGAACAGGCCGCCGATGATCTTGCGCTTCTGCTCCGGGTCGGTGACGCCCGCCAGCTTGCCCAGGAACATGTCGGACGCGTTCCGGTGGATCAGCGGGATGTTGTAATGGTCGCGGAACAGGGTCACGACCTCGTCGGCCTCACCCGCCCGCATCAGGCCGGTGTCGACGAAGATGCAGGTCAGTTGCGCGCCGATGGCCTCGTGAATCAGCACCGCCGCGACCGACGAATCGACGCCGCCGGACAGGCCGCAAATCACCTTGCCGTCGCCGACCTGGGCGCGGATCTTGGCGATGGCCTGCTGTTTGAAGGCGGCCATCGTCCAATCGCCCTTCAGCCCGGCGACGCCATGGACGAAATTCGCCAGAAGCTGCGCGCCGTGCGGGGTGTGGACGACCTCCGGGTGGAACTGCACGCCGTAAAGGCGGCGGTCGTCGTCGGCGATGGCGGCGAAGGGCGCGCCGTCGCTGACCGCGACCACGCGGAAGCCGGGCGGGATCGCGGTGACGCGGTCGCCATGGCTCATCCACACCTGCTCGCGCGAACCGACGGCCCACAGCCCCTCGAACAGGGCGCAGTTCTCGGTGATCTCGATGAAGGCGCGCCCGAACTCGCGATGGTCGGAACCGGAGACGTTTCCGCCCAACTGCTGGCACATCGTCTGCTGGCCATAGCAAATGCCGAGAACGGGCACGCCAAGGTCAAACACGGCCTGCGGGGCGCGCGGGCCATTCTCTTCGGTGACGGAGGCCGGGCTGCCGGACAGGATCACCGCCTTTGGGCCATAGGCGTGGATCGTCTCCGCGCTCATGCTGAAGGGGTGGATCTCGCAATAGACCCCAGTCTCGCGCACACGGCGCGCGATCAACTGGGTCACTTGCGATCCGAAATCGAGAATAAGAACGCGCTCGTTGGAAAGCGGGGCGTTGGACGGAGAGGCTGCGGCGGTCGACATCGACGAATCCTGATGCGGGGGACTCAAGGCCTGTGTCTACCGCAACTCCGGCCCTGCGGACAAGCGCGCAAGCGGGGCAAGATCGCGCCAGCCATAGGCGACCTCCAGCAAAGACGCCCCGGCGAAGCGGATTGGCCGCTCGGCGACGCGGACGCCGCCCAACCGTTCGTAGAACCAGCGCGACGGGTTGTCGCTCAGGCACCACACGGCGGCGGAACCGACGTTGGCGGCCAGCATCCGTTCGGCCATCGCCGCCATCAACCGCCGGCCAATGCCCAGCCCCTTGGCTTCGTCCAGCAGATAGAGCGCGTGGAATTCGCCCGCGTAATCCTGCATCGCCGTCCGCCACGCGCCGAAGGAGGCGATGCCGACGACGCTTCCCGGCGTCCGATCCGGGCTGAGATGGCCGGTGGCGTCCACCGCGACGATGGCGCCACGGCCGGGGCCGCGCGCTTCGGCCACCGCCCGCCAGCGGGCCGCCGCCGCCGGTTCCGACAGGCCGACCAGAAAGGAATCGGGGATCAAGCCCGGGTAGGTGGAGCGCCAACTTTGAACATGAACGCGGGCGATGCCCGCCGCGTCGGCGGCGTGAGCCTCCCGGATTGCGACCGTCGTTTCCGTCATCGACCGTCCTCCGAACCATCTCTTCGGTAAGGGTCAGTCTGAACCATGGGCCGGGGAAGTCCAGTTGGAAAAGAGGTTTGGGCGGATGGGCGCGCATTGACCAAGGTTGTTTTGGCGGCGCAACACGGGTACACAGCGCAGACGGAGCATCGCGGGCCAACCAGCCCGTCGCGTTTGTTCGTGTTCTGCCCGGTCCCGTGCGCCGGGTGGCCCCGGAGGCCGGATTTCCATGTACTCCTCGCCCACGCTGTCCCGCTACATCGGCCGCCAGTTTGTCATCTGGTTCTGCCTGCTGATGGTGATTCTGCTGTCCATCGTGCTGCTGCTCGACGTTGTCGAGTTGTTGCGACGCGCGGGGACCAAGCCGCACGTCACCTTTGGGTTGGTGGTGCAGATGGCGTTCCTGAAACTGCCGGAGATCGGGCAGCAGATCTTTCCGTTCGTCATCCTGTTCGCCGGAATGTTCACCTTCTGGCGGTTGACGCGCAGCGCCGAACTGGTGGTGGCGCGGGCCGTCGGGGTGTCGGCTTGGCAGTTTCTGATGCCGGTGTTGATCGCGGCGGCGGCCATCGGCGTGGTCAAGGTGACGATCATCAATCCGGTCGGGGCCGTGTTCATCGCCAAATACGATCAACTGCAAGATCGATATCTGAAGATGAAATCAAGTTCGTTGAACATATCGCGCAACGGTCTTTGGCTAAGGCAAAATAACTCTGGAGAACAATTCTTCATACATGCTGATTTTGTCAATCCGTCGACGTTTGACCTGACGAATGTCATTGTTTTCTTGTTTGATCCCGATCAAAATTATCTAGGTCGATTGGATTCGTTGAACGCAAACCTGAAAGACCGCAAGTGGGTGTTGCAGGACGCCGTTTTGAGCCGTCCCAAAAAGGATCCAGAGAAACACGCGACCTACGCCATTCCAACCGAACTGGACATGGCGACGATTGAGGAAAGCTTTTCGCCGCCGGAAACCATTTCCTTTTGGGATCTGCCGCGTTTCATCCACACGCTGGAAACCACCGGCTTTCCGGCGGTGCGCCATCGTCTGCATTACCAATCCCTGCTGTCGCAACCGTTCCTGTTTCTGGCCATGGTCTTGTTCGCCGCCGTCTTTTCGCTGCGGATGCCGCGTCGCGGCGGCACGATGACGATGGTGACGGGCGGTGTTCTGACGGGTTTCGTGCTGTTCGTCATGACCGACGTCGTCCGCACCTTCGGCATGTCGGAAACCATTCCGGTCATCATGGCGGCCTGGAGTCCGGCGGGAATCAGCCTGCTTCTCGGCACGGCGTTGCTGCTGCATCTTGAGGATGGTTGAGGATGGAGGACGGTTCGCCGCGTCGGTCGGCTGTAGGATTCCGTTTACACGACACCTAGCCCGCCGTATGAACGGGCAACCTGTTTTGGGAGCTGGAGCACCATGCCGAGTTTGCGTTCCGTCCGGTCGGCCTTCGCCGTTGCGACCGCCTGCGTCGCCCTGGCCCTTCCCGCCACGGCGCAGACGTCGAAGGGCGCCAGTCACGCTGGCAAGGTCCAGAGCGGTTCCTCAACGACGAGCGGCGAGCGGATCGCCGCCATTGTGAACGAGGAGGCGATTTCCGTTTCGGACGTCAGCGCCCGGATTCGTCTGGCGTTGCTCAACACCGGCAGCCAGGAAAGCCCGGAGGTTCGGCAGCGTCTGGCTCCGCAGGTGGTGCGCCAGCTCATCGACGAGCGCTTGCAGCTTCAGGAAGCCAAGAAAAACGGCGTCACGGTTTCCCAGTCGGACATTGACGAGGCGATCAAGCGGATCGCGGAACAGAACCATATGGGGCGTTCCCAGCTTGACGGATTGCTGAAAAGCCACGGGATTCCGCAATCCGCGCTTGTCGAGCAGGTGCGCGCCCTGGTGGCTTGGCAGCGTGTGATGCAGCGTCGCATCCGTCAGGAAATCACCATCAGCGACGACGAGATCGACGCGGCGATGGCGCGGATCAAGGCCAACATCGGCAAACCGGAATATCTGGTGGCCGAAATTTTCCTGGCCGTGGACAGCCCCGATCAGGATGGCGAAGTGCGGCGTTCCGCTGAACGTCTGGTCGAAGAAATTCGGCGCGGCGGCAATTTCCCGGCGTTGGCCCGGCAGTTCTCGCAGTCCGCCGGGGCGGCGTCCGGCGGCGATCTGGGATGGGTCCGCACCGGGGAATCGTCGGCGGAGGTGGACAAGGCGCTGTCGGGGATGCGGGCAGGGCAGCTTTCCCCGCCGATTCGCACGGCGACCGGCTATCATATCCTGTTGGTGCGCGGCCAACGCGCTTTCGGCAGCAGCGGCGGCGAGGAAATGGCGCCGCCGCCTCGGCAGGCTCCGCGTCAGCAACCGCGCCCGAACATCGCCAAAGCCACGGTCAACATGAAGCAGATCGTGATTCCCATCGAGTCGAAAGAGGCGGCGAAGGGAGTCAAGGATCAGGCCGAGGCCCTGCGCAAATCCATCAAGAGCTGCGGCGATTTCGAGGCCAAGGCCAAGGCGAGCGGCGTGCCGGAATCGGGCGACATGGGAACCTTGAAGGTCAAGGATCTGCCGCAAGGGCTGCAACAATTGGCCGTTGGCATTCCGCTGGGCCAACCCAGCCCGGTTCTGATGAGCCAAGCCGCCGCCGTGATTTTGATCGTCTGCAAGCGTGACGTTCCGATGATCGAACCGCCGCCCGAGGCTCAGCCCAAGCCGGTGGAGGCGCCGCCGCCGCCGCGCTCCAAGGAGGTCAAGATGCCGGGCCGGGACGAGATCGAACGGGAACTGGTTGGCGAGCGCGCGGATCTGCTGGCCCGCCGCTACCTGCGTGATTTGCGCCGGTCGGCCTTCATCGACTTGCGCGGCGAGGCGCGGAGCTGATGCCCGCCCCGTCAAACCGTCTGCCGCTGGCCGTCACCATGGGCGAGCCGGCGGGGGTTGGCGGGGACATCGCGTTGAAGATTTGGGTGGAACGCCGGACGTCCGACGTTCCACCCTTTTTTCTGATTGATTCGCCGGACCGGCTGTCGGCTTTGGCCGCGCGGCTGGGGCTGAATGTTCCGTTGCGGTTGATCGCGTCAGCGGCGGAGGCGGTTGCTTGCTTTGACGGCGCTCTGCCGGTGCTTGCGGTGGAATTGTCGGCTCCGGTGGTCGCCGGGCGTCCCGATCCGGCCAATGGGGCGGCGGTGATCGCCAGCATCGATCGGGCGGTGGCGCTGGTCCAGGCGGGGGAGGCCGCCGCCGTCGTCACCAACCCCATTCAGAAATCCTCACTCTACGCCGCTGGATTCCGCCACCCCGGCCACACCGAGTATCTCGCCCATCTCGCCGGTCTGACGGACGAGCCGATCATGATGTTGGCCTCGGCGGACTTGCGGGTGATTCCCGTCACCATCCATGTTTCGTTGCGCGACGCGGTCAACCAACTGTCAACCGCCGCCATTGTCCACGCTGGGCGGGTTGTGGCGGCGGCCTTGACACGGGATTTCGGCATCGCCCAACCGCGTTTGGCGGTGGCCGGGCTGAATCCGCACGCTGGCGAGGGCGGGGCGATGGGACGGGAGGAGATCGAGATCATTGCTCCCGCCATTGAGGCGCTGCGGGCGGAGGGGATTGCGGCGTTCGGGCCGCGCCCGTCCGACACGCTGTTCCACGCGGCGGCGCGGTCGGGGTTTGACGCCGCGCTGTGCATGTATCACGACCAGGCGCTGATTCCGCTGAAGACCATTGATTTCGACAGCGGCGTCAACATCACGCTGGGGCTGCCCTTTGTGCGGACCTCGCCCGATCATGGCACGGCCTTGGACATTGCCGGGACGGGCAAGGCCAGCGCGGTCAGTCTGTTGGCGGCGCTGAAAACCGCCGACGAGATGGCGCGGAATCGTCGTGGGCTGAACTGACAGCCAACCGCTGAAGCATTTCAAAGGATAAAGAGTGTGGCGGAGGCGTCAAACGTCTCCGCCACCGTGTTCTTAGCCGCGCTCGTCCGGGTCGTACAGCGTCGGACCGCTCTGCGGGCTTTGAGACTCGTGATAGTTGGCGGGCGTTTCGCGGTGATGGTGCGCGCGGGCGATGAAGGGCGCCAGGTCTTGCAACTCAATGAAGTTGTCGGCTTGTCGGCGCAACTCATCGGCGACCATCGGCGGCTGTGAGCGAACCGTGCTGATGACGCTGACGCGCACGCCCTTGCGTTGAACCGCTTCGACCAGACGGCGGAAATCGCCGTCACCGGAGAACAGCAGAATGTGATCGAGATGCTCGGCCATCTCCATGACGTCGATGGCCAGCTCGATGTCCATGTTTCCCTTGATCTTTCGGCGACCGGACGCGTCGGTGAACTCTTTGGTCGGCTTCGTGACCATGGTGTAGCCGTTGTAGTCCAGCCAATCGACCAAGGGACGAATCGGCGAGTATTCCTGATCTTCCACCAACGCCGTGTAGTAGAAGGCGCGCATCAGGCGCCCCTCTCCAGCGAAACCGTCGCGCAACCTCTTGTAGTCAATGTCGAACCCCAATGAGCGTGCGGCGGCGTACAGATTGGCTCCGTCAATGAAAAGGGCGAGGCGCTCCTCTTTATAAAACAACTTGCTGACGTCGCGCGGCAAAGTCGTGCTACGATCCAATGTCTTAATCCTTTCGGGATAGCTTCGAGTATATGATACGGATATCGACAATTTCGGT
The DNA here is from genome assembly GCF_057809575.1 of Azospirillum sp. FG154. NCBI lineage: Bacteria > Pseudomonadati > Pseudomonadota > Alphaproteobacteria > Rhodospirillales > Azospirillaceae > Azospirillum > Azospirillum sp. FG154. Next base: position 85,277 of record NZ_JBMDKF010000008.1, on the reverse strand, counting down.
ATTCCAGCACCCAAATTAGTGTATGCGAGGCCGCCAAACAAGGGGCAGAGACTCTGATACGGCAGTCGGCGGCAAAGACCGGCGCGTTTTTTGGATAATTTCGGATCGCGCTTGCGTCGCCCGGATCGCATCAATATAGTCAAGAACCTCCTTTAGAGCCGGAGTTCGTTTGGCATGGCCCGCGTTACCGTTGAAGATTGCGTCCTGAAGGTTTCCAACCGTTTTGAGCTGGTCATGATGGCCGCTCAACGCGCCCGCGAGGTGGCGTCCGGCGCCCCTCTGTCGATTGAGCGCGACAACGACAAGAACCCGGTCGTGGCGCTGCGCGAGATCGCCGATGAAACGGTGTCGCTTGAGTATCTCAAGAACGCGCTCATCAAGGGCCACCAGAAGCACGTCGAACCCGACGAGCCGGAAGAGGAAATCGTTGAGCTGATGGCCGGCGAAAACGACTGGGCCGCGCGCGGCGCCAACATGGGCGACGAAGACGGCATGAGCGAAACCGATGGCGAGGATGAGGACGGCGCGGCTGACCTCGACGCCGAGCCGGACGCCGGTCTGTCCCTGGCCGAGGATGGCGACGGAGATCTCTGATCCTGACCAACGACCATTGGGCCTGCGTTAGGGCGGGGGGCGCTTTACCCCCCTTCGGTTCACAGTCCTCCATCGGTTCACTCCATACCGAGGCGCCACGCGCGCCGGGTCGGGCGTCATGATCCGGCAGTATGAACTTGTTGAGCGCGTCAAGGCGTATGATCCCTCGGCGGACGAGGATCTTCTGAACCGCGCCTATGTCTATTCGATGAAGGCCCACGGGTCGCAGACTCGCGCCTCCGGCGACCCGTATTTCCTGCACCCGTTGGAGGTTGCGGGGATCCTGACTCAGATGAAGCTGGACGCGGGCACCATCGCCACCGCGTTGCTTCACGACACGGTCGAGGACACGGTCGCCACGCTGGACGACATCGAACGGGTCTTCGGCAAGGAAATCGCTCGGCTGGTCGATGGCGTCACCAAGCTGTCGCGCCTGGAGTTGCACAGCGAGCAGGCCAAGCAGGCGGAGAATTTCCGCAAGCTGGTTCTGGCGATGTCGGAGGACATCCGCGTGCTGCTGGTCAAGCTGGCCGACCGGCTGCACAACATGCGCACGCTGTTCCACCTGAAAAAGCCGGAAAAGCGCAAACGCATCGCGCGCGAAACCATTGAAATCTACTCGCCCTTGGCCGAACGCATCGGCATGCACAAGATCAAGGACGAGTTGGACGATCTGGCCTTCGCCGAACTCAACCCCGACGCCCGCGACAGCATCCTCGCCCAGCTCGCCCGCCTGCGGGATGAGGGGCAGAGCCGCGTCCAGACCATCATCACCGAGTTGCAGGAACGGCTGGTCGCCGAGGGCATTCCCGCCGCGACGGTGACGGGGCGGGAGAAATCCGCCTATTCGATCTGGCGCAAGCTGCAACGCAAAAACGTCAGTTTCGAGCAGCTCTCCGACATCATGGCGTTCCGCATCACCGTCGGGACGTTGCAGGAATGTTATCAGGCGCTGGGCATCGTCCACGCCCATTACCCGCTGATGCCGGGCCGCTTCAAGGATTACATCTCGACGCCGAAGCCCAACGGCTACCGCAGCTTGCACACCGGCGTGATCGGTCCTGGCCGCAACCGGATCGAGGTGCAGATCCGCACCCGCGACATGCACGAGATCGCCGAATTGGGCGTCGCCGCCCATTGGGCCTACAAGCAGGATCACCAGCCGAGCACCACCGGCGGCGAATACCGCTGGCTGCGCGAGTTGCTGGAGATTCTGGAGCACGCGCAAAAACCCGAAGAGTTCCTGGAGCACACCAAGCTCGAACTGTTCCAGGAGCAGGTGTTCTGCTTCACGCCGAAGGGTGATTTGATCGCGTTGCCGCGTGGGGCGACTCCGGTCGATTTCGCCTACGCCGTCCATTCGCAGGTCGGCGATCATTGCGTCGGGGCCAAAATCAACGGGCGGATGTTGCCGCTGCGCACCGTTCTGCAAAACGGCGATCAGGTCGACATCGTCACCTCGAAGGCGCAGACGCCGGTTCCTGGTTGGGAGCGCTTCGTCGTCACCGGCAAGGCCCGCGCCCGCATCCGCAAGTTCCTGCGCACCCAGCAGCGCTCCCAGTACATCGAGCTTGGACGCGGCATGCTGATGCGGCAGTTCAAGGCGGAAGGCTACGAGTTCAGCGAAAAGGCGCTCGACAACGTCATCAAGATCTTCCAGCAGCCGACGGCGGACGATCTGATGGCCGGGGTCGGATCCGGCCTGCATTCGGTGCGCGAGGTCTTCCACGCGGTTTTCCCCGGACACAAGGCGCAAGCGGCCCCGGCGACGCTGCGCGAGTTGGACGACAAGACCACAAACATCGTCAAGCTCAAGCCGAAGCCCAGCGGCAAACAGCCGCCGATGCCCATCCGGGGGCTGATTCCCGGCATGGCGGTGCATTACGCCCGCTGCTGCCACCCGCTGCCCGGCGACCGCATCGTCGGCATCGTCACCACCGGCAAGGGCGTGACGATCCACACCATCGATTGCGAAACGCTGGAAAGCTTCCACGAATCGCCGGAACGCTGGATCGACGTGTCGTGGGAAACCGGCCCGGATTCGCCCGAGGAGCATGTCGGGCGGCTGATGGTGTCGATCAGCAACGAACAAGGTTCGCTCGGCACGCTGTTCACCGTGATCGGCAAGAATCAAGGCAACGTGATTCACCAGAAGATCACCAACCGCACCGCCGATTATTTCGATCTGCTGATCGACATCGACGTCAAGGACGCCAAGCATCTGACCAACATCATGGCGGCCCTGCGGGCGACCCCGGCGATTCATTCGGTGGAACGCGCGCGCGGGCGGTGAGTCCAAGGCCCGTTTTGGCGCTCCTTTACGGCGGGAATGGGCGAAATCTCCGCATCGGGCGTGACGCGACGCTCCGTCATCGCTATATAGACGGAATCGCCGCCGTTTCGGCGCGGTCCGGCGAGGTTTTGGAGTCCCGTGATGTCCCGTTTCCTGCGCCTTGGCGTGAACATCGACCATGTGGCCACCGTCCGCAACGCGCGTGGCGGGGCGCATCCCGATCCCGTGCGCGCGGCGCTGCTCGCCATCCAGGCCGGGGCCGACGGCGTCACCGCCCATCTGCGCGAAGACCGGCGCCACATCGTGGACCGCGACATCGAACGCCTGATGGCCGAGATCGACCGTCCGCTGAATTTTGAAATGGCGGCGACCGACGAGATGCTCGCCATCGCCCTGCGCCACACGCCGCACGCGGCCTGTCTGGTCCCGGAAAAACGCACCGAGGTGACGACCGAGGGCGGCCTGAACGTGGTTGGCGCGTTTGACGCGCTGACCCGTCCGATTGGCGCCCTGAACGACGCCGGGATTCGCGTGTCCTTGTTCATCGACCCCGAACCGGCGCAGCTCGACGCCGCCAAGGCGCTGGGCGCGCCGGTGGTCGAACTGCACACGGGGGCCTATTGCGACGCCGACGATCCGACGGAGCGCGCGCGCGAGCTGTCGCGCATCGTCCGCGCCGCCGCCCACGCCGAAGAGATCGGGCTGGAATGCCACGCCGGGCATGGGCTGACCTACGACACCGTCGGCCCGATCGCCGCCATTGCGACCATTCTTGAGCTGAACATCGGGCATTTCCTGGTGGGCGAGGCGATTTTCGGCGGGTTGGCCGACGCGATCCGCCGCATGCGCGCGGCGATGGACGCGGCGCGTCCATGACGGGATTCGGGGCGCCCCTGTCCGGTGTCATTTTGGGCATCGGCAACGATCTGATCGACATTCGGCGCATTGAAAAATCGCTGGAGCGTTTCGGCGCGCGCTTCATCGACCGGGTGTTCACCGACGTCGAGCAGGCGAAATCCGAACGCCGCGCCAGTTCCGCCGGGCGCCACAGCGCGCGGGCGTCGAGCTACGCCAAGCGTTTCGCCGCGAAGGAGGCCTGTTCCAAGGCGCTCGGCACCGGCTTTCGCGACGGCGTGTTCTGGCGCGACATGGGGGTGGTCAATCTGCCCTCCGGCCAGCCGACGATGCGCTTGACCGGCGGCGCTCTGGCCCGGTTGGAGTCGATGACCCCGCCCGGCATGCGCCCGCGCATCCATGTGACGCTGACCGACGAATACCCGATGGCCGAGGCCTTCGTCATCATCAGCGCCGAAAAGCTGCCCCCTTCCGCACCCACCGAAACGGCGACCCCAGCATGACTTTCCAGAAGCAGACGGCGTCCGACGCCAAGCCCAAGGACTCCAGCTTCGCCGAAACGGTGAAGACGGTGCTTTACGCCGTGCTGATCGCCTTTGGCGTGCGCACCTTCGCGTTCGAGCCGTTCAACATCCCGTCAGGGTCGATGATCCCGACCCTGCTGGTCGGCGACTATCTGTTCGTCTCGAAATTCTCCTACGGCTACAGCAAACACACCGTGGCGTTCGGCATGCCGCTGTTCGAGGGGCGCGTGCTGGGCGGCTTGCCGGAGCGCGGCGACGTGGCGGTGTTCAAACTGCCGCGCGACAACAAGACCGATTACATCAAGCGCGTCATCGGGTTGCCCGGCGACACCATCCAGATGATCGGCGGCGTCCTGCACATCAACGGCCAGCCGGTGAAGCGCGAGAAAATCGAGGATTTCGTCTCGAAGGACGCTCTGGGCCGCACCATCCACACCACCCAGTACAACGAGACTCTGCCCAATGGCCGGGTTCACCACATCATCGAGGAGTCGGACAACGGCCCGCTCGACAACACGCAACTGTACAAGGTGCCGGAGGGCCATCTGTTCATGATGGGCGACAACCGCGACAACTCGTTGGACAGCCGGGTGCCGGGGCAGGTCGGTTATGTGCCGGTGGAAAATCTGGTGGGCCGCGCTGAATTTCTGTTCTTCTCACTCGACGAAGGCGCTCGTTTCTTTGAGCTGTGGCGCTGGCCGGTCGATCTGCGTTTCAGCCGCCTGTTCAGCGGAGTCCGGTAATTGAGCGAACCGAACATAGTGGACGAGCACAACGGCGCCCTGGACATTGCGGCGCTGGCCCGTTCGCTGGGGCACGAGTTTAACGACGCCGACCTGTTGCAGGACGCCGTGACCCACCCCAGCTTGATGGGGCTGGAACGGACCTTGCGCGCCGGGCGCCGTCCAGGCAAAGGGCCGGGCATCGCCTATGAACGATTGGAGTTTCTGGGCGACCGCGTGGTCGGCCTGATCGTCGCGGAATGGCTGCTGGAACGTTACCCGGACGAGCGGGAAGGGGCGTTGGCCAAGCGGCACGCCGCGCTGGTCCGGCGGGAATCGCTGGGGCGGGTCGCCGACCGCATCGGGTTGGGCGCCTACTTGCGCATGTCCCCCGCCGAGGTGCACAGTGGTGGCCGGACCAACCGGACCATTTTGGGCGACGCGTGCGAGGCGGTGATCGGCGCGTTGTATCTCGACGCCGGACTGGAGGTCGCGACGCGCTTCGTGCGCGAGTCGCTGGCCGAACAGATTGAAAAACCGACTCCGCCGCCGCTCGATTCCAAGACGGCGTTGCAGGAATGGGCGCAAGGGCGCGGCAAGCCGTTGCCGCACTATGAACTGATCGAACAGAGCGGTCCGGCGCATGAGCCGGTGTTCGTCGTTGCGGTCCACGTCGAGGGAATGGAGACCGTCACCGGATCCGGCTCCTCCAAGCGTGTCGCGGAAAAGAAGGCGGCCAGCGCGTTGCTGAGCCAGGTGGGAGTGCAGGTCGATGACTGACGGTCGCGACGACATCGACAATGATTTCGATGATGAGTTCGAGGACGACGCGTTCGAGGGCGAAGGCGAGGACGGCGACGACGAGGACGATGGGGGTGACGAGGACGAGGAGGACGCCCGTCCGGGCGTGCCCATCGAATTGCCGCCGCTGGGCGCCATGCCGGAACACCCGCGTTGCGGCTTCGTCGCGCTGGTCGGCGCGCCCAACGCCGGGAAATCCACGCTGCTGAACGCGATGATCGGCAGCAAGGTGTCGATCGTCAGCCCAAAGGTGCAGACCACCCGCACCCGCGTTCTGGGCATCACCATCGTCGGCGACAGCCAACTGATTTTCGTCGACACGCCGGGCATCTTCAAGCCCAAGCGCCGGTTGGACCGGGCCATGGTCGCGGCGGCGTGGCAGGGGGCGGAGGACGCCGACGTCATCGGCGTGCTGTACGACGTCTCGCGCCGGGGCGTGGACGACGACACGCTGGGCATCGTCGCCCGCCTGAAGGAGCAGGGCCGCAAGGCGATCCTGATCCTGAACAAGATTGACCTGGTCAAGCGCGACGTCCTGCTGGGCATCGCCGACGCGTTCCAGCAATCGGGCGTTTTCACCGACACCTTCATGATTTCGGCCTCGACCGAGGATGGCGTCGCGCATCTGAAGGCGTTTCTGGCCGCTGGGTTGCCCGATGGGCCGTGGCATTTCCCGGAGGATCAAATCTCCGACATGCCGATGCGTCTGTTGGCGGCGGAGATCACGCGTGAGAAGCTGTTCCTTCAGCTTCATCAGGAGCTTCCCTATTCCGCCACGGTTGAAACCGAGGTGTGGGAGGAGTTCGACGACGGGTCGGTGAAGATCTCGCAGGTCATCTTCGTGCAGCGCGAAAGCCAGAAGGCCATCGTGCTGGGCAAGGGCGGTCAGCGCATCAAGTCGCTGGGGCAGTCGGCCCGCACCGAGTTGCAGAAGATGCTGGACCGCCGCGTGCACCTGATCCTGTTCGTCAAGGTGCGTGAAGGTTGGGTGGACGATCCCGAACGCTATTCGGCCTGGGGGCTGGATTTCGGGGCGTCGTAAGGGGCGTTGTTTGGGGGGGCTGAAACAAGCCTCCCCCCTGACGCGCTGGGGCGACTCCACAAGCCTTGCGGCGGGACCTTCAGCCCGTGGCGGGACGAAACAAGAGCGCGCGCTTCACCGCTGCATCAGGGCGCTTTCCTTGCCGCAGAGGAAAAACACCTTCTCGTATGTTTTGAGCAGCGCGTCGGTCAGCGCCTGAACCTGGGGGCTGCCCATGGCGCGCGGCTTGGCCGGGTCAACGTGGAGCACGCAACTGTTCTTCACGTCGTTGAAGGCGGCCAGCGCGTGGATGCGGTCGGGGCGGAATTCGTCGGGGAAATTCTCGTTCATCAACCAGAAGCACTGAAAGTTCCGGCAGGAGGGCGGGCGCTCCTCATACACGGCGCAGCCCTTGCCCTGGTCGCAGGACGCGCACCATTTGGCGGACGGCTTTTTCAGCTCCGGCACCCCCATCAATTTGCAGCACAGGGTGCATTCGCCGCAACTGCGGTCGGACATGGTGGCGTCTCCGGTCGATGATGGTGGATCTGGTTTAGGGAATAAGCGCCGCGCCCGGCGCGGCTTCGGCGAACAGCAACTGTTCGGCGACGTTGACCGGGGCAGGGCGGGCGAAATGGTAGCCTTGGGCGTATTTGCACATGATGTCGCTGAGATACCCGGCTTCCTCGGCGTTTTCCACCCCTTCGGCGATGGCGTCCATGTTGAGGATGGTGGCCAGCGTGGAAATGACATGAACGATGGCGGCGTTGCCCTGGCCGGATGTGATGGCCTGGACGAAGCTGCGGTCGATCTTCAGCGTGTCCACGGGAAAGCGGTGCAGATAGGCCAGAGACGAATAGCCGGTGCCGAAATCGTCAATCGACAGCCGCACGTCCATATCGCGGATTCGCCGCATCAAGGCCCCGCATTTTTCCGGATCCTCCATCAGCACGCTTTCCGTCAGTTCCAGTTTCAAACTGGAGGGCGGAATCGGAATCGCCGCCAGAAGATCGCCGACCACCTGAACCAGATCATCGTCGCGGAATTGGCGGGAGGAGACGTTGACGCTCATGAACAGCGGGGTCGGGCGGGGGAACCGCTCCTGCCAGACGCGCAACTGCCGCGTCGCCTCCTGCAAGGCCCAACGGCCCATCGGCACGATCAGGCCGGTTTCCTCGGCCAAGGGGATGAAGTCGTTCGGCGGCACCAACCCACGGTCGGGGTGGTTCCAGCGCATCAACGCCTCAAAGCCCGCGATCTGGCCGGTGCGCAGCGAAACGATGGGCTGATAATAAAGACAAAGCTGCTCCTGCTCCAAGGCTGTCCGCAAATCGGCCTCGGTGCGCATCATCGCCATGGCTTGACGGCGCAGATGGCTGTCGAAGACGTCGATCCGCGCCCGCCCGCCGGTCTTGGCCCGGTACATGGCGAGGCTGGCGTCGCGCAGCATGTCTTCGGCCCGGTCATAGCCCGTGGCGCTCAAGGCGACGCCGATGGAGGCGGTGAGCACCACGTCATGCCCCTCCAGCGTCACCGGGCGGGAAATCGCCTGGGCCATGCGTTCGGCGGCGCCCAGCGCGTCGCCGACGTCGTCGATTTCGTCGAGCAGAACGGCGAACTCATCGGCGGACAGGCGGGCCAGCGTGTCGCCGACGCGGCGGCTGTTGTCCAGGCGTTTGGCGATGATCTTCAAAACCCGGTCGCCGGTGGCGCTGCCCAGCGCGTCGTTGATCGCCTTGAAACGGTCCAGATCGATCAAAACGGCGGCGAATTGCCGGACGCCCGCCCGCCGGTTGCGGTCCAGCGCTTGGCCGATGCGGTCAAGCAGCAGGGTCCGGTTGGGCAGGCCGGTCATGCCGTCGTGGAAGGCGTCGAACAGCAATTGCTGTTCGGCCTTTTTGCGGGCGGTGATGTCGGTCATCGATCCCGCCATGCGGACGGCGCAACCCTTGTCGTCGCGCACCGCCAAACCACGCGCCAGCATCCAGGATTCGCCGCCGTCGGAGCGCTTGATGCGGAACTCGTGCTGAAGATGGTTGCGCTCGCCGGTCAGATGCAGGTTGACGGCGGTGCGCAGCCCTTCCAGATCGCCAGGGACCACACGGCTGAACCATTCGGTGATGGTGCTGGCGACCTCCGGCTCGTCCAACCCCAGCATGGCTTTCCAGCGCGGCGAGTAATAAACCTCGCCGCTGTCGATGTTCCAATCCCACAGCCCATCGGCCGCCCCGGCGGCGGCCAGGGCGTAGCGCTCCTCGCTCTGGCGCAGGCGCTGTTCGGCGGTCTTGCGGTCGGTGATGTCGGATTGGCTGCCGACCAACCGAACAGGCTTCCCCATCGGGTCGAGCGCGGCGATGCCCCGGCAGGCGAACCAGCGGGTTTCGCCGTTGGCGTCGCGCATGCGGTATTCGACCTGGAACGCGCCGTCCTCGCTGCCGTCCAGCGCGGCGAGCGCGCGGGTCAAGGTCGGGCGGTCGGCGGGGTGGACGCGGTCCAGCCATTCCTCTGGACGGTCGGTCAGATCGCTGGCGGACAGCCCAAGCAGCGAGGCCCAGCGCGGGGCGTAATAGACCCTGTTGGCGACCAGATCCCAGTCATACAACCCATCATTGCTGGCCGCCGCCGCCAGGGCGTAACGCTCCTCGCTTTTGCGCAGGGCCTGTTCGGCGATTTTGCGGTCGGTGATGTCGGCGACGGAGCCGACCAGCCGGATCGGTTCGCCAAGGCTGTCCATCACGGCCATGCCCCGACAGACCAGCCACCGCCATTCGATGGCCCCACCGTCGGCGCCGACGTCGGCGCGGCGGACGCGGTGTTCGATCTGGAAGGGGATCGCCAGACCGACCATTTGGGCTTCAAAGGACGCGTTCAGCCATTCGACGTCATCGGCATGCACCAACGACAGCCAGTCGCGGGGCCGGTTGACGTCACTGGACGGCAGGCCAAGAAACCCCTTGAAGCGGGGGGAGAGATACAGCGTGTCCGTCCGCAGATCCCAATCCCACACACCTTCGGATCCGGCCTTTTCCGCCAGAAGATATCGGTCGATGTTGCTGCCCAAGACCCCCTTTTTAGACCTCCATGCTGGCGTTTGGGGAAAGTCCCCCGGCCCGAGCGATCAACACAACGTCGGTGCGGCCACGTCAGTTTAATGTTTGTATCGTGAACGAGCAATCAAGAGGGGGTTCGGGTAGACCCGAAGCTGAGAAAAGTCAAGTTCTTGCCGACAAAGGCGGTCTGGCGGCGACGTCTTCGTCCTGATAGAGCTTAAAGCTATGGAATGGGATGACCAAGGAATCCTTTTGGCGACGCGTCCACATGGGGAAGGGGCGGTGGTGGCGACACTGTTGACCCGCAACCATGGGCGGCATTCTGGGCTGGTCGCGGGCGCGCGGTCATCCCGTTTGCGCGGCGCGCTGGAGCCGGGAACTTTGCTGTCGGCGCGCTGGCGTGGGCGGTTGGCCGAGCATCTGGGGCATTTCACGCTGGAGCCGGTGAAGGGTTACGCCGCGTTGTTCTTTGACGCGGCGGCGCGCTTGGCCGCCCTGTCCAGCGCCTGCGCTTTGGTGGATTCGGCGCTGGCCGATCACGAACCGCATCCGGCGCTGTTCGACGGTCTGCTGGCGCTGTTCGATCTGCTCGACGGTTCGGCCTGGGCCGAATCCTATGTGCGGTGGGAGGTCGGACTGCTGGCGGAGCTTGGATTCGGCCTGGATCTCGACCGCTGCGCCGTGTCGGGGGCGAACGACTATCTGGCCTATGTCAGCCCGCGCACCGGGCGGGCCGTCACCGCGTCGGTTGGCGAACCCTACCGCGACCGGCTGTTGCCGTTGCCCGATTTCCTGGCCGGGCGGGGCGGCGGCGGTCCGGCGGAGGTGATGAGCGGCCTGAAACTGACCGGCCATTTCCTGGAACGCTGCCTCCACAACGGCTCCTTGCCGCCCGCCCGCGTCCGCTTGCGGGAACGTTACGCGAACGCGGTGGCGCGCGGCGATCAGATCGGTTAGACAAGGCCCCATGAAGCCGCAAGACCCTGCTCTCGATATCCTCGAAAAGCCGCTGGCCGACGCTCTCGGCGAGCGGTATCTCAGCTACGCGCTGTCCACCATCATGTCCCGCTCGCTGCCCGACGTGCGCGACGGGCTGAAGCCGGTGCACCGCCGTCTCATGTTCGCCATGAGCCAGCTTCGGTTGGAGCCGACGACTCCGCCCAAGAAATGCGCCCGCGTCGTCGGCGACGTGATCGGCAAATTCCACCCGCACGGCGACACCTCGGTCTATGACGCGCTGGTCCGCTTGGCGCAGGATTTCGCCGTGCGCTACCCGTTGATCGACGGGCAGGGCAATTTCGGCAACATCGACGGCGACAACGCGGCGGCCATGCGGTACACCGAGGCCCGCCTGACCGAGGTCGCCAAGGCGCTGCTGGACGGCATCGACGAGGACGCGGTCGATTTCCGTCCGACCTACGACGGCGACGGCGACGAACCGGCGGTGCTGCCCGCCAATTTCCCCAATCTGTTGGCCAACGGGTCGAGCGGCATCGCCGTCGGCATGGCCACCAACATTCCGCCGCACAATGTCGGCGAAATCTGCGACGCGCTGAAACACCTCATCAAACACCGCGACGCCCCCATCGACACGCTGGTCGGCTTCATGCCCGGCCCGGATTTTCCCACCGGCGGCGTGATGGTCGAATCGCGCGCGAGCGTGGTGGAATCCTACCGCACCGGGCGCGGGTCCTTCCGGCTGCGCGCCCGCTGGACGGTCGAAAAGCTGCCGCAAGGGACGTGGCAGATCGTCGTCACCGAGATGCCCTATCAGGTGCCCAAGGCCCGGCTGGTGGAGAAGGTCGCCGAGCTTCTGACCGCCAAGAAGCTGATTTTGCTGGACGACATCCGCGACGAATCGGCGGAGGACGTGCGGCTGGTTCTGGTGCCGAAAAGCCGGAACGTCGATCCCGAGGTTCTGATGGCCTCGCTGTTCCAGGCGACGGACCTGGAGATTCGCTTCTCGCTGAACATGAACGTGCTGGGCGCCGATCATGTGCCGCGCGTGATGAATCTGCGCGAGGTCTTGCAAGCCTTCCTGGATCACCGGCTCGAGGTTCTGGTCCGCCGCTCCCGCCACCGTCTGGCGCAGATCGACCATCGGCTGGAGATCCTCGGCGGGTATCTGATCGCCTACCTCAATCTGGACGAGGTGATCCGCATCATCCGGGAAGAGGATGAGCCGAAACAGGATCTGATGCGGGTCTTCAGCCTGACCGACGTGCAGGCCGACGCCATCCTCAACATGCGGCTGCGCAATTTGCGCAAGCTGGAGGAGATGGAGATCCGGCGCGAGCATGACGCGCTGACCACGGAAAAGAACGGCCTGACCGAGCTGTTGGGCGACGAAGCGCTGCGCTGGAGGCGCATCGCCGACGGCGTGGCCGAGATCAAAAAGAAGTTTGGCGGCGGCGCGCTGGGCAAGCGGCGCACCGACATCGCCGACGCCCCCGCCCTGATCGACGTTCCGCTGGAAGCGATGGTGGAGCGCGAGCCGGTGACGGTGATTTGCTCCAAGATGGGTTGGATCCGCACCGTGCGGGGCCATCTGACCGACGCCGACCAAGAGGATGTGAAGTACAAGGACGGCGATTCGCGGGGCTTCGTCATCCCCTGCGAAACCACGGACAAGCTTCTGGTCTTCGCCAGCAACGGGAAATTCTTCACGTTGGGGGTGGACAAGCTGCCGCGTGGCCGGGGCTTTGGCGAGCCGGTGCGGCTGATGATCGATCTGGGCAACGACGTCGACATCGTCGATCTGTTCCGTCACCAGCCGGGCCGCAAGCTGCTGGTCGCGTCCGACGACGGGCGCGGTTTCCAGGTGGAGGAGGGCGAGGTTCTGGCCCAAACCCGCAGCGGCAAGCAGGTTCTCAATCTGGAAGACGGCCGAAGCGCCCGCATTTGCCACCCGTTGACCGGCGACCATCTGGCGGTGATCGGCAACAACCGGAAATTGGTGATTTTTCCGTTGGTCCAGGTGCCGGTGATGACGCGGGGCAAGGGCGTCCAGTTGCAAAAATACAAAGACGCCAGCATCGCCGACGTGAAGAGCTTCGCCCTGGCCGACGGTTTGACCTGGAGGCACGGCGAACGGGTGTTCACCGTCACCGATCTGACCGGCTGGCTGGACGACCGCGCCGGGGTGGGGAAAATGCCGCCAAACGGCTTTCCCAAGCAGAACCGCTTCACCTGAGCGGACTTCTAAGTGATTACACGTATCGGCGCGGGCCTTGCCCCGCGCCGATAAACCTCTGAAATAATACGCGCAATTGCGCTTCGGCCTTGATCCGAACCGTTGGCTTCCTGCATAATCCGTTCAGCAAAAAGAAAGCTGGGACGGATCGACCGCAAGGTCGGCGGCAGGCCCGGACGGAGGGAGGAACGCATGACCGCCGATGGTCCGTGTGGATGGTGGGGCGCCGTGTCTGGGCGCGCGCCGACTGCGGCTGTCGGCCTTGCGCTGTCCGTGACTGCCGAGCGTGCATCTCAAATTTTCCCGCTTTCCCTGCTCGTCCTGACGCACCGTTCCGATGTTCGGCGCGGGCGCGACGGGGTTCAGACACGCTTCAAGAACCCGAAACAGAGAATGAACAAGGGAGCTTCTTCATGAAACGCCGCGCTTTTCTGACCTCCGCCGGTGTGGGCGTCGCCGCCAGCACGTTGGCGGCCCCGGCCATCGCGCAGACCAACCCTGAAATCAAATGGCGTTGCGCCTCCAGCTTTCCCAAGAGCCTGGACACCATTTATGGCGGCGCCGAGTTCGTCGCCAAACGCGTCGCGGAATTGACCGACGGCAAGTTCCAAATCCGCGTGTTCGCCGGCGGCGAAATCGTTCCGGCGCTCCAGGTTCTGGACGCGGTGAAGGACAACACCATCGAGTGCGGCCACACCGTTTCCTACTATTACGTCGGCAAGGATCCGACCTTCGCCTTTGACTCGGCGATGCCCTTCGGCCTGAACGCCCGCCAACAGAACGCGTGGATGCGTCATGGCGGCGGTCTGGAGCTGATGCGGGAGTTTTTCGCCGGTTACAACATCGTCCAATTCTCGGCGGGCAACACCGGCACCCAGATGGGCGGCTGGTTCCGCAAGGAAATCAAGACGGTCGAGGATCTGAAGGGCCTGAAGTTCCGCATCGGCGGCTACGCGGGCACGATCATGGCCAAGCTGGGCGTCGTTCCGCAGCAGATCGGCGGCGGCGACATTTACCCGGCCCTGGAAAAGGGCACCATCGACGGCGCCGAGTGGGTTGGCCCCTACGACGACGAAAAGCTGGGCTTCAACAAGGTCGCCAAATATTACTATTATCCGGGCTGGTGGGAAGGCGGGCCGCAAGTCTCCTTCCTCACCAACAAGGCCCAGTATGAGGCGCTGCCCAAGCAGTACAAGATCGCCCTGGAAACGGCCTGCGCCGAAGCGACCTTGGACATGATCGGCAAGTACGACGTCCAGAACATGCACGCGTTGAAGAGCCTCGTCGCGTCGGGCACGCAACTGCGCCCCTACCCGAACGAAGTCATGCAGGCTTGCTACCAGGCCGCCATCGAGACCTATGAGGCGGAAGCCGCCAAGAACGAGAAGTTCAAGAAGGTCTATGAGCAGTGGCGGAAGTTCCGCGAGGACGAATATCTGTGGTTCCGCGTCGCGGAATACAGCTTCGACCGCTTCGTCTACGCCGCGCCGCCCTTGGCCTCCAAGAAGTAAGCGCGACGTTTCGCGACACGAAGAAGGCTCCGCGCAAGCGGGGCCTTTTTTGTCGCCTGCTTTTTTGGAAACACGGCGCAAAAGAAAAGGGGCCGGAAAATCCAGCCCCTTGTCCGCGTTGCGCTTGAAGCGTCTTACTTCTGCTGAAGCTGCTTCATGATGTCGTTCGCCGAATCGTCGTTCTGGTTGCCGAAGGGCGGGGCGACGTCGTTGTTTTCAAAGGCGGGGATTTCGATTTTCACCTTGTCCAAATCAATCTTCGGGCCACGGTCCAGCCCAGCTTCGATCAGGCTGGGGAACGTGATGACCAGGACCACCATGATGACTTGGATGATGACGAAGGGAACCGCGCCCCAATAGATCTGTCCGGTGGTGATCTTGGCGATCGTCTTGCCGGTGATCTTGTCCAGATAATCGGCTTTTGGCGCCACGCTGCGCAGATAGAACAGCGCGAAACCAAAGGGCGGATGCATGAAGCTGGTTTGCATGTTGACGCCCAGCAACACGCCGAACCAGATCAGATCAATGCCCAGCTTGTCGGCCACCGGCCCCAGCAGCGGGACGATGATGAAGGCCAACTCGAAGAAATCGAGGAAGAAGGCCAGCACGAAGACCAAAATATTGCAGACGATCAGGAAGCCCAACTGGCCGCCCGGCAGGCCGGTCAACAGATGCTCGACCCACAAATCGCCGTTCACCGCGCGGAACACCAGACCGAAGACGGTGGAGCCGATCAGGATGAAGACGACGAAGGTCGACAGCTTGGCCGTGGTGTCCATCGCCTGACGCAGCAGCGACATGCTCAACTGCCGCTTGGCCAGCGCCAACAGGATCGCGCCCGACGCGCCCATGGCGCCGCCCTCGGTCGGGGTGGCGATGCCCAGGAAGATGGTGCCGAGAACCAGGAAGATCAGGAACAGCGGCGGCACCAGCGTGGTGCAAACCCGCAGCAACAGTTTAAAACCACGAAGGCTGCGGGCTTCCGGCGGCAGGGCCGGGGCGGCTTCGGGGCGGACCATGGTGACAAGGAACACGTAACCGGCGTAGAGCAGGGTCAACACCAGACCGGGGATCATGGCGCCGGCGTACATGTCGCCGACCGATTTGCCCAACTGGTCGGCCAACACGATCAGCACCAGCGAGGGCGGGATGATCTGGGCCAAGGTGCCGGACGCGGCGATGACGCCGGTCGCCAGACGGCGATCATAGCCGTAGCGGAGCATGATGGGCAGCGAGATCAGGCCCATCGAGATGACCGACGCCGCCACCACGCCGGTGGTCGCCGCCAGCAGCGCGCCGACGAAGATCACCGCATAGGCCAGACCGCCGCGCAACGGCCCGAACAACTGCCCGATGGTGTCGAGCAGATCCTCGGCCATGCCGGATCGCTCCAGAATCAAGCCCATGAAAGTGAAAAAGGGAATGGCGAGCAGCGTGTCGTTGCGCATGATGCCGAACACGCGTTCGGGCAAGGCTTGCGCCAACGCCGGGGTCAGCAGCCCCAATTCGATGCCGATAAAGCCGAAGAACAAGCCGTTGGCGGCCAGCGCGAACGCGACCGGAAAGCCCATCAGAAGAAAGCCGATCAGGGCCGCGAACATCAGCGGCGCCATGTTGGCGGCGACAAACTCTGCCATCATGATGAATTCCGCTCCCTTACGAGTGGCCGTGCATCTTCTCGCCCGGCTCGTCGATCAGACCAGCCAGGAAAGCGATGCGCTTGATGAGTTCGGACACCCCTTGGGCGGTCAGCAGAAAGAAGCCGATCGGGATCAGGAGCTTGGCGGGCCAACGGATCAGGCCGCCCGCGTCGCTGGACATCTCGTTGGTCAGGAAGCTGTCTTTGGCCATCGGCCAGGACAAAATCATGATGATGAGCGCCATCGGGAACAGGAAGGCGATGATTCCGAAAATGTCGACCATCGCCTGCGTACGTTTGGAAAAACGGCCCAAGACAATGTCGATGCGGATGTGTTCATTCCGCAGGAAGGTGTAGCCTGAACACAGCAGGAAAATTGCCGAGAACAGGTACCATTGCAATTCCAGCCAAGCGTTGGAGCTGTTGTTGAAGGCGTAGCGCACGACCGCGTTGCCGGAACTGACGACGACGGCGACCAGCACCAGCCAATAAACAAGCTTGCCGACGCCGGTGTTTATGGCGTCGATCAGCCCGCTGAGTTTGAGCATGGCTCTCAACGGATCAACCTCCCCTGTTGCAGAGACGCGGTTTTCGCCGGTCCCTTTTGCTTTTGTTCATGCCATAGGAACGCGTCGAACGGCGGTCCACCACGCCCTGAGAATACACAAAATCGTTTGATTTCGCAGGACTATTCCCTTCCGAACCAACCATACGCAAGGGCTACGAAGGAGCTACGTAGAATCACGTAGATTGGAGTTTGGACGCGCGGCCATCGCGCTTTGCCAGATCTCGCATTCTGCGATGCAAATTGGAAATGAGCCGGGCGCTTTTAGCGTGATTTTTAAGCGCTTTCGGGCTGGGGTTGGGAGAGGGCGTTGCAAACTCTGAACGTTTTTCGATCGTTCTTGCTTTTTGGATGATGGAACAAAATTTGCTGATGACGGCGGATGCGCGCGGTCTCGGTCGCGTTGGGCAACGTCGCTGAACAAGCGCTTGGTTGCGGCGTTCTGGAAAGGAAATGGCCATGTCTTGGCTGACGAACGCATCGGTGAAGAGCTGGAGCAGGGGGCCGCGACCAACGAAATCTCGCGCAGCGTTCAGGAAGCGGCCCGTGGCACACAGGATGTGTCAGGCAGCATCGGCCAAGTGACCCAGGCGGCGGGCGAAGCCGGCAGCGCCGCCGGGCAAGTGTTGGGCGCGGCGGGCGAGCTGTCGCGCCAAGCGGAAACGCTGCGTCACGACGTCGAGAGTTTCCTGGCGAGCATCAAAGCGGCTTAAGGCGGAACGGGGGCGGGCGTCGTCTCGGGCAAACGGCGCCACCCCGTGGCCCCCAGCGCTTCCAACGGATGGAAGCGCGCCTTGTAAGCCATTTTGCGACTGTCGGCGATGTAGTAGCCAAGATAGACATAGGGCAAGCTGGCTTGGCGCGCCCGCTCGATCAAACCCAAAATCATGTGGGTGCCAAGGCTGCGACGGTCCTGCGCGGCGTCGTAAAAGCTGTAGACGGCGGAATAGCCGTCGGCCAGCCGGTCGGTCAGCATGCAGCCGACCAGACGCCCGTCGGCGTCGCGCGCCTCCAACAGCCCGGTGTCGGCCCGCCCTTCGTCCACCATGGCGACGAAATCGCCCATCGCCATGCGCGCCATGTCGGATTCGCCGTGGCGCGAGTTCTGATATTGACTAAACAGGCGAAATTGTTCGGAGGTGGCGTAGGCCGGTCGCTCGGCCATCGTCACGTCCTGGTTCAACGCCACCACCCGCCGTTGCGACCGGCTGGGCGTGAATTGGTTGACCGGCACGCGAACGGGCGTGCAGGCCTGACAGTTCGGGCAGACCGGGCGGTATACGATGTCGTGGCTGCGGCGGAACCCGGCGCGCGACAGGGTGGAGTTCACCTCGCTGGCGTAGGGGCCGATCAGACGGGTGAACAGCTTGCGTTCGACACGGCCCGGCAGATAGGGGCAGGGCATCGGCCCCGACCGGAAGAATTGCTGCAAAGGGCGTTGCGGTTGAATGACCGACATGCGAACCGTGGGACCAGAAAGCGGAGGCGACCGATGGGGGCGGAGGCCGAAGCCCCCGCCATCCAGCTTACTGCGACTGGGCTTCAACAGCCACAGGCGCTTCCATCCCAAAGAAGGCTTGCGCGATTTCCGTGGTCAGAAGATTGAGCTGAAGCTGGGTCCAGTCCAGATACTCATGAAGACCCTGGCGCAACACCGCCTCGATCGGGCGGGAGAGCAGGGCGGCCAGCAACTCGTCCACCCGTTCCATCGCCTGCGCCCCGCCGCGCAACTCGTAGCGGGAGCGCAACCGGGTCAGCACGCCGTCGATCTGGCGGACGCACATGACCACCGAACGCGGGAAGCCTTCGTTGTACAGCATGAAACCGGCCACCGTGGTCGGCGACATGCCGCGCGGGTAGACCCGGCGGAAGGCGTGGTAGCCAGCGGTCGAGCGCAGCACGGTCGTCCATTGGCTGACGTCCAGCGTCGAACCGACCTCCACCGGGGAGGGCAGCAGGGTGTGATACTTGATGTCGAGCAGGCGGGTGGTTTGGTCCGCCCGTTCGATGTATTTCCCCATCTGGTAAAAATACCAGCCCTGGTCGCGGTAGAAGGTGCCCTCGGTGATGCCGGTGTGGGTCTGGCACTCTTCCTTGATCCAGGTGCAGACCTTGGACAGGTTTTGCGAGGCCACATCCTTGGCCGACATGTCCAGCAGCTTGTTGTGGAACACGTTGATCTGCGTCCACATCTCGGTCGAGATCCAGGGCCGCAGGGCGCGGGCGTTTTCCCGCGCGATCCGCAGCATGGAGAGCAGCGAGTTCGAGTTTTGGGCGTCGAACATGTAGTAGTGAATCACCGATTCGGCCGTCGGGCGGTCGTAACGGCTGAAAAAGTCCTTCTCGTCCGCGTTGAGCTGGACGATGGAGAACCAGTTGGTCGCCCCCCGCGTGTCGCGCGAGAAGGTTTCATGCACATCCAGGATGCGAGCGAGATTCTCGGCCCGCTCCATATAGCGGGCCATCCAGAAAATACACTCGGCGTATCGGGCGAGCAGGTTCATGCCGCACCACCTTCCAGAACCCACGTGTCCTTCGAGCCACCGCCCTGGGACGAGTTGACGATCAGCGTGCCTTTCTTCAGCGCCACGCGCGACAAGCCGCCGGGGAGAACCCAGGTGTTCTTGGCGGTGATGGCGAAGGGCCGCAAATCAACGTGGCGCGGTTCGATGCCGTCGTCGGTCACGGTCGGGCAGACCGACAGATCGACGACCGGCTGGCTGATGTAGTTGGACGGATCGGCCAGCAGCTTGGCCCGGCAATCGTCCAGTTCGGCCTTGCTGGCGCGCGGGCCGATGGTGATGCCGTAACCGCCCGCTTCGCCCACCGGCTTGACCACCAGCTCGGCCAGATGGTCCAGCGTGTATTGCAGGGCGTCGGGTTCGCGGCAGATGCGGGTGTCGACGTTGGGGATGATCGGTTCCTGATCCAGATAATATTTAATCATCCGGGGAACGTAGCAATAGACCGCCTTGTCGTCGGCGACGCCGGTGCCAATGGCGTTGGCCAGCGCGACGTTGCCCTTGCGGTAGGCGTCGAGAATGCCGGGAACGCCCAGCAGGCTGTCCGGGTTGAAGGCGCGCGGGTCGAGGAACGCGTCGTCGAGACGGCGGTAGATCGAATGCACGGGGGCCAGACCGTTGGTCGTCTTCATATAGACGCGGTCGTTTTCCACCACCAGATCGCGGCCTTCGACCAGCGGCACGCCCATTTCGCGCGCCAGGAAGATGTGCTCGAAATAGGCGGAGTTGTAGGTGCCGGGCGACAGCAGAACCACCTGGGGATCGTCCACCCCGGCCGGCGCGATTTCCATCATCGCGTCGAGCAGCTTGTGCCCGTAATTGTCCACCGGGCGGATGCCGATGTCCTGCACCAGATCGGGGAACACCCGCTGCATCATGTGGCGGTTTTCCACCACATAGGACACGCCGGACGGAACGCGGCCATTGTCCTCCAGCACCCGGAAGGTTCCGAAGCGGTCGCGCACCAGATCGGTGCCCATGATGTGAATGTAGGTGTTGAACGGAACGTCCAGCCCGATCATCTGGGGGCGGAAATTGTGGTTTCCCTCCACCAGATCGCGCGGGATGATCCCGTCCTTCAGGATCTTCTGATCGTGGTAGATGTCGTGCAGGAACAGGTTCAGCGCGGTGACGCGCTGGGTCACGCCCGCTTCCAGATGCGTCCATTCCTTCGCGGAGATCACGCGCGGGATGATGTCGAACGGCAGAATCCGGTCAACCGCGTCCTTTTCGGAATAAACGATGAAGGTGATGCCGAGGTTGTAAAGCTCCCTTTCCACATCCTGCGCGCGGCGGCGCAGTTCATCGAAATCAAGACCCGACAATCTCTGCCGTATCAGCGCCGTGTGTTCGGCCGGCAAGTCCATGCTTCCGAACAGTTCGTCGAAATACAGGCCAGGATTATAGGATGACAAAAGGTCAGATGGTTTGCCCTCGGGTACGCTCACAGACTCCCCCGCGCTTATCTCGGACCGATCATCGCCGACCGGACGGCATCGTTCCGGCGGCATCACGTTGTCTGGGAAGTATGACCCATCGTCGCGCGCTTTGAACAGGGGCAAACGCGCGGAATCAGGGCGCGACGCGGTGCAGGGATGCGATTTTTGATTGGCTGTTGGAAGTGTTTCAGCGCTTTGGCGCCGGTGCGGGCGCCGCTTTGGTCGCGGGTGGGGCGCCAGGGGCGGTGGGCGCCAGGGTTTCGCGCAGCAACACCATGCTGACCCGGCGGTTGCGCGGGCTGCCTGGTTGATCGGGAACCAGCGGGTCACGGTCCGCCTTGCCGACGACGTCCTGGATCCGCTTTTCGTCAATGCCGCCCGCAGTGAGCGCCCGGCGGGTGGCGTTGGCCCGTTCGCTGGACAGATCCCAATTGTCGCGGCCCGCCCCGGCGGCGAACGGCGTGCCGTCGGTGTGGCCGCTGATCGACAGCTTGTTGGGCAGCTTCGCCAGCGCCTTGGCCACCTGCTGCACCAACTGACGGGTCTGCGGGTACATCTGACCGGAACCGCCGGGGAACATCGACACGCGGTCTTGATCGACGATCTGGATGCGCAGCCCCTCCGGGGTCTGGTCGATCATCAGATTTTGCGCCAGCGGTTCAAGCTCCGGCACCGATTGGATGGCTTGGCGGATTTCGGTGGCGGCCTGCTGGAACTGGCGGGCTTCCTTCTGGGCGTCCTGGAGTTTCTCTCCGGCTTCCTTCACCCGCTCGGCGAAATCGGACAGCCGCTCGCCGGGCTTTTGGCCGGGAACGCCCAATTGCTTGGCCATTTCCTCCATTCGGCGCTGATAGTCGGCGCGCGACTCGTTGCTCTTTTGATCGGCGGGGCTGGCGTTGGCGTCCGCGCCGGGGCGGCCAGGGCCGGTTCCCGCGCCGGGACCAGCGGTGGCCTCGGTCGGGTCGGCGGCGTCTTCGGTTTCCTGCGACGAATAGCCCGGCGGGCCGGACACCGGCACGTCGGCGGACATCGGGGAGGAGGGGGAGATCTGGGCGCCCGGCACGGTGATGGTTTTGCCGCCCAGCATCCCGCCGGATCCCGATTGTTCCCGGCTGACCGACACCGGCGAGAAATAATCGGCGATGCCCTTGCGCTGGTCGGACGTGGTGACGTTCAGCAGCCACAGCAACAAAAAGAACGCCATCATCGCGGTCACGAAGTCGGCGTAGGCCACCTTCCACGCGCCGCCATGGGCGCCCGCGTGTCCGGCCTTCTTCTTTTTGATGATGATCGGGCGTTCGCCGTCGGCTGGGTTCGCGCTCATGCTGTCCATGTGAAGGCGGCGCGACGCGGATCGCCCGGCGTCGCGCCAGCGCGCGGCCACGTGCCGCTGATGAAAGGCCGCTGGTGGAAGCTGCCCCAGCTTCCTTAAAATCCTTTTAACGCTTTTCGATCCGGGGGAGAAGCCCTTGCGCCCACCGCAACGGTGGGTTAATGGCAAAGGATCGCCGTCTCGCCGTCACTCACAGGCCGTCATGACCTCCACACCGCCGCTTGATCCCCGCGCCTTCCGCAGCGCGCTGGGCTGTTTCGCCACCGGCATCGCCGTCATCACGACTTTGACGCCGGATGGGGCGCCGGTCGGCGTGACGGTGAACTCCTTCTCCTCGGTGTCGCTCGATCCGCCGCTGGTGCAGTTTTGTTTGGGGCGCACGGCGGCGACCTTCGCCGCCTTTTCCGCCGCGCCGTCCTTCGTGGTCAACATTCTGGCCGCCGATCAGGGCGATCTGTCGGGCCGTTTCTCGCGCCGCGATCTGGACGACCGCTGGAGCGGCGTCGCGATGGAGCTTTCGGAAAACGGCGTTCCGGTCTTGAGCGGCTGTCTGGCCAGTCTTGAATGCGACCGCGAACATCTGCTGGACGGCGGCGATCACGTCATCGTTCTGGGCCGCGTCCGCCGTCTGGCGTCGCGCGAGGATGGCGCGCCGTTGCTGTATTTCCGGGGCGGTTACGCGCAAATCGCTTGATTGACGTTCTTTTTCGGCTTCCGGTTGCCGGATTGCCCGTGTCTGCTCCTCCATGCTAATCTTTCGCAGCGCAGCATGGAGGGGGCGATGAACCCGTTTTTGTGCATGACCGATCCGACGGTGGATCTGATGAAGGCCACCTCGGAAGAGTTCGAGAAAATTTTGTCCAAGGGCGCGGTCGGCAAGCCGCTGACCATCGGCGATTACACCATTGTCCCGCTGCTCATCACCAGCTTCGGCATCGGAACCGGCGGCGGCAGCTTTCTTGGCGAATCGTTGGGCGGCGGCGGGGGCGGCGGGGTGATTCCCTGCGCGGTGCTGGTCATCGGCCCGGACGGGGTGGAGTTGAAAACGCTGCCGCACGAAACCACCGGCCCGGCGCATCAATCCATCGCGCAAATGGTGTCCGACGCCACCAACACCTACAAGCGGACGCTCCCAAGCGGCGGAACGGTCGTCAGCTCGCCGCCCGCGTGACGTCGCGCGCGGTCAGGTGGATGTTGGCGTCGGGGTCGAGCGCGCGGTCGAGGATGCGCAACTCCGCCGCGCGGTCGAAGACTTGGCGGTTCATGCAGACCTGCTGAACCGCCTCGTCCGGTTGTGGGCGATGGCCGATGAAGCTTTGCAGGACGCGGCGGGTGAGGAAGACGCGGCCCTGATACTCCCCGACCTCCACCGCGAACTCGACGGCGTCGGCCTCCTCGTTCCAAATTGGATCGTCGGGGAACAGGAAGATCGGCATCGCGCCCTCAAGGAAAACTCACTTCAGGACGTAGGTGATATCATAGCCGCTGCGTTTGAAGCGGGTTTTCAGCAGGGTGCCGTCGGCGGCGTACCACAGATCGCGCTCCACATCGCCTTCGATCCGGTGATGCTGGGCTTCGACCTTGCGGCCCCCGGCCTCGATGGTTTCGGCGCCCAGCGCCTTTGACGTCACGGCGTATGGAGCGCCGTCGATCAGCGAGAACAGCGGCGCGCGCTTGAGCACTTCCGAGGTCCACAGGGTCAGCGGCAGGGCGCTGGCGGGCAGGTCGGACGGCTTGCCGTCGGCGGTCAGGGTGTAACCGCCGCCTTTCCTGGTCAGTTCCAGGGCGTGCGGCGTGCCGTCGTCGTCGGTCGTCGCCTTCATCGATTCCAGCGTCGAGCCTTTCCACAGCTCTTCCCGCTTGTGGTCGTAGCGGAAGTTGATGAACAGCACCTTGACCCGTGTGGAGGCCGTGACCGTCACCTTGTTGCGGTCGCCCTGCGGCTCCAGCTTCACCTCTTCGCTGCCGATGGGATCGTCGCCCATCAGGATGCTGTAGGTCAGGGTGCGCGGCGCGCTGGCGGCGTTGGCGGCGGACGGCAGGCCCGCCAGCGGCGACAGCAAAAGCGTGGCCGCCAGCGTGGCGCGGAGCGTGTTGGACATGATGCGGTTTCCTCCCCAATGTGATGAATGACGCGGCGACTCGACTCTGGCGGTCGGTTTGGTTGGGCGGTCGGTTTGATTTGGCGGTCGGCTTGGCTTATTCGTCGAGCAGTTGGGCCAGCTTCATGGCGATGCCCATCGACCCTTCGACCTTCAGCTTGCCCATGGTGAAGGCCAGCATCGGGTTGAGTTTGCCGTTGATGAGCTTGGCCAGATTGTCCGGCGAAATGCGGATCGTGCAGTCGGCGTCTTGATCGTCCTGGGTGATGGCGATCGGGTTGCTGCGGGCGTCGAGATGGATGATCTCCCCGTCCTTGCCCAAAACGAAGCGAACCGAGGCGTTCAGGCTGCGCAGCGTCGTGGAGCGGGCGCGCATTTCGCTCAAGATGTCCTCGACCATGAATGCAGTCTCCAAAGATTGTTCGTGCAACGGCTCTTGACAGTAAGCCTGAGTTACGTTTACGTCAACGTCATAACGAATAGGTTCCGGACGGCCGACGGGAACACCGGCGCGGCGACGATCCAGGAACGCGCCAATCGCGAAGGGGAGCGAAACCGAATGTCCGACACGCTTGCGCACACCGGCCGCTTGACCGGCGTTCCGTCCCCGTCCGAACAGCGGCCCTGGCTGGCGCATTATCCCGAAAACATCGCGTGGGATCAGAGCTTCGCGCCGACGCCCTTGCACCAATTGTTCGAGGACGCGGCGAAGCGCTACGCCGACCGTCCGTGCTTGGATTTCATGGGGCGCCGCTACAGCTACGCGGAGGTTCTGGATCTGGTGAACCGGGCGGCGCGCGGCTTTCAGGACATGGGGGTGGGGCCGGGGATCCGCGTCGGCCTGTGTCTGCCCAACTCGCCGACCTACGTCATTTCCTTCTTCGGCGTTCTGAAGGCGGGCGGCACGGTGGTGAACTACAACCCGCTCTATGTCGAGCGGGAGTTGGAGCACCAGATCGAGGATTCGCAGACCGACATCATGGTCACGCTCGACATGAAGCAGATTTACCCGCGCGTCGCCCTGATGCTGGAGCGGACCCGGTTGAAGCGCGTCGTCGTGTGCCGGATGCCGACCATTCTGCCCAAGGTGAAGGGCGTGCTGTTCCGCGTGCTCAAGCGCAGCGAGGTGTCGGCCATCCCGCAGGACGCCAAACACGTCGATTTCGACGCGATGCTCAACAACGACGGCGCGCTGCGCCCGGTGGCGATCGACCCGACGCGCGACGTCGCGGTGCTGCAATACACCGGCGGCACCACCGGCGTGCCGAAGGGGGCGATGCTGACCCATCACAACCTGTTGGCCAACGCCAGGCAGGTGATGGCCTGGTTTCCGGGCATGGCGCTGGGCCAGGAACGGATGCTGGCGGTGCTGCCCTTCTTCCACGTCTTCGCCATGACCGTGGTCTTGAATTTGGGGCTGGCGGCGGGCGCCGAGCTGATTATGCTGCCGCGTTTCGAGACCGAGCAGGTCTTGAAAACCATCGCCAAGCGCAAGCCGACGCTCGTTCCCGGCGTGCCGACCATGTACAAGGCGCTGCTGTCGCACCCGCAGGTTGGGCGTTACGCCTTGAACTCCATCCGCTATTGCATTTCCGGCGGCGCGCCGCTGCCGATGGAGCTGAAACGCCAGTGGGAACAGGCGACCGGCTGCGTTCTGGTGGAGGGCTACGGCCTGTCGGAAGCCTCCCCGGTCTGCGCCGCCAACCCGCTGGTCGGGGTGAACAAGGAAGGCTCCATCGGCCTGCCGTTGCCCGGAATCACCATTCAGATTCGCGGCCTGGACGACCCGTCGCAGGTGCTGGGCGCTGGCGAGAGGGGGCAGGTCGCCATCGCCGGACCCAACGTCATGGCGGGCTATTGGGGGCGGGAGGAGGAAAGCGCGCGGACCATCGTCGACGGCTTCCTGTTCACCGGCGACGTCGGCGCGATGGACGAGGATGGTTACGTCTTCCTGCTCGACCGCTTGAAGGATCTCATCATTTGCAGCGGTTACAACGTGTACCCGCGCATGATCGAGGAAGCGATCTACCAGCATCCCGACGTCGTCGCCGCCTGCGTCATCGGCCTGCCCGATGACTACCGGGGGCAGACGCCGAAGGCCTTCGTCCAATTGGCGCCGGGCGCGAGCCTGACGGCGGACGGGTTGAAGGATTTCCTGCGGGACAAAATTTCGCGCATCGAAATGCCCTCGGCCATCGAATTTCGCGACGAATTGCCGAAAACCGCCGTCGGCAAGCTGTCGAAGAAGGAGCTGGTGGCGGAGGCGTTGGCGGCGCCGAAGGCGGCGGGATGACCCGAAGTCAGTTCGTTGACGGAGACGTAAAGGGAAGCCTTATCATGGCGCCGTCCCTGTGCTATGTCCCGCGCGTCGGGCATGGCGCGTCCGGCATGACGGATGCGAACAAAGGTTATCCCAGGGATGGAACAGCTCTACACGGTCAATCAGCTCGCGGAAGAGTTGGGCATCACGCCGCGCGCTCTGCGTTTTTACGAGGTCAAGGGGTTGCTGGCGCCGAATCGCGTCGGCAACAACCGGGTCTACACCAAGCGTGACCGCGCCCGGCTGAAGCTGATTTTGCGCGGTAAGCGTCTGGGTTTTTCCTTGGCGGAAATCCGCGAATATCTCGACCTCTACAACGTCGATGGCGGTGTGGAGCAGCAGCGGAACCTGTTGAAGCGGGTTCAAAAGCGTCTGAAGGACCTCGCGCAGCAGCGTGAAGATCTGGAAGCGACGGTTTACGAGTTGAAAGAGATCGAGTCGCAGGTGTCCACCACCCTGTCGGAGCGTGGCTCCGGCAAAAAGGACGCCTGAGCCGGACGGCATCCGACGCCGCCCCGGCGCCAACCGACACCGGGGAGGAACAGAGCATGATGGTGCGGACGACACCGGCGCGACGCCGCGCGGCGCGCCGGAACACCGGCGGGGAACGGACCGACGGGGGACGGGGATGAACCTGATCTTCCGTCTGTTCGGCGTGATCCTGCGCGCCCTGGCCGCCGTGTGGCGGGGGCGGGGAATTGGGTTTCTGGAAAGCTCGACCCTGCGCTTTCGCGTTTGGCCGACCGATCTCGACCTGAACATGCACATGACCAACGCCCGCTATTTCAGCCTGATGGATTTGGGCCGGACGGATCTGATGATCCGGGTGGGGTTGGGCAAGGCCATCCTGAAGAACCGCTGGCAGCCGGTGTTGGGCGCGGCGAACATCCGTTTCCGCCGCTCGTTGAAACCGTTCCAGCGTTTCACCCTGGTCAGCCGCGTGCTGTGCTGGGACGACAAATATATTTTCATGGAACACCGGCTGGAAACGGCCAGCGGAACCGCCGCGTTGGCGGTGGTGCAGGGGGCCTTCGTCACGCGCGGCGCCGTCGTGCCGCCGTTGGAGGTGCTGGCCGCGTTGGGCGTCGATGGCCCGTCGCCGCCGATGCCCGACGCGGTCGCCGCCTGGCGTGGACAGCCGCTGTCCGCCGCCGTCTGAACTCTCCCCATTTTCGCAAATCAAAGTCCTGAACGCCGAGGAGGCCGTCACCATGAAGGTTCTGGTGCCCGTGAAGCGGGTTGTCGATTACAACGTCAAGATCCGCGTCAAGGCGGACGGCGGCGGCGTCGAAACCGCCAACGTGAAGATGAGCATGAACCCCTTCGACGAAATCGCCGTCGAAGAGGCCGTTCGTCTGAAGGAAGCCGGGAAGGCGACCGAAATCATCGCCGTGTCGGTCGGCCCCGCCACCGCCCAGGAAACCTTGCGCACCGCGCTGGCCATGGGCGCGGACCGCGCCATTCTGGTCCAGACCGACGCGGAAACCCAACCGCTGGGCGTCGCCAAAGTGCTGAAGGCGCTGGTCGATCGGGAAGGCCCGACGCTGGTCATCCTCGGCAAGCAGGCCATCGACGATGATTGCAACCAGACCGGCCAGATGCTGGCGGCGCTGCTGGGTTGGGGCCAGGGCACCTTCGCCTCGAAGATCGTTCCCGGCGAGGGCGTCGTCGCCGTCACCCGCGAGATCGACGGCGGTCTGGAAACGGTGAACCTCAAGCTTCCGGCCATCGTCACCGCCGATCTGCGCCTGAACGAGCCGCGCTACGCGTCGCTGCCCAACATCATGAAGGCGAAGAAGAAACCGCTGGAAACCGTCACGCCGGACGCCTTGGGCGTGGACGTGACGCCCCGGCTGACCACGCTGAAGGTGGTGGAACCGGCCAAGCGCAGCGCCGGCGTGAAGGTGGCCGACGTGGCCGCCCTGGTTGACAAGTTGAAGAACGAAGCGCGGGTGATCTGACCATGACGATCCTGATTCTGGCCGAACACGACAACGTCTCGCTGAAGTCGGCCACCCTGAACGCCGTCACCGCCGCCACGAAGATCGGCGGGGACATTCACCTCCTGGTCGCGGGCAAGGGCGCGCAGGGCGTCGCCGCCGCCGCCGCCTCGGTCGCCGGGGTCGCCAAGGTGCTGTTGGCCGACGACGCGGCCTATGAACACGCGCTGGCCGAGCCGGTGGCGGCGCTGTTGGTCCAGCTTGCGGGCGGTTACAGCCACATTTTGGCTCCGGCCACCTCGGTCGGCAAAAACGTGTTGCCGCGCGTCGCCGCTTTGCTGGACGTTGCCGCGATTTCCGACATCACCGGGGTGGTCTCAACGGACAGCTTTGAACGTCCGATCTACGCGGGCAACGCCATCGCCACCGTCCAATCGAAGGATTCGGTGAAAGTCGTCACCGTGCGCGGAACCGCGTTCGAGGCGGCGGCGACCAGCGGCGGCTCCGCCCCGGTCGAAACCGTCGCTTCGGCGGGCGATCCCGGCCTGTCCAGCTTCCTGTCGGCGGAATTGTCGAAGTCGGAGCGTCCAGAACTCACCGCCGCCCGCATCGTCATTTCCGGCGGTCGCGGCATGCAGTCGGGCGAGAATTTCCCACTGCTGGAGGGCGTCGCCGACAAGCTGGGCGCCGCCGTCGGGGCCAGCCGCGCCGCCGTGGACGCCGGTTTCGTGCCGAACGACTATCAGGTCGGCCAGACCGGCAAGATCGTCGCCCCCGATCTCTACATCGCCGTCGGCATTTCCGGCGCCATCCAGCATCTCGCCGGGATGAAGGACAGCAAAATCATCGTCGCCATCAACAAGGACGAAGAGGCGCCGATCTTTCAGGTCGCCGATTACGGTCTGGTGGCGGACCTGTTCAAAGCCCTGCCGGAACTCCAGCAGGCTCTGTGACCCGCCCCTCGCAGGTGGCGTGGTGAACTTTACGGGCCGGGGGCCGCCTGTCCGGGGCGCCCGGCCCGCTTTCTGTTTTGGCATGGTTTGTTGACGGGGGAACGGCTCGCCCCTCTTGCCCGCCGTCGATGGCTGTTCTATCGCTGCGTGGAGCATTTCAACCGGCAACCAGCAGGGCCGTCATGAGCACGCAGGACATCACCGGGGAACGCCTCGGACTGGATCATCTGGTTGTCGCCGTCCGCGATCTGGACGTCGCGAAGGACGCTTACGTCCGGCTTGGCTTCACCGTCACCCCGCGCGGTCGCCACACCGAACTGAAATCGGCCAACCACACGGTCATGTTCCAGGGCGGCGACTACATCGAGTTGCTGGGCATTGAGGAACAGCGCCCGATCAACGCCCATTACGCCGCCTTTCTGCGCCAGCGCGAGGGGGTGGCCGCCATCGCCCTGAAGACCGCCGACGCGCGCGCCGCCCGCGACCCGCTGACCGCCGCAGGCTTCACCGCCGCCGAGGCGCTGGATTTTGGCCGCCCGGTCGAACTGCCGGACGGAACGCGCGACGCGCGTTTCTCCATCACCCAAATCGACCCGGCGACCACGCCGGGGGGCCGCGTCTTCCTGTGCCAGCACCACACCCGCGATGTGGTGTGGCGGCCCGATTGCCTGGAGCACGCCAACGGCGCCACCGGGCTGGCCGCTTTTGTCATCGCGTCCGACGATCCCGCCGCGACCGCCGCCGTCTACGCCCGCCTCTTCGGCGGTTCGGTGACGGAGCGGGGGGCCGCGCGGTTGGTCGAGACCGGCGACACGCCGATTGTGGTGGCTGCGCCGGACCGGCTGCATTGGGCCTGGACCAGCGACCCGGCCTTCGCCACGCCGCGCCCGTTCTTCGCCGGGGCGGTGATCCGCGTCAGCGATCTGGACCGGACGCAGCGGGCCTTGCAGAAAAGCAAATTCCCGACGGTGGTCGGCAACGGCGTGCTGCGGGTGAACTCCTCCAGCGCCGGGGGGGCGATGTTGGCCTTCGCCCAGGATTTCGACCTGAATCGCTTGATCCCCTGACCTGGTTGTTTCACTTCGACATAGGCGGGCGGTCGGCGCTGGTTTAATCTTCAACAGGTTGGGGTGAGAATCGGTTGAGTGTGGCGGCGCGTGCGGAGACCCTGATGGCGGCGACGATGGAAGCGATGGAGACGGGCGTGGCGGCCTTGCCGCTGTTCGACGCCTTGCCGTTGCCCGCCCTGATGCGCGATTCCGCCGGAGCGTTGCGTGGCAACCGGGCCTATGTCGAAGCCTTCGGCGCGGCGGTGGATGACCGCCTGAGCGCCGGTCTGGCTGGGGCGGGGGCCGGGGCGTCCTTCGATCTCCGGCTGGTTGACCGCGCGGGCGTCGCGCGCGACGTGTCGGCGCGGGTTGGCGGGCCGCCCTGGATCGCCCTGCTTCAGGACATGACCGATCATCGCCGGGCCGAACGTGGTTTGGAGATCGTCACCGCCAAGCTGGAGGAGGCCTGCGAGACCGCCAAGCTTGGTTATTGGGAATACGGCATCCAGTCGGGCGACCTGACGCTGAACGACGCCGCCTTCGCCGTGTTCGGCCACAGCCGGGCGCGGTTTGAGCCAAGCTTTGACAATCTGCTTGGCATTCTGCATCCCGATGACCGGCTGTCGCTGGGCAACATGCTGGAAAGCGTCATCGGCAACCCGACCCGTCTTTACGTCGAATACCGGGTCCGGGACGAGGACGGCCACACCCGCTACGTCTCCTCTTCCTGCGCGCCGCGCTTGGACGGCGAGGGGCGGTTGACCCATGTCTTCGGCGTGATGATGGACACGACCGAACGGGCGCAGGCGGCGGCCCAACTCGAATCGGCCAAACAGCGGTTGGAGGACGCCTACCGCACCGGCCATCTCGGCTATTGGGAATATGGCATCCACAGCGGCGATTTGCTGTGGAACGACGAAGCGTTCGAGGTCTATGGCCAGGATCCGCGCGATTTCACCCCGACCTTCGACAATCTTCTGGGCATTCTGCACCCGGACGACCGGCTGTCCTTCGGCAACATGCTGGAAAGCGTCGTTGGCAATTCCAAGCGGGTCTATGTCGAATACCGGGCCATCGACCGGGCGGGGGACGTTCGTTACGTCTCGTCCTCTTGCGCGCCGCGCTTCGATCTCGACGGGCGGCTGACCCATGTGTTCGGGGTGATGCTCGACACCACCGAACGGGCGCAGGCCGCCGAAGCGCTGCGCGCCGCCAAGGAGCGGGTCGAACAGGCCTACGCCGATTTGCAGGCGGCGCAAAACAGTCTGGTGCAGACCGAAAAAATGGCCTCGCTCGGCCAGTTGGTCGCCGGGGTGGCGCATGAGGTGAACGGGCCGGTCGGCGTCGTGCTGACCACCGCCTCCCACCTGTTGAGCCGGACGGAGGATGTGAAGCGCCAGTTTGGCGCCAACGCGCTCACCCGCTCGGCCCTGTCGGGCTTTTTGGAGGTTGCGCAGGAGGCTGGTCAATTGCTGGTCGGCAACACCGAACGCATCGCCGCCCTGGTCCACATGTTCAAACAAGTCTCGGCGGACCAGACGGGCGACGAGCGGCGCGTCTTCTACCTGCGGGAATACACCGAAGACGTGCTGCTGAGCCTGCACACGCAGATTGGCTCGTCGGGTCATCGGGTGTCGTTGGTTTGCCCCGAAGCGTTGCAGATCGAAAGCTATCCGGGCGCCTTTGCCCGCGTGTTGACCCATCTGGTGCGCAACGCTCTGATCCACGCCTTTCGTCCCGAACAAAGCGGGCGCGTCACCATCGAGATTCAGGCGATTGGCGACGACTGGATCGAGGTGACGCACAGCGACGATGGGCAGGGGATTTTGGACAGCGTGCTGCCGAAGATCTTCGACCCCTTCTTCACCACGGCCCGGCACGAGAACTGCGTCGGTCTGGGGCTGCACATCGCCTACAATCTGGCGACGCAGACCTTGGGCGGGCAATTGACGGCGCGCAGCGCCCCCGGCGCCGGCGCGGTGTTCACCTTGCGGCTGCCCCGGACGCTTGGGGGGAATGGGTAGGACGCTGGGGGCTTTGCCTGCGCCCATCCACGGGCTATACCGCCGGGCATGAGCTTTTCCCGCGCCATCGCCACAGTGGGTGGTTTGACCCTGGTCAGCCGGTTGGCTGGCTTCGCCCGCGACATTCTGACCGCGTCGGTGCTGGGGGCGGGGCCGGTGGCCGACGCCTTTTTCATCGCGCTGAAGCTGCCGAATTTTTTCCGACGGCTGTTCGCCGAGGGGGCTTTCGGCGTCGCCTTCGTGCCGCTGTTCGCCGCCGAGCTTCAGCTCAAGGGGCGGGCGGCGGCGGTTCGCTTCGCCGAAGAGGCGTTGGCCGTGCTGCTGGCCGTCCTGCTGCCCTTCACCCTGGCGGCGCTGGCGGCGATGCCCTGGTTGATGCATGGGTTGGCTCCGGGGTTCAGCGACGAACCGGCCAAATTCGCCATGGCCGTGGATTTGGCGCGGCTGACCTTTCCCTATCTGACGCTCATCTCTCTGGTCGCCCTGTTGGGCGGGATTCTCAACGCGCTGGACCGTTTTGGCCCGTTCGCCGCCGCGCCCATCGCCTTCAACCTCACCTTGGTGGCGGCGCTGCTGGCCGCGCCGCGTCTGGGGTGGGAGCCGGGGCGGGCGATGGCGGCGGCGGTGACGCTGTCGGGCGTCGTGCAACTGCTGTGGCTGGCCTGGGCCTGCCGCAACGCCGGGATTGTCCTGCGGCTGCGGCGGCCCCGGATCACCGAAGGGATGCGGCGGCTGTTCCGGCTGGTCGGGCCGGGGGCGCTGGGGGCGGGGGTCATGCAGATCAACCTGTTCCTCAACATCGTTCTGGCGTCGCTGCTGCCGTCGGGATCGGTGTCGTTCCTCTATTACGCCGACCGTTTGAACCAGATGCCCTTGGGGGTGATCGGCATCGCCATCGGCACGGCGCTGTTGCCGGTGCTGGCCCGTCACGCGGCGGCGGGGGATGAGGAGAAGGTCCGTCATTATTTGAGCCGGGCGCTGGAGTTCAGCCTGCTGTTGGGGCTGCCCGCCGCCGTGGCGTTGGGCGTGTCGGGCGGGCCGATGGTGGCGGTTCTGTTTGAGCGGGGGGCCTTCGGCCCAACCGAAACCCACGCGACCGCCATGGCCTTGGCGGCTTACGCCGTCGGGGTTCCGGCCTATGTCATCGCCAAATCGCTGAACGCCGCCTTTTTCGCCCGGCAGGACACCGCCACCCCGGTGCGCGTCGCCGTCATCGTCACGGTCTCCACCGTCGCGCTGGCCTTGGCCTTGCTGCCGGTGTTGGGGCATGTCGGAATCGCGCTCGCCACCGGGTTGGCGGCGTGGCTGGACGTCGGCCTGCTGGTTGTCGCCCTGCGCAAGCGCAGGCTGTTGTCGCTCGACGCGCGGTTGACGCGGCGGGGGCCGCGCATCGCGGCGGCGGCGGTCGGCATGGGGGCGGCGCTGGAATTTGGCGGCGCGGCGTTGGCGCCGTGGCTGGCGCATCCGGCGACGGCGGTTCGTTTCGCCGCGCTGGGCGCGCTGGTGCTGGGCGGCATGGCGGCGTTCGGCGGCTTGGCCCATCTGTTGGGCGGCGCGCGGCTGGCCGATCTGACCGGCTTTCTGAAGCGTCCGCCAGCGGATGCGACGGAGTCGTGACAGGAATGCGGCGAGCGCTCTTGACGCTCCGCCGCGCCGGTCGTACAAGCGGATTCAACGTGGTGATTTGGGCGACCGGCTTGCGGGCCACGTAAAACAATCCGCTAAAAAGGTCCGAGCCGCGTCCGCGCCTCGACCCGATCGGTCGGGGCGTTTTTCGTTTGTGGCCGGCTTCGCCCCACCGGCAGCATCGAGGGGAGACGCGGCTTATGTCCCGCACCGATCATCGCACTCCGAACGTCACGGGCCTGCGGCCCCGGTCCAAGCTGGTCCATGGCGGCATCCGCCGCTCGTCCTTTGACGAGACGTGCGAGGCGCTGTACCAGACCTCCGGCTTCGTCTACGGCTCGGCGGAGGAGGCGGAGAACGCCTTCGCCAACGACGGGACGCGCCACGTCTATTCGCGCTTCCGCAACCCGACCAACGCGATGTTCGAGGATCGTCTGGCCGAGTATGAGGGCGCGGCCTGGGCCTACGCCACGGCCAGCGGCATGGCGGCGGTGCATGGCGCGTTGATGAGCGGCCTGCGGGCGGGCGACCGGGTGGTCGCGCCGCGCGCGCTGTTCATCTCCTGCTATTGGATCATCAAGGAACTCTGCCCGCGCTACGGCATCGCGGTCGAGTTCGTCGACGGCACCGACCTGACGGCTTGGGAAGAGGCGCTGTCCAAGCCGACCAAGGCGGTGTTCCTGGAAACCCCCTCCAATCCGGGGTTGGAGGTCGTCGATCTGCGCGCGGTGTGCGATCTGGCCCACAAGGCGGGCGCCGTCGTCGTCGTGGACAACGCCTTCGCCACGCCGGTCCTGCAACGCCCGTTCGAGTTCGGCGCCGACATCATCATCTATTCGGCGACCAAGCACATTGACGGGCAGGGCCGTTGCCTGGGCGGCGTCATCCTGGCCAAGGATGTGAAATACGCCACCGAGGTCATTCATCCCTTCCTGCGCAACATCGGCCCGACGCTGGCCCCCTTCAATTCCTGGCTGCTGCTGAAGGGCATGGAGACGCTGGAGCTGCGGGTGCACGCCCAATCGGCGGCGGCCTTCCAGGTCGCGCAATTCCTGGAAAGCCACGCGAAGGTGGAGCGGGTGCTCTACCCGCTGCTCGCCAGCCATCCCCAGCATGATCTGGCGCGCCAGCAGATGAGCGGCGGCGGCAACATGCTGTCGGTCTTCCTGAAGGGCGGCAAGACCGAGGCGTTCAACACGCTGAACGGCCTGCGCATGGTGATGATTTCCAACAATCTGGGCGATTCCAAGAGCCTCATCACCCACCCGGCGACCACCACCCATTCCAAGCTGACGGACGAGGAAAAGGTCGCGGCGAAGATCCAGCCCGGCCTGCTGCGCCTGTCGGTCGGGTTGGAGGATCCCCAGGACATCATCGAAGACCTGGACCGCGCGCTCGCCGAAGCGTAATGCTTGGCGTCGGAGTATCATGTTGCAGTGCAGCATGATACTCTGAGGAATGCACACAAGCGAGGCGAACCGAATGGCTGACAACATGAACGGCGACGGACATCCTGCGGAGCGTCTGAGCGCCGTGGCCGACACGTTCGCGAAGACCGGGATGCGCAGTGGCGAGATGGGGATTGCCGCCGCGCAGACCATTGGATACCGCACGGCGATGATGGCGGCGGCGATGGGGACGCCCACGGGCTTCGCCAACCCCGAATTCCTCCGCATGGGATCGGAAAAGGTTGAAGCGTCGGTCGAGGCCTTCCAGGCGGTCGCCCATGGCTTGGGCGAATTCGGCGCGGCCTGGATGACCATGCTGACCAAGCAGAGTCAGGCGGCGGCGTTGGTGTTCAGTGGTCTGGCCCGCTGCCAGTCGCCGGCGGATCTCGCGGAGATCCAACGCAAGGCCTTCGCCCAGGTGGTGGACGCCAGCGTCAACGCCAGCCTGCGCTTCGCCGAAGCGGCGGCCTCGATCACCGCCGCCAGCGTGAAGCCCGCCTACCGCAAAGTCCGCGCGAACGCCCGTCGTCTGGCGGCGGAGCAGGCGGCGTAAGACTCGGAAGGATTGCTCTGGCTCCCCCATGCCCTCGCCCGCTTTGGCGGAGGCGCGTTTGGGGGTGCAGGCGCTCCTGTCTCCACCGCGCTGGTTGCGCCGGAAACGCCGGACGGCGTATAGCTGATGGCGGGGTGGAACGGTCACGGGCATGGTCGGGCGGGGATGAACGCAACAGACAGGGCAAGGCTGTGGCGGGTGTCGCGCGCGCTGGCGGTCGCCGCCGCCGTGATGGGGCCGCAACCCGTTCTGGCGATTGAAGCCAACCCCTTTCTTCCGCCTGCCGAACGCGGCGACGACATGGAAGCGCGGCTGCAAAAGCGCATCGACCGCGCCGTGGCCGCCGCCGAAGAGCGGTTGGTCAAGACCGTGGTGGACGCGCTGAGCGGGCGCGACATCTCCGGCGCGCCGAAACCGTTGCAAGACGCTGTGGCCCGCCGCCCGCCGCCGCCGCCGCCCGTCAGTTCCCCAACCTCGACCAACACCAGCCTGCCGCCCGGTTTGCCGGGACTTCCGGCCTTGCCAAGCTTCATGGGCGCTCCCTCCGCCGCTCCGCCGTCCGGGGGGGCGCCCGTCGGGCTGGCGTCGTCCGAAGCGGGGCCGGTGCCGTCGGGCGCGGTGTTCATCGGCTGTCTGGACGGGCAGGCCTTCTTTCAGGACCGTGCCGGGTCGCCTTTTCTGGTTGATCCGCGCGCCTTTCCCCCGTCGTCGGGCGGGGCCGGAGCTTGCGGACGATGATGCGCCTTTCCCCTCGCGGCCTTTCCCGGTGGACCGGCGCGGCTCTGGCGGCGTGTTCTCTGGCCGCCTGCACGACGCTGCCGTCGGTTGGCTCTCTGCCGCCGCGCACCGAGATCTTGCGCGCCCAGACCGAGCGTTTGGAAAGCGACGGCGCGCCCGCCGTGTCGGTGGTGCCGGTCAACCGGGGCATGCTGGTGGTCCATTCGGTGCGCGAACGGCTGCCCGCCGTCATGGCGCAGCGGATGATTTCGGTCAGCTACCCGGCGGGGGAAAACACGCTGGATCGGTTGGTGTCGATGCTCAGCTACAGCGGCGTCCGCGTCGCCACCCGGTTCGAGCAGGCGAGCGACGCCGACATGCTGCGCCGGGCGCTGCCCTTTCGCGCCTTCTCCGGGACGGTGGCGGAACTGACCAGCGTGTTGCAGGGCGGCATGGGCATCGTGTCCTGGTGGCAGGACGGCACGCTGTTTCTGACCGACCGCGACCGCTACGCCTTCACCGTGCCGCAGATTCCCGACGTCATCCGCTCGATCACCGACGATTTGAAAAGCATGGGGGTGTCGGACCTGACGCCGTCGCTGCGCGGCGGGCAGATCCTGTTTTCCGCTCCGCCCAGCCTCTACGCCGAGGTGGTTCGCCCCTACATCGACCGCATCCACCGCAACATGGCGATGGTCAAGGTGCAGATGGCCGTGGTGTCGCTGACGCTGAACGACAGTTCGGCCACCGGGTTCGACTGGAGCAAGTTGGCGCTGGGCTTCAACAGCAGCTCATCGACCGACGGGACGACGACCTCCACCACCAGCACGTCCAGCACCAGCACGACGACCAGCGGCAGCACATCCACCGTCACGGCGGGCGGGCCGTTGTCCTGGGCGACGTCGCCGACGGGAAAGCTGCTGGGGGTGAGCGGGGCGTTCACCGTGGCGGGCGCCATTGATTATCTGTCGAAATTTGGCACCGCCGACACCAAACAGAATGTCGAGGTCCACACACTGTCGGGCGCGCAGGTGACGCTGCGCAGCGGCCAGGAGATCCCCTATGTCAGCGGCGTCGGCGTCAACACGCTGGGCGGAAGCACCAGCGGCAGCAGCTCGGGCGCCCTGTTGGGGTCGGCGCAGACCACCACGGTCAAGACCGGCCTGACCATCAAGCTGACGCCCTTCTACGACGCCGACACACGCATCGTCACGGCGGACCTGAACATTCTGGTCAACAGCCTGGTGCGGTTCGTCCAATTGTCGGCGGGCAATCAGGTTGGCACCATCACCCAGCCGCAGACCCAAGAACAGGCGTTGAACGACATCGTGCGCGTGCTGGCCGGAAATACGGTGGTGCTGGGCGGGCTTCAGGTGGACAACGCCAGCTACGACAACGCCGACCCGGTGGCGACCCGGCCCGAGGAGGAGACTTCGGCCAGCGGCGCGCCGGGCGGGGCCGCGCCGGGCGGGGCCACGTCGGTGATCGGCCACCGGGCGCAGACGATCACGAAAGAGGCGCTGTTCGTCGTCGTCCGTCCAACCGTCACCGTCTTTGTCGAGCAGGGCGGTTGACTCTGCGGAAAACGAGTGGGAGAGGCTCCGCGTGCCGCGCTTTGAGGTTCGCCTGATCGCCGCCGGAAAGGCGCGCACGTTGCTGGTGGACGCCAGCGACGCCGACACGGCGCGGGCGCAGGTCAGCGGGCGCGGGCGGGTTCTGGCGGTGCGCCGCCGCCCGGCCTGGAGCCTGGGGCGGACGTTGAGCCACAACGAACGGCACATCCTGTTCATCCGGCTGGCCTCGATGCTGGATTCCCGCGTCGGTTTGGCCGAGGGGCTGCGCCGTCTGGCCGCCTCCTTCGACGGGCGCATCCGGCGGGTGGCGGAGCGGATGGCCGACGCGGTGGAGATCGGCGACGATCTGCCGACGGCGATGGAACGGCAACCCGCCGATTTCCCCCTGACCGTGATCGCCCTGGTGCGGGCGGGCGGCCATGGCGTCGGCACGTCGGAGGCGCTGCGCAACGCCGCCGGGTTCGAGGCCGATTTGCTGAAGCCGACGCGCGAATTCCGCAGCGGGTTGTGGGTGGCGGTGGCCCACGCCCTGCTGGGGGCCGTGACGATGATTCTGACCACCCATGTCCTGACCCCCTGGCTGCTGGGCACCGACCTGTTCCGCGACGCCCGCACGAAGGTGGATGTCGAATGGATCGTGCTGTCCTCCAACCTCAGCACGCTGGTGGTTCTGCTGTTCCTTGGCGGACTGGCCAGCGTGGCCTTTTTGAACGTCGTCGGGCGGCGGATCGCCCCGACGGCGGTGGACCGGCTGTTTCGGATGCTGCCGGTGTATCGTCACATCGCGATGGGGCTGGAGCAGTATGTCACCTTTCACAAGCTGGCTCTGCTGATCGGCTCAGGGGTGAGCATGGACAAGGCGTTGACGTTGACCGCCGATTCGGCGGGAAGCGGCGCCTTGGGCGGCGAATTGCGGCAGGCGGCGCGGGCGGTCGTCGTCGGACGGCCCTGGACCGACGCCCTGCGCTCGATCCATCCCACCGATCGGGCGTCCCTGGCGGCGGCCGACAGCCGGGCCGAGGTGGCGCGCACGCTGCAAGCGCTGGCGCTTCAGCACCGCGACCTGTACCTGTTGAACGTCGGGCGCGCCCAACCGGCGATGCGCGGCGTCGGCATTGTGTTTCTGGGCCTGTCCGGCATGGTGCTGTTCGGGTTGACCATCTTGCCGATGTTGCAAATGGCCGACCAGTTGGCCCGGCAGGCGCTGTGACCGGCGTTGCGACGATGCTCTGATTCAGGTTTGACGCCCCCATCCCATGTTCGACGCCAAAACCGCCCGCTTCCTGACCATCCTGTTGACCGTGCTTGGCGCGGTGTTCGCGGGCATGGGCGTTGGCCTCTATGTCCGCGCCGCCCGTCTGGCCGAGTCGGGGGAAGAGGAGCGGCAACGCGCCGAACTGACCTGCGTCGAGCGGCTGCGTGGGCTGGGGCAGGTGGCCCGCAGCGACGCCGGGCTGCGGTTGATTGTTCCGACCATAGACGATCCGCGTGGCCGATTGGGCGACGCCTCATCCTTGTTGGGCGCCTGTCCAGGGTGGTCGATGGCGTATTTTTGCATGGGCGAGCGATGCGCCGCCGACGGAGGCGTCGCCATGGTTGTGGACTTGACCCGTCCGAAGTGACCTCTGTGGATTGTTGCGAATTATGACATCGATTTTAATAAGTTCCGGCCTTCTCCCAACTTGACACGGCAATGTGTGCCGACCCTAAATGATCCGCATCGGGGCTGACGCAGGCGATGAGACGCCTGAACCGAAGGTCTGGTTTCCAGGCCGTCTTGTCCCGTTCTGAATCACGTTCCGTTTCGATAAGGAAGCTCCATGTCCGCCAACGACGACGCTCGCAAGCGTTTTGCCGATCTTGTGAAGCTCAACGGCCTGACCAGCGCCTTCATCAGCCGGGAGACGGAGCGTCGGATCCTTGAAGAGGGCGTGACCCGGTTCGATCTGTCGTTGGACGAAGCGCGCGGTCTGTTGCGCACGGTGGCGGCGGACGAGGATTTCGTGTTTGAGAGTGAAACGAACCACCGCATCCGTCAGGTTTTGGAGCGTCACGCCGGCAAGAAGGGCAAGATCAGCAAGGATCAATTCCTGCAAACCTCCGCCATTTTGCGCGACTTTTCCAACGACTCCATTGGCGAGCATGAGGCCAAGAGGCAGATCAAGGCGATCATGATCGACAATGGTTGGGAACCCCGCCGCGCCGGTCTTCTGCGCTCCAAGCGTTGGTACAAGAACGTCGAGGTTTGAGGACGCCGCCGCCCCGTCGGACGGGGCGGCCTTTCGGCCTTGATGTCGCAATGCCCAGGAAACACGGGGGCCGGGGCGCATGGACATCCTGAATTTTTTGCACTCTGGTTTTTTGATCGCGCTGGAGATCCCGCTCCTGCTGGCGCTGCCCTTCGCTCTTTGGTACCGGGTGAGCGACGCGGCGCATCTGCATCACCCCTATGGCTCCTGGCGCCCGGCGCTGTCCACCTACAGCGGTTTGGCCCTTGGGGCGTGCATGGTCGTCGCCTCTTGGGAACCAGGAAGCTTCACCTTTGACGCCATCTTCAACGCGGGCGGCCCCTGGGATCTGTCTTTGAGCGAATTCGCCATGCTGCTGATGCAGCGGTTGGGCGACGCGCCGCATGATCTGGTCGCGGTTCTGTTGAACGACGATCCCCATTTGAATTACGGCGTCGTCGTCATGGTGGTCGCCACGTTGTTTGCCGTCGATGTCGGCGTGACGCTGGCGTCGGGCGTGCGCGGGCCGATGCTGCTGTCGTTTCTGCTGGATGTTTTGATGGCGCTGCTGGCCGCCGGTTTGCTGATCCATGTGGTCCTTTCGGCGCTATGGTTGCTGAATCGTTTGAATTTCTGGTCCATCGCGGTTGCTCTGCTGTTGTTGCAAGAG
Source organism: Azospirillum sp. FG154 (assembly GCF_057809575.1). Lineage (NCBI taxonomy): Bacteria > Pseudomonadati > Pseudomonadota > Alphaproteobacteria > Rhodospirillales > Azospirillaceae > Azospirillum > Azospirillum sp. FG154. The sequence goes on along the minus strand of NZ_JBMDKF010000008.1, from coordinate 44,011 downwards.
TACCGCTACCATGTGCTTGGGTTGTTCCGCCGCCGTCCGAAGCCGGTTCGTGTGGCGGGAAACATCCAGCACGGGATCAACACGAGCGTCAAAAGCTCGTGATCGGGCGGTTGGTCCCGCTGGGGGCGTTTTCAGGCGTATCGACAGTCGGTTGGTAAAACAGTATTGTTTTTTCAATAGGATGCGGGGGTTGAGCGATCGCGCGACGGACCGGTTCGCGCCCCGCCCGCCCGTGCGAATGGCTGACGGGTTGGGGGAACAGAGATGGATTTTGGGATTTTGACGCTGCCGGCGCTCGCCATTTCGGCGTTGCTTGGCTACTCGGTTTTTTTTGATTCAAGCTCTGTGCTGTTCCGTGACGTCACTGTTCCCGATGTTGTGGCGGAAGACGGCTTTACCCCACATGTGATGGCCTCGCGTCTGGCCACCGAGGTGCGGGCGATCAACCGCGCCGCGCGCACCGTCAAAGAACAACAGAGGGTTGGGCTGACCGACGATGAGACGGCGGTCAAGGTCGTGGCCGACCAGTTTGAGTTCCTCAAGCCGATCAAGGCGACGCAGGAGGTCATAGGCCTCGTCACCTTCGTTTTCAGCGGCGAGATGGTGAAGCTGGAAAAGGATTATGAACTCACCATACGCGGCGAGGATCGCAAGCGCGCCCGCACAACCAGCTCGACGGCGCGCGGCGCCCGTCCCGACGAACTGGTCCGCCCGGTGGCGATTGACTTGGTTCGTTTCATCGATCCCTACATCGTGGCGTCCTATTATTACGAAACGACGCATGATTCCGGCAGCAAGGACTACAGCAACACGCTGCGTGAATTGCGCAATTGCATGATCGTCATGCCCAAGGACGAACGTTATTGGGCGGTCAATCTGCAAGGTCTGGTGTTCCTGCAACAGGGCAAGCCCGACGACGCGATCATGAAATTCAACGAGGCGCGGACGATGCGCCCGGATTTTGTTCTGCCGGTTTACAACACCGGCGTCGCGCTGGCCGCGAAGGGCAAGCATGAGGACGCCATCGCCAAATACAAAGAGGTGCTGACCATCGACGCGGAAAAACGCTCGCGCTACCCGCACGCCTACACCCAGTGGGGGGTGTCGCTGGCCGCCACCGGTCGCCCGGAAGAGGCGTTGACGATGTTCCAGCGGGCTGAACAGGCCGACTCCAATTACGCCGATCTCTACAACGCCTGGGGCAAGTTCTTGCGCGATCAGAACAAGATCGTTGAGGCGCGCGAGATGTTCCAGAAGGCGATCGACCGCGCCCCGGAACGCGCCGAATTCCGCGAAAACCTGAAAGCGGCGTTGGCCGCTCCGGCGCGCTGATCGTCCCTTCCCGTTCCTCCCACGCGTGAGCGAAAGCCCGTCACGGCGGCGGGCTGAGCACCTGAGACTGGCCCGTCAGGCGTCGTTTGACATGCGCCCAGCAGATGCCAAAGCTCAGCAGAGTTGAGGCGAGAATCAACAGAAAATAGCTGGACCAAAAGGGCACGGTGGCGTCGAGCAAGCCGACGTGCCGCAAGGCGAAATAGGCGGTGATCGCCAGGGTGGCCATCATCATGGCGTATCGCACCCGCAGAGCCAGCCACGTCACCCGCAGATAGACGATGTAGGCGCCGACCAGAATCGCCCCGGCAAAAAATTTTGCCGAGGTGTAGGATCCATCGTTGGTGAACAGCCAGTCCAGATAGGAATAGCCAAGCGGATTCCAGGTGGCGAACACCAAAAAAAAACAACTCAGGATTCGCGAAAACAGACCGGGAAACTTCATGCCGACGTGGCTCCCTCGCAGGCGCGGCCTTCACGCGGAGGGGAGAAGGATACGCGGCGGATCATCGCGCGATGTTCTCCGAATCCATCTGGCCGCTTAGTCGATAACGGATGTGCGACCAGCAAAATCCGGTGCCGAGAAGAACGGTCAGGGCGATTTGAATGGTCAGCGTCAGTTGGGTGCGGTCGTGCAGATCGACCAAGCCAAGATCGGACGCCAACCAGATCCCGGTCAGATTGATCGTCGTCAGCATGAGCGTGCCAACCAGACGCATCGACCGCCACATCGCGTTGAGCTGAAGATACAAAACCACGATCAGCGTCAGTCCGGCAAACAGCTTGACCGCCCAGTCGCCAGTCTCAAGTTGCAGCCAGTGATAATAAGAATAGCCGGAAGGATTGAAGCTGCCGAAGATGACCAGCATCGCAATCAAAAGGCGAATGGAATATCCGAGGATCGACAGCATGGCCGGGATTCAAGCGCTGTGGTGATGGTTCCGTGGTGCATGATACGCCTGCGGCGGTCCGTGCGTCCAATGAAGCCTGTGCGTTAGGGGCGCGACCCGCTTTCGTCGATGGTGGCTTCCCGCTACAGTGAGGCGGCCCGCCAAAGTTTTGGTGTGACCGATTTCGGATTGAACAGGGGAAGCACAGTTATGAAGAGCATCCGCGTGTTGACGCTCTCGCTTTCGCTGCTGGCGTCTCTGACTGTCGGGCGTTCGGCCCAGGCGCTTGATCTGACGGCGTTTGACCCGTGGGAATCCTACAATCGGGCGATGTTCGCCTTCAACAACAGCGTCAATTCCAGCGCGCTGGAACCCCTGCGCCAAGCCTATGGAAGCCGTTTGTCGAACAGCACGCGGGCCGGAATATCCAATGTGTTCGCCAATCTGCGCGAACCCTGGACCGCCGTCAGCAGCAGCCTGCGCGCCGATTTTCCCAACGCGGGCGCGTCGCTTGGGCGCTTTCTCATCAACACCACGGCGGGCGTTGGCGGCTGGTACGACGTGGCCGCCACGCGCTACGCCCTGAAGAGCCAACAGGACGACTTGGGCCTTGTCTTGTGCCAATGGGGGGTTGGGGCTGGCCCCTACATGGTTCTGCCATTTTTGGGGCCGACCAACGGGCGGGATCTGTTGGGGCGCACGGCGACGATGATTGGGACCTACTCCGCTCTGGGGTTGCAAGGGTATATGACCTACCGGACGAGCGACGGCATGGTTCGCTACCTGGAAGACGGCTTCATCGAAAATTTCGTCCGCGAACCTCAACTCGACGCCTATGCTCTGGAGCGCGGCTTGTACACCCGGATTCGCGACGCCCAATGCGCGGGCGCTTCAATCGCGGGCGCCCCCTATGGTGGCGACCAGCAGTAATTCCTCTCGCGGCCTCGGTTGATGTCTCACGTCTGTAACCAATTGCAACATCAGGATTTCAGGGCTTTCATGCAGCGACAATAACCTTTCTTGCGCTGCGAAATTAAGGCATGCTGAGGGGCAGAAGAGGTCAAGACTTCAAAACAGAAAATGCAATTCACAATTGCGGCGCCGATGTGGTGGACGTCAGGGGGAGGTTCCGCGTGATGCGGCTTAATCGTGCGGTCTTGTTCAGCGGCGTTGCTTTGACGGCTCTGACGTTTGGCCAGGCGGCGGGCGCGTCCTGGTGGTCGCGCTCGGCTGTGGACGACGCCGACCTCACCGTCATGTCCGGCGGGCGCACGGTGCCGCCGCCGCCGCCGCCGAGCATGATGGACACGGCCCAAAAGGCTGCGGCCAGCGTCGTCGATGGCGGCGTGGGGATCGCGACGTCGGGCGCGTCGGCGTTGATGAGCGTGGGCGGCATGGTGGCGACGCCGTTCAAGGCGGTTGGCGCGTCGATGCAATCGGCCAGCCAGATGGTCGGGCAGTTCGCCTGGGAAGTCGCCTATGTGTTTGGCGCCAATGGCACCCCGGTCAACAGCTTCCGCACCGGCGAACCGGAACTGACCGGCCTGGGCGATCAGGTGGGAGAGCCGCCGCGTTCTCAAGATCCCGCCCCCGTTCCGACGCCTCCGCCGCCGCAACCCGCGCCGATCGCCGCGCCGGTGGAGGCCGCGCCTGTTTCAGCGCCTGCTCCTGTTTCAGCGCCTGTCGCGGCGGAGGCGCCCCCGCCGGTTCCGTCAACGGCCTCTCAGCCTGCGGCGGAGGCCGCCGCCCCTGCGGTCCCGCCAAAACCGGCGCCGATGGTCGCGGGGGCGACGACGGCCAGCGAGCCGCTTGACCCCAAGCTGTTCAGCGATTTCGTGTTTGACAAGGCGCGCCGCCGCTCTGACGGCTCGTTCTTTGTGCCCAAGCCGTTGCAGCGCCTGTTCGACATGCGCACGCAGAAGGTTGAGACGGCCAAGACCGCGTTGTCGGTGCAGCTTCCGGGCCGGATCATTCCCGATCCCAACGCCCATGGCGATGTCGAGACCAGCCTGATTGGCCGGATCGAACCGCCCAAAACCGGACTGCCGGTGCTGGGCGACACGGTCAAGCAGGGGCAAATTCTTGGCTATGTCACGCCGTCGGTCGGCGTGGTTGACCGCACCCAGGTCCGGCGCGAGGTGGCGCGTCTGACCAACGAGATCCGCATCACGGCGGAGAGCCTGGAATTGATGAAGCAATTCTGGTTCGTTCCGTTCCGCGACGGCAAGATCATCCAATCCGAAATGCGGTTGGAAGGTTTGCGGCGCGAGCGGTCGTCTCTGTTGCCGATGCTTCAGACGCAAGAGGTGCTGCGCGCGTCCACCGACGGCGTGATCTCGGTGTCCAACGCGATCAACGGTCGGATCGTGCATCCGGGCGAGAAAATCTTCGAGATCGTCAACCCCAACCGCCTGTGGGTCGAGGCCATCGCCGCCGACCCCGACGTGGCCAAAACCGCCGCCGCCGTTGACGCCGCCGTCGCGATGACGCCGGAAGGACAGGCGCTCGACATCGGGTTCGTCGGCAGCGGGTTGGCCTTGCAACAGCAGGCGGTGCCGTTGATGTTCCGCATCGACCACCCCATTCCCGGCTTGCGGGTTGGCCGTCCGGTGACGGTGGCCATTCGCAGCAAGCAAACCTCGCGCAGCGGCATCGCGGTGCCGCGCGATTCGGTCGTCACCGGCTCCAGCGGGTTGGAGCAGGTGTGGGAGCATGTGGCGCCGGAGGTGTTCGTGCCGCGCACGGTCAAGACCGAACCGATCGATGGCCGCAGCGTGCTCATCACCGCCGGGCTGACGCCGGGCGCGCAGATCGTCACGCAGGGGACGCGGCTTTTGATTCAGTTGCAGTAACGCCCAAAAACGAGGGAGGACGAACGCCATGGGATTCATCCGTACCGTTTCAGGCAGCGCCTTCTCTGCGCCGCGCGCGCTTGGGCTGGCTGTCGTGATGACGTCGTTGCTTGCGGGCGCGGGGGCGACCAACGCCTTCGCCGCTTCCGACGAGGAGCGTGAATCGCCCCGTGTGGCGGCGTCGGTCGGCCCCGTTGGCGTTGTGGTGATCGCCGCGAACAACAACATTTACGCCTTTCTCGACCGGCTGAGCGACAACGCTCCGGTGTTGGGCGGCAGCGTTCGGATCAAGACGCCGAAAACCGAACTGGTTTTGAAAGAAACCGCGCCGGGCGTCTACCGGGCCGGGCCGTTCGAGCCGCTGGTCGGCCACACCGCGCTGACCGTGTCGGTCAACAGCGCGCTTGGCGACGGTCAGATGGTCGCGGATCTGGTGGTGGCGCCAAGCGCGCCGCCGCAAACGGTCGAAGGGCGCTTGCGGCCCTTGTGGTACAGCTTCGGTCTCGTCGCTTTCGTTGGGTTGAGCTTTTTGGCGTGGCGCAGCCGCCGTCGTCATTTGCCGCCTTTGGCTGGCGCCGGAACCGCCTGACGGGACAAAAGAATGTTTCAAGCGCTCGTTGGGATCTGTCTGCATCAGCGTGTCCCGGTTCTGATTCTGACCCTTCTCCTCGCCATTTGGGGGGTGGTGATCGGTCGTGACATGCCGATCGCCCTGTTGCCGGAATTGCACCAGCCGGTCGTCACCGTGGTGACGGAGGCTGGCGGTCTGGCCCCGGAAGAGGTGGAACAGCTTGTCACCTTCCCGCTGGAAACCGTTCTGAACGGCATGCCCGGCGTGTCGCGGGTGCGCAGCGTGTCCAGCCCCGGTTTCTCGCTGATCTACGCGGAATTCCAGTGGGGCACCGATCCCTACCGCAACCGCCAGATCGTGACCGAACGCATCGGCATGGTGCGCGACCGCTTGCCCGATTCAGTGACGCCGCAATTGGCGCCGATGTCGTCGGTGGCGGGCCTCATCATGCAAATCGCGCTGACCACCGACGGCCCGGACATGATGGCCTTGCGCGAGCTGGCCGATTGGACGATCCGCCCACGGCTGATGGCGGTGGAAGGGGTGTCCCAGGTCTACACGGTCGGCGGCGACGTTCGGCAGTTCCGTTTCACCCCGGATCTGGGGCGTTTGCGCACGCTCGACATCAGCATCACCAAGGTCGAACAGGCGTTGAGCGCCTTTGGCGCCAACAGCAGCGGCGGTTTCAACGATCTGCACAATTCCGAATTCATCATCCGCAACGTCAGCCGCAGCCGCAGCCTCGAAGACATCCGCAACCTCGTCGTCACCTACCGCGAGGAGAAGCCGGTGCTGCTGAGCCAGCTTGGCGAGGTTGGCTTCGCGCCAAAGGTCAAGCGCGGCGACGGCAGTTTCAATGGGCGTCCGGCGGTTCTGCTGTCGATCCTCAAGCATCCCAACGCCAACACCGTCAACACGGCGGCGGCGGTCGAGGCGATGATGAAGGGGCTGGCCCCCAGCCTGCCGCGCGGCGTTCACGCCGAACAGATCTCCTACAGCCAAGCGGAACTCATCAGCGACTCCATCGACACCGTCAAGCATGTGCTGCGCGACGCGATCATCATCGTGGTGATCGTGCTGCTGGCCTTCCTGATGAACGTGCAGACGACTTTGATCGCCATGCTGTCGATTCCGATCTCGCTGCTGGTGACGATCATCACCTTTCATCTGATGGGCGCGACGATCAACACCATGACGCTGGGCGGCATCGCCATCGGCATTGGTCAGTTGGTTGATGATTCGGTGGTGAACGTCGAAAACATCCTGCGGCGTTTGACGGAAAATCGAGAGCGGCGTTTGCCGCGCCCGGTTTTGACGGTGATCGCCGACGCTTCGGGCGAAGTGCGGTCGGGCATCGTCTACGCGACGATGATTATTCTTCTCGTCTTCATGCCGTTGTTCTTCATGCCGGGCGAGCAAGGGCGGTTGTTCGGGCCGCTTGGCTTGGCGTACATCGTGTCGATCTTCGCCAGCCTCGTGGTGTCGATGACGCTGACGCCGGTCTTGTGCTCCTACTTCCTGCCCGCGATGAAGGAGCTGGGCGCGTCCTATCACAGCAAGCCGGTCATGATGATGAAGGCCGCGAACCTTCGGGCGCTCAACTGGGCGCTGGATCATCAAAAAAGCCTGTTGTTGGCCGCCGTCGGGCTGGTGACGGTGGCGGCGATGACGTTGCCGTTTCTGCCCCGCTCTTTTCTGCCGCCCTTCAACGAAGGGACGTTGTACGTCCAGGTGATGAACAAACCCGGCATCTCGTTGACCGATTCGGTGCGGATCGGTCAAATGGCCGAACAGTTGATCCTTCAGGTGCCGGAAGTCATCAGCGTGTCGCGGCGGACCGGCCGCAACGAGAATGACGAGGACGCCGATCCGGTCAGCTCCAGCGAGTTTCCCATCCGCATCGCGCTGGGCAAGCGCAGCCGGGGCGAGGTCATTGAGGATCTGCGTCATCGCCTGTCCATTCTGCCGGTCGATCTGACGGTGACGCAGTTTCTGACGTCGCGCATGCAGGTGGCGCAGAACGGCGTGCGCGGCGCCATCGTGCTGAAAATTTACGGCGACGATCTCGGCACGCTGCGTGTGTTGGCGGAGAACTTCCAACAGCGCTTCTCGGAAATTCCGGGTTTGCTCGATCTGTTGGTCGAACAGCAGGTTCGGGTGCCGCAGATCCGCATCACCATGGATTACGCCCGCGCCAAGCTGTTCGGCGTGACGCCGGCGGCGATGACGCAGGCGCTGGAAAGCCTGTCGAACGGGCGGGTGGTGTCGCAGGTGATCGACGACGGCAAGCGGTTCGACGTGCTGATGAAGCTGTCGGACGCCGACCGTTCGATGGAAGCCTTGGCGCAACTGCGCATGGAAACCCCGGCGGGTTATGTGCCGTTGTCCTCCATCGCCGCCGTGGTCAACACCGACGGCCCCAACCAGATCATGCGCGAAAACGGCCTGCGCCGCATCGCGGTGACGGCCAACACGGATGGGTCGGATCTGTCGGCCATCGTCGCCAAGATGCGCGCGGCCATCGCCGCGACGCCGCTGCCCCAGGGCTACAGCACCAATCTTGAGGGCAGCTTCCGCCAAGAGGAAGACGGCCGTGGCGTCATGGCCGCGCTGGCGACGCTGTCCGCCGCCATGGTGTTTTTGGTGCTCTACCAGCGTTACCGTTCGGCGGTGTTGACCATCATCATCATGGGCAACATCCCGCTGGCTTTGATCGGCAGCGTCGGCGCCTTGTGGCTGTTCGGCGAGGATCTCAGTTTGGCCGCGATGATCGGCTTCATCGCCGTCGCCGGCATCGCCGTGCGCAACGGCGTGCTGAAGATCAGCCATTTCATCAACCTCGCTTTGCACGACGAGGTGCCGATCGGGCGCGAATTGGTGGTGCGGGGCTGTGACGAACGGCTGATGCCGGTTATGATGACGGCGCTGTCGGCGGGTTTGGCGTTGATCCCGCTGCTGATCGTGTCGGACGCGCCGGGCGGCGAAATTCTCCATCCGGTGGCTCTGGTCATTTTCGGCGGCCTCATCAGCTCGACCATGCTGGACACGCTGACGACGCCGGTGCTGTTTCACCGCTTTGGTCATCCCTCGTTGGAACGGCTGCTCAGCCAGACCGGCGATCTCGCCGTCCAAACCTACTGACCCAACCGGGAGGGAGCTTACGCATCATGGGGCCGTTTTCTCTCACCACGGCGGTGGTCGCCGCGTCCTTGATTGGGACCGTGGCAATTGACGTTGGCATGAACACGCTTCAAAACTGGTACGACACCTTCTACGCGGACGCCTTGTGGAGCAGTCGCCCGGTCAACGGCGAGCTTGACCGTCAGTTGAAGAAGGAAGAGGCCGAGATCGACAAGCTGATGCGTGAAGAAAATTTCGTGAGCGAGGAGCCGGAAGCCCGATGACCCGACCGCCGTCATTGTCCCGCGTCCGCAGCGTCGCGGTCGTCGCTCTAACCATTGGCGCGTTGGGTGTGGCCGTTTGCAACCCCGCTGCGGCGCAGACCGCGCGTCCCACGGCTCCGGCGTCGACTGAATCGGTGCGGCTTGAGCCGTTGAGCGGCGCCTATGTCGCGGTGGCGCGGATCAATCTGCGCCAGCAGCCAAGCCAGCAGGGCGCGCGGATTGGTCAGATCGATTCCGGCGCCAAGGTCGTGGTCACGGGCAAGGTGGTCGATTCGCCGTGGTACGCGGTGACGCGTGAGGATGGGCGGCGCGGTTATGTCTTCGCCGACCTGTTGCGTCCGGTGGACCCGCCTGCGGTTCCGGCCCCGGTCGCGGAGGTCGCCCCGGCGACGGCTTCCGCGCCAGAGGCCGTTCCGGCCCCAGCCCCAGCCCCAGCTTCGCCGCCGCCCGCCGCCGCCTCGCAACCGGAACCGGTCGCGGCGGCGTTGAACGAGCGGCTGAACAGCATGGATTCGGCGCTGGCCGACATCCGCAAGCAAATTGGCGCCAGCCCGGCGGTCAAGGGGCTGGAGGAGCGTCAGCAAGCCTTGGAAAGCGCCATCGTCGCGCTGCGCGAGGATGTGGCGGGCCTGCGTGGCGCGGCGAGCGAGGGGGACAAGCCCGGCGGCTTTTTGGATCGCCTGATGGCGCTTCAGGAACAGGTGTCCGCGCAAATCGCCGAGCAGAAGGCCGATCTGAAGAACCTCTCCAAACGCCTGGACGAGGCCGAGGAATGGCTGAAGCCGGTCAAGGAGTGGACCGACAAGACCATCAGCGACATGCGCCCGCCCGTTGGTTGGATGGAATGGCTGCTGTCGGGGCCGACCGCCGCCTGGTCGTGGTTGAGCAATGGCTGGTGGTGGCAAGGTCCCGCCGTCGCCCCCACGAATGGGACGTCGGAGACGCCGGTTTCACCCTTGCGTCTTCCCGATTCGCCGCCGCCCGCCCGCGCCACCATCATGGGGTGAGGCGTCGGCGCCGCAGTCTGATTTGACCAAGGTCGATGTTTGGTGGATTACAGGGCCTTGCGGGCGTGCAGGCTGGTTCGACGCACGATCGAGTGGGCTTCGACCTTCACGTTGCCGTTGCCGAACAGCTTAAGAAACAGGGCGTTGAGCGAGGCGCTGCCGCTGACGGTCAAGGTGCCGGCGTCCAGGTCGTCGGCGATGGTCAGTTGCGTCGCTTGCGCGCCAAGAAAGCCATTGGGGAAGGCCTTGTCGAAAAAGCTGCGGATGTGGCCGTCGCGTTGGGTGTCGAACATGACGCGCCCACCGGCCAGCGCCGCCGCGTCGACCGCCTGCGACAGACGCGCCTGAACGGCGTAACCGCGTAGGGTGTCGATGGTGCAGCCAACCCCGATTATGACGGGCGCGACCAACGCCAGGAACAAAACCAGCGCCACGCGCCGACCCGTCCGCCGACCCTCGTGCCCACCATAGGGCAGGGGGCGATAGACCAAGGTCATGCCGACCTCCCAAATGAATCAGGGGTGAAGAATGGAGTGATCGCGTTGTGTGTCATGTTCTTAACATGGGATTTCGAGCGCGGGAACACGGAAATTTGACAAAATGGCCACCCAGGTTTCGCAATCAATTGTGTCGTATTTTAGGCTTCCTCCTAGCCCTTTCAGCCTATGGAGGTGAGGGGAAGGCGGTGGCGACAGGAGCATGACGGATTGGGCGTGTTGGTCTTCCCTCGTCTTTGTCGGCGTGTGTGATGGATTGATTGGTCGTTCAATCATGGTGACGCGGGAGCCGACCTTTGCGCTGTGCCTTCGCCGGTCTCCCCGGCTAATGTCGGGCAGGATCACGGGAGCGGGGGAGACGGCCCGATGCTGGGCGGTGCGTGGCGGGTTGCTATGCTGGGGCTGGCGGTCGCCTCGGCGGCGCTGACCGTTCTGGCGGTCGAGCGGATTTCGCAGATCGGGGATGATCGGGCGGCCTATGCGTTGGACATGACGGCGGCGGGCTTGGGACTGTTGGCGCTGTGGGTGACGTTTGCAAAGATGTCTCGGCATTTTCGAGATTTGGGGCGGCTGCGCGACGCTTTGTCGTCCGGGCGGGTCCGGCCCAGCGACGAGGCTTGGCTGGCCGGGCGGCAAGACGAGGTGGGACGAATCGCTCATTTGGCCATTGCGACCGGGCCGCGCGCGGCGGATCGAGCCGTTCCGGGACGGTCGGACAAGAGCCTGTCGGCGGTTCTGGCGTTGGCCGAGGAGCCGTTCGCGCTGTTGGACGAGGGCGGGCGCGTTGAACGTCTGAACGCGGCCGCCGCTCGCCTGCTTGACGGGGCGGAGCCGGGCGGCGACATCGGTCAGTTTTTGATCCGCGCCGATCTCGCCCGCGCCATCGAGCGGGCGCGGGGGGCGGGCGACGCGGTCACGGCTGTGTTGCGCCGTTTGGATGGCGTGGAGCTGTCGGCGCGAGTCGCCGATTTGGGCCTGAACGCCGGAATGGTTTTGGCGTTTCCCCAGCGCGGCCAAAGCGTTTCGGCGGGCGGCGTCGGGAAACGGGCGTTCACCTTCCGGTCGGCGGGCCACCCGATGCCGCTGGGCGATGACGACCCGCTGGCCGCCTTGCCCTTTGTCGTCTTGTGGGTGGCGACCGCCGGCGCCGAACCGGGGGACGGCGCGGTGGTGGCGATTGGCGCGATGCGGTTGGTCGGCGCCCGCGTCTTCCGCACGGTGTCGCTGTCGCTGCTGGTCAATCCGGCGGAACCGATCACGGCGGAAGCCACCCGCCGTCATGGCGTCGACACGGAGCGGGTGGCGGGCGAGCGCCCCTTCGCCGCCGTTTGGCCAACGCTTGCCGAAACGCTGCGCCATTGCGTGGTGGTCGGCGTCGGCGTCGATGCGGCCTTGTCGGCGCTGACGCGGGCCTGCGTTCAAGCGGGTTTGCCGCCCGTGACCGCGCCAGCGCTCGATCTGGGGGCTTTGGCGGTCGCGTTGGAACCGACCCTGGCGGGCGCGTCTCTTGACCAGATGGCTTCGTTTTTCGCGGTCAAGGGCGCCCTTCCCGCCGTTTCGATGGCGGTCGATCCCTTCGCGCAGGTCCGCGTTCAGGCTGAGCTTGCCGCCGCGCTGTTGACCCGTCTGACTGAGCGGGGCGTCGTGACCCACCGGCAGGCGCGGGAATTGATTGCGGCAGAGGAGAAAAAACCGGAAAGCTGAGCGACCGAAGCGGCGTGTTCAGACGTTCGCGGCGATGCCGGTGGCGGCCATGCCCAAAGCCCACAGGCCGAAAGCGGCCAGCGCCACGCCGGTGCAATGGTTGAGCATCACCAGACCCCGGTCGGAAATGCGGTGGCGCACCGCCGCCACCCCGGTGGACAGGGTGAACCACCACAGCGACGACCCCAGAAACACGCCCAGCACCAGGGTGGAGGCCTGCACTTGATCCAATGTGCCGCCCAGGCCGAAACCGGCGAAAATGGCGATGAAGGCCATGATGGTGGCCGGGTTGGTCAGGGTCAGCGACAGGCCGGTCATGAAGCCGCCGATCCAGGTCTTGCTGTCCGGGGCGGCGGCGGCTTCGCGTTCTTCGGCGTCGGGTTTCTGGTGGAAGGTGCGGACGGCGACGATCAGCAGAAAAACGCCGCCGACCAGTTGGAACGTGATCTCGTGCCCGCGCAGAAAGCTGAGGGCGTTGGACACGCCAAAGGCGGCGATGGCGCCGTAAAAAGTGTCGGCGATGGCCGCGCCGAATCCGGTGAAGAAGCCCATCAGCGGCCCGTGCTGAAGCGTGCGGCGGATGCACAGCAGACCAATCGGCCCGACGGGCGCGGCGATGGCGAACCCAAGGACGATCCCCTGCATCAGCACCCACAAGCCTTGCACCGAGCGTCGCCCCCATTCCAAGATTTGCGTTGCGGCGACGATTGGACATGTTCGCCTTCGGCGCGGTCATAAACGCCCCGGCCTCATCCGTCAACCGGGGGCGGTCCCGATTCAACAGGAATGACCGCGCGTTTCTTTGTTGTGCGAATTGATGGGGCGGTTATCCTTTCGGTCAGGTTTCGACATCCCGGAGTGAATGAACCATGACGACTCGTGTTCTTGCGGCGCTGCTGGCCGGTTCGGCTTTGGGGCTGTCGTTGTCGCTGACGGCGCTTCCCGCCCAGGCGGACGATTTCGCTCCGGCGGTTGTGTTCGATCAGGGCGGCAAGTTCGACAAGTCGTTCAACGAGGCGGCCTACAACGGCGCCGAGCGGTTCAAGAAGGAAACGGGGACCGCCTACCGCGAATTCGAGATCACCAACGAAGGCCAGCGCGAGCAGGCGATGCGCACGCTGGTGCGCCGTGGCGCCTCGGTGATCGTCGCCGTCGGCTTCTCGCAGACCGCCGCCGTGGAAAAGGTCGCCAAGGAATCGCCCAACACGAAATTCTGCCTGATCGACGACAAGCTCGACGCCCCCAACGTCCAATCGGTGACGTTCAAGGAGCATGAAGGCTCCTTCCTGGTCGGCATGGCGGCGGCGCTCGCGTCGAAAAGCGGCAAGGTCGGTTTTATCGGCGGCATGGACATCCCGCTGATTCGCAACTTCCTGACCGGCTATGAGCAGGGGGTGAAGCATGTCGCCGCGTCGGACGAGGTGTTCACCAACATGACCGGCAGCACGCCCGCCGCCTGGAACGACCCGACTCGCGGGGCGGAGCTGGCCAAGAGCCAGTTCGGGCGCGGGGCCGACGTGGTGTTCGCGGCGGCGGGCGCCACCGGCCTTGGCGTGCTTCAGGCGGCGGCGGATTCGGGCAAGCTCAGCATCGGCGTGGACAGCAACCAAAATCATGTCCACCCCGGCAAGGTGCTGACCTCGATGGTCAAGCGGGTGGACGTCGTCGTCTATGACTGCATGAAGACCGCCAAGGATGGCTCGTGGAAGCCCGGCCACCGCGTGGTCGGCCTGAAAGAGGACGGGGTCGGCTACGCGCTCGACGCCAACAACCGCCCGCTGATCTCGGCGGACGTCGAAAAGAAGCTGGAAGAGGCCAAGGCGCAGATCATCGCCGGATCGCTGACGGTGAAGCCGTACCAGCCCTGAGGCGCGGCGTTCCATGTCAGAGTCTCATAAGGCGGCGCCGCCGCCCGCGCTGGAGACGGTCGCGGTCAACAAGTGGTTCGGCGCCAACCACGCCAACCGCGACGTGTCGCTGTCGGTTCCCAAGGGCAGCATCCACGGCGTGATCGGCGAGAACGGAGCTGGCAAGTCGACGATCATGAGCATCGTCTACGGCTATCTCCGCGCCGATGGCGGCGACATCCGGGTGAACGGGCGATCCGTCGCCATCCGCAGCCCGCGCGACGCGCTGGGCGTCGGCATCGGCATGGTCCATCAGCATTTCATGCTGGTGGACCCGTTCAGCGTGCTGGAAAACGTCCTGCTGGGGGCGGAGGGGGGCGTCACCCTGTCCGCCGGGCTGGAGCGGGCGCGGGTCGAACTGACCCGGTTGGCCAAGGATTACGGGCTGGAGGTCGATCTTGATCGCCCGGTCGGCGATCTGCCGGTCGGGGCGCAGCAGCGCGTCGAGATCCTCAAGGCGCTCTATCGCGGCGCCGAGATCCTGATTCTCGACGAACCGACCGGCGTCTTGACCCCGCAGGAGGCCGATCACCTGTTCACCATCCTGCGGGCGCTGCGCCAGCAGGGCAAGACGGTCATCATCATCACGCACAAGCTGCGCGAGATCATGGCCCTGACCGACCATGTCACGGTGATGCGGCGCGGGCAGGTGGTCGCCAACGTCGCCACCCGCGACACCAGCCGGGAGCAGTTGGCCGAGCTGATGGTCGGGCGCAAGGTGCTGCTGCGGGTGGACAAGCCCCCGGCGCGGCCCGGCGCCGAGGTTCTGCGCGTCGAGGGCTTGCGGGTCCGCGATCCGTCGGGCGTCGAGCGGGTCAAGGGCGTCGGGTTGACCGTGCGTGCGGGCGAAATCGTCGGCATCGCCGGGGTGTCGGGCAACGGCCAGTCGGAGTTGCTGGAGGCCTTGGCGGGCATGCGCCCGATCCTCGCCGGGTCGGTGCGGCTGCGGGGGGAGGAGTTGGCCGGGCGCCCCGACCGCTTCAACGCCCACGCCCTGCGCCGTCTGGGCGTCGGCCACATCCCGGAGGATCGCCAGAAGGTCGGACTCGTCACCAGCTTTTCGGCGGAGGAATGCTCGATCCTCGGCTTCCACGACGATCCGGCGTGGAACGGTCGGGTTTTGTTGGACCGCGCCGCCGTCGCCGCCAATTGCGCGGCGCAGATGGAGGCCTACGACACCCGCCCGCGCAACGGCGGGCTGAACGCCGCCAACTTCTCCGGCGGCAACCAGCAAAAGATCGTCCTGGCCCGCGAGATCGAGCGGAACCCCGATCTGCTGCTGGTCGGCCAACCGACGCGCGGCGTGGACATCGGCGCCATCGAGTTCATCCACCGGCGGCTCGTCGCCCTGCGCGACCAGGGCAAGGCGATTTTGCTGGTGTCGGTCGAGTTGGACGAAATCCGCGCCCTGTCGGACCGCATCCTGGTGATGTTCGACGGCAATCTGGTGGGCGAGGTCGCGCCCGACCAGGCGGACGAGACGCGGTTGGGCATGATGATGGCGGGGTGCGGGTAGGGGCTGACGCCCTGGCCCCCACCCTAACCCTCCCCCGCGCGGGCGCGGGAGAGGGGACTGAGAAGCGTTTCAATCACGCTTCCTCTCCCGTGTCAGCGGGGGAGGGTTGGGGAGGGGGCACAGCGCGCCCCTTCCAAATTCACTTCGCGAACAATTGCCCCAGATCGGCGAAGGCCTTGAACTCCAGGGCGTTGCCCGCCGGGTCCAGGAAGAACATCGTCGATTGCTCGCCGACCTGCCCCTTGAAGCGGGTGTAGGGTTCGATGACGAATTTGACGCCCGCCGCGCGCAGCCGTTCGGCCAGCGCGTCCCAATCCGCCGGGGACAGGACGACGCCGAAATGCGGCACCGGCACGTCATGGCCGTCCACCGGGTTGTGGTGCGCGCCCGGCGCGTTGTCGTCGCGCGGCTTCAGATGGGCGACGATCTGGTGGCCGTACAGGTTGAAGTCGATCCATTGATCGCTGCTGCGCCCTTCCGGGCAGCCCAGCACCGCGCCGTAGAACTGGCGGGCGACGGCCAGATCATCGACCGGGAACGCGATGTGAAAGGGCGTCACGTTGCTCATGGGTGGGGTCTCGCTCTGGCTGGTGAATGGCTGAGGTCGTCAGCAAAACCCATCCGTTCGGGGTTGACAAACGAGTTCTTGGGCGGCTGTCTATGAGTTGAACTCATGAGTTTCCCACAGCCATGGCCGACCGCTCCCTGCCGTCCCTGAACGCCGTCCGCAGCTTCGTCGCGGTCGCCCGTCATCTCAGCTTCACCAAGGCCGCCCTTGACCTGTCGGTGACGCAGGGCGCGGTGAGCCGGATGATGCAGACCCTGCACGCCGATCTGGGGGTGGAGCTGTTCCGCCGCGTCGGGCGCGGGATCGAACTGACCCCGTCGGGCGAGGCCTTTTACGCCGAAGCGTCGCAGGCGCTGGACCGCATCGCGGCGGCGGCGCGGGCGGTGCGGCAGCAGGATGGCGGGGTGCTGCGGGTCAGCGCGCTGCCGACGCTGGCGCAACGCTGGCTGGTGCCGCGCCTGAAGGGCTTTCAGGCCGAAAATCCCGACATTCTGGTCGATGTCAGCGTCAGCGAACACAACGTCGATTTCTCCAAGGAGCCGTTGGACGTCGCCATCCGATTCGGCGTCGATGGCTGGGCCGGGGCCGTGTCGACGCCGCTGATGGCGGAAACCATCGGCGTGTTCTGCGCGCCGTCGCTGCTGGAGCAAGGGCCGCCGCTGCGCCACCCGTCGGACTTGGCCAAGCACCGGCTGTTGCAGCACACGACGCGGCCCGATTCCTGGCGCGGCTATTTGGGGGCCTTCGGCCTGACCCTGCCGGACTCGGCGCTGTCGCTGGGCTTCGAGCATTTTTTCATGATTATCGAGGCGGCCTCGGCGGGGATGGGGGTGGCGCTGCTGCCGATCTTTCTGGTGCAGGACGATCTGGCCTCGGGACGGCTGGTCCAGCCCTTTTCCGAAACGCTGCGCCAGCGCGGCAGCTACTTCATCGCGCACGCCCCCGGCGCGGAGCGGGCGCGGCGGATCCGCGCGTTCAAAGGGTGGCTGCTGTCGCAGATCGACTGACGGCGAGGCTTTGTAAAATTGTTGGCGCGCTGGCGGATCGACGGTTAAGACTCCACGACGATCATTCTTCGTCGGGGGCGCATGGTGCAAAGCGGGTCAGGGCATAGGCAACTGGGGGGTCAGCCGGGCGCCGTGCCGGGCTGGGTTGGGTACGCGCTGTTGCCGCTGTTGAACCTCGTCGCCGCCTTCGCGCTGTCGGGGCTGGTGATTCTGGTCATCGGCGAGAATCCGATCAACGTCCTGTCGCTGATGCTGACGGAGGCCGTCGGCTATCCCGAGGCCATCGGCTACACGCTCTATTACACGACCGACTACATCTTCACCGGCTTGGCCGTCGCCATCGCCTTTCACTGCGGCCTGTTCAACATCGGCGGCGAGGGGCAAGCCTATTTGGGCGGCTTGGGGGCCGGGTTGGTGGCGTTGGCCCTGACCGGCTGGCCCTGGCCGATTGTGGCGGTGTTGGCCATCGCCGCGTCGGCGCTGCTGGGCGCGGCCTGGGCCTTCATCCCGGCGTGGCTTCAGGCCAAGCGCGGCAGCCACATCGTCATCACGACGATCATGTTCAACTTCATCGCCGCGTCGGTGATGACCTATCTGCTGGTGGACGTGCTGATCCGTCCGGGCAGTCAATCGCCGGAAACCCGCGAGTTCGATCCCGGCGTCTGGTTGCCGTCGATGGAGCGCGCCTTGGGCTGGGTCGGCGTGACGGTCCCGGCCTCCCCCCTCAACCTGTCCTTCCTGTGGGCGCTGGCCTGCTGCGCGCTGTTCCAGATTTTTCTGCGCCACACCCGTTGGGGGTATGAGCTGCGGACGGTTGGACGGAACGAGCGGGCGGCGGTCTATGCCGGAATTTCGCCGTCGCGCAACATCATCATCGCCATGCTGATTTCCGGCGCGTTGGCCGGATTCGTCGGGGTGAACGAGATTCTCGGCGTGCAGCACCGCGTCATTTTGAACTTCACCGGCGGCGTCGGCTTCGTCGGCATCGCCGTCGCCCTGATGGGCCGCAACCACCCCGTCGGCATCATTCTGGCGGCGCTGCTGTTCGGCGTTCTGGCCCAGGGCGGCGGGCAGGTGTCCTTTGAATACCCGACGATCAACCGCGAGCTGGTGATGGTCATCCAGGGGCTGGTGATCCTGTTCGCCGGGGCGATGGAGAATCTGTTCAAGCCGCAGGTGGAGGCGCTGTTCCGCCGCCGCGCGGCGTCCGCCGAACCGGCGGCGGAAGCGGGGAGGGGCTGAACCATGGAGGATCTGTTTCTCCTGATCCTGCAATTGCTGGGCGCGACCATCCGGGTGGCGACCCCGCTGGTTCTGGCCGCCTTCGCCGGGATGTATTGCGAGCGGGCGGGCGTGGTCGACATCGGGTTGGAGGGCAAGATGCTGGCCGGGGCCTTTTTCGCCGCCGCCGCCGCCGCGACCACCGGCAGCCCGTGGCTTGGCCTGCTGGCGGCGATGGCGGCGGGAATCACGCTGGCGCTGATCCATGGCTTCGCCTGCATCACCCACAACGGCAATCAGGTGGTGTCGGGCATGGCGATCAACATTCTGGTCGCCGGACTGGCTCCGACGCTGGCCTACGCCTGGTTCAAGCAGGGCGGCCAGACGCCGCTGTTGTCCGCCTCGGCCCGGCTGCCGTCCATCCAGATGCCGGGCGTCGAGGCGCTCAACGGCGTGCCGGTGTTGGGATCCATTTATCGCGAGCTGATCGACGACACGAATCTGTTGATTTGGGTCACGCTGCTGATCGTTCTGGCCACGCAATGGGCGCTGTACCGCTCGCGCTTTGGCCTGCGGCTGCGCGCGGTGGGGGAAAACCCGGCGGCGGTGGAAACCGCTGGCATTTCCGTCACACGGCTGCGTTATCAGGCTTTGATCGTGACGGGGGCGTTGACCGGCATGGCCGGGGCCTATCTGTCCACCGGCCATGGGGCGGGGTTCGTGCGGGACATGACGGCGGGCAAGGGCTATCTGGCGCTGGCGGCGTTGATCTTCGGCAAATGGCGGCCGGGGCCGACCCTGTTCGCCTGCCTGCTCTTCGCCTTCACCGACGCGGTGCAGGTGCGGTTGCAGGGCGTGCCGCTGCTCGGCATTGGCGTGATTCCGGTGCAGTTCATCCAGATGCTGCCCTATCTGCTGACCGTGCTGCTGCTGGCCGGTTTCGTCGGCAAGGCCATCGCCCCGAAGGCGAGCGGCGTTCCCTATGTCAAGGAGCGGTGAGACGATGGCCGAGTTGGCCCCCCAGATGGACGCTCTGATGGACTCGCTGATTGACGCCGCCCGCGCGGCGCGGCTGAACGCCCACGCGCCCTATTCGCGCTTCAAGGTCGGGGCGGCGATTTTGGGCGAGTCCGGGCGGATTTTCGTCGGCGCCAATGTCGAAAACGCCGCCTATCCGCAGGGGCAATGCGCCGAAAGTTCGGCCATCGGCGCGATGGTGACGGCGGGGGACCGGCGCATCCGCATGATCGTGGTGATGGGCGGGGAGCCGGGCGACCCGCTGTGCACGCCCTGCGGCGGCTGCCGCCAGCGCATCCGCGAATTCGCCGCGCCCGACACGCCGATCCATGTCTGCGACGCGGCGGGGCTGCGGCAAAACTTTACTTTGGACGCCCTGTTGCCGCAGTCGTTCGGCCCTGACAATGTGACGTTCTGAACCGGAGGCTTGAACCATGACCGCTGACCGCGCCGCTGCGGACATTCTCCACCGCGCTCCGGGCCGTCGGCCACGGGTGGGGATCGTGCTGGGGTCCGGCCTGGGCGGGATCGCCGACCGCATCGCCGACTCCGTCGCCATTCCCTACGGCGATCTGCCGGGCTTTCCCGTTCCCAGCGTGTCGGGCCACGCCGGGCGGCTGGTGGTCGGCGGGCTGGGCGGGGTGGACGTCGCCTGCATGCAGGGGCGGGTTCACGCCTATGAAGGCAACGGCTTTGACGCGCTGCGCACGGCGATCCGGGCGCTGAAGCGGGCGGGTTGCGACACGCTGATTCTGACCGCCGCCGTCGGCTCCCTGCGGTTGGAGGTGGGGCCGGGCCGCCTGATGGCGATCACCGACCATCTCAATCTGCTGGGCGCGAACCCGCTGACCGGCCCGAACGACGACTCTTTTGGCGACCGCTTCCCCAGCATGACCGACGCCTGGGATCCGGCCTTGCGCGCGCTGTTGAAGGACGTCGCGGTGGGGCAGGGGCTGGATCTGGCCGAAGGGGTTTACGCCGCCTACGCCGGGCCGTCCTTTGAGACCCCGGCCGAGGTGCGGATGATGCAACGGCTGGGGGCCGACGCGGTCGGCATGTCCACGGTTCCCGAATGCATCATCGCCCGCCATTGCGGGTTGCGCGTCGTCGGCTGCGCCGTCGTCACCAATCTCGGGGTCGGCCTCAGCGACGGGCCGGTCGATCATCACCAGACCCTCAGCGCCGCGTCCGCCGCCGCCGCCGATCTGGAACGGCTGCTGGTCGGCTTCCTGGAACGGCTTCACGAACAGGATGGATCCCGGTGATGAAACTGTCCGACGATCTGCAACGGGCGCTCGACGCCGTGGCGGGCGCGCCGTCTGACGCCGCCGGCGCCCGCCGGGCCATCGCGATGCTCGATCTGACCAGCCTGAACGACGACGACACCGACGCGGCGGTTGAGGCGCTGTGCGCCCGCGCCGACACGCCCGCCGGGCCGGTGGCGGCGGTCTGCGTCTGGCCGCGCTTCGTCCCCACCGCGCGCAAGGCGCTGGACGGCGGGCCGATCCGCATCGCCACCGTGGTGAATTTCCCGAGCGGCGAGGCCGACGCGGCCAGCGTCGTGGCGGAAACGCGCGCCGCCATCGCCGACGGCGCGCATGAGATCGACGTGGTGCTGCCCTACCGCGCCTACATTGACGGCGCGCGCGCCCAGCCGGTGGCGCTGCTGAAAGCCTGCCGCGAGGCCTGCGGCGACAAGGCGTTGATGAAGGTCATTCTGGAATCGGGCCAATTTCCCGACGCCGATCTGCTGGGCTGGGCGTCGCGCGACGCCATCGCGGCGGGGGCTGATTTCCTGAAGACCTCCACCGGCAAGACGCAACCGGCGGCGACCTTGGACGCGGCGGCGGTGATGCTGGACAGCGTCTATGAATCCGGTCAGCCGGTCGGCTTCAAGGCGGCGGGCGGCATCCGCGACGCCGCCGAGGCGGCGATGTTTCTGGCGCTGGCCGATCATCTGCTGGGCGAGGGCTGG
Organism: Azospirillum sp. FG154; assembly: GCF_057809575.1. Taxonomy (NCBI): domain Bacteria; kingdom Pseudomonadati; phylum Pseudomonadota; class Alphaproteobacteria; order Rhodospirillales; family Azospirillaceae; genus Azospirillum; species Azospirillum sp. FG154. The sequence continues at coordinate 22,543 of NZ_JBMDKF010000008.1, read as the reverse complement.
GCGACGCCGCAAACCTTCCGCTTCGGCGCGTCGAGCCTGCTGGACGCGCTGCTCGACGCGGCGGGGTTTGGCGGCGCTTCGGCGGCGCCCGCCGCAGGTTATTGAGAGAGAAGAGGGCGGGGCGGATGCTTCCTCAAGAAATCGTTCGGGCCAAACGCGACGGCATGGCGCTCGACGCCGCGACCATTCAGGCGTTCGTGTGCGGCATCACCGACGGGTCGGTGACGGAAAGCCAAGCCTCGGCCTTCGCCATGGCGGTGTTTTTCCGGGGCATGGATCTGGGGGAACGGGTGGCGCTGACCCGCGCCATGCGCGATTCCGGCACGGTGATGGATTGGCGCGGCCTGAACCTGCCCGGCCCGGTGATCGACAAGCATTCGACCGGCGGCGTCGGCGACAAGGTCAGCCTGATCCTCGCGCCGATGCTGGCGGCCTGCGGCGGTTTCGTGCCGATGGTGTCGGGCCGGGGGCTGGGCCACACGGGCGGCACGCTCGACAAGTTCGAGGCGATCCCCGGCTATCAGGCCAAGCCCGACAACGACCTGTTGCGCAAGGTGGTGAAGGAGGTCGGCTGCGCGGTGATCGGCGCCACCGACGACATCGCCCCGGCGGACAAGCGGCTCTACGCCATCCGTGACGTGACGGCGACGGTGGAATCGCTGGACCTCATCACCGCCTCGATCCTGTCGAAGAAGCTGGCCGCCGGGCTTGACGCGCTGGTGATGGACGTCAAGTTCGGCTCCGGCGCCTTCATGCAGCGTTTTGAGGACGCCGAGGCGCTGGCCGAAAGCATCGTCACCGTCGCGGTCGGCGCCGAGTTGCCCGCCGTAGCCCTGCTGACCGACATGAACGAGGTGCTGGGCCACAGCGCGGGCAACGCGCTGGAAATGCGCGAATGCCTGGCCATCCTGCGCGGGGAACCCGCCGAGCCACGGCTGTATGAGGTCACGGCGCGGTTGGCGGCGGAGTTGCTGGCCCTGTGCAAGCTGGCCCCGGACGTGGCGACGGGCCGGGCGATGGCCGACCGGGCGATGAGCAGCGGGCAGGCGGCGGAACGCTTCGCCCGCATGGTCCACGCGCTGGGCGGGCCGTCGGACCTGCTGGAGAATCCCGACCGTTATCTGGACGTCGCGCCGGTCATCCGCCCGGTGTTGGCCGAGCGGGTCGGGCGGGTCGCCGCCATTGACGCCCGCGCCGTCGGCATGGCGGTGGTGGCGCTGGGCGGCGGGCGGACCAAGACAAGCGATCCCATCGACTTCGCCGTCGGCTTCGACACGGTGGCCGGGTTGGGGGCGGAGGTTGGGCCGGGTCGCCAGCCGCTCGCCATCGTCCACGCCCGCACGGAGGCGATGGCCGACGAGGCGGAACGCCGCCTGCGCGCCGCCTTCACGGTGGCGGACGTCGCGCCGCCGCGCGGGCCGTTGATCGCCAAGCGGATCTGACGGCGATGGCCGACATCGCCCTGGGCGTCCATCGGCGCGGCCATTTGCGGGCCATTGGCTTGGCGAGTTTGGGCTTTGGCCTGTTTTCGGCGGGCGACGCCGTGATGAAAATCATGGCCGGGGGCTATCCGCTGCCGCAGGCGGTGTTTTTCAACGCGCTGTTCTCCCTGATTCCCATCATCGGTATGGCGCTGTGGAGCGGCGGGCTGCGTCTGTTGGGGACGCGGCGGCCCGGGTTGCATCTGCTGCGCGCCACCCTGGGGCTTGTCACCGGCTACGCCGGGTATTTCGCCTTCGCCCGCATGCCGATGGCCGACGTTTACGCCATTTTGTTCACCGCGCCGCTGGTCATCACCCTGCTGTCGGCCCTGCTGTTCGGCGAGCGGGTGGATGGTCGGCGCTGGCTGGCGGTGCTGACCGGCTTTGCCGGGGTTCTGGTGATGAACCGGCCCAGCGCCGCCGGGATCGTCAATGTCGGGGCGGTCGGCGCGGCGGTGTGCGCGCTGAGTTACGCCGCCTCGGCCCTCATCATCCAGCACAAGGGCCAGACCGAGCACGCGCTGACCTTTCCCTTTTACGCCAATCTGTTGGCCTTGCCGGTGCTGGGCGGCTTTCTGCCGTCGGTCTATGTGACGCCGTCTTTTGAGGATTTCGCGCTGACGGCGGTGGGCGGGGTGTTGTCCGGGGTGGCGCTGACCTGCCTGTTGACCGCCTTCCGCAACGCCCCCTCGCCAGTGATCGCGCCCTTCCAATATTCGCAAATCCTGTGGGGCGTGCTGTTCGGCGCGCTGCTGTTCGGCGATTGGCCGGAACCGAAGCTGGCGGTCGGCTTGGCGCTGGTGATCGGCAGCGGCCTGTATCTGCTGCGCCGCGAGGCGCGCGACGCCACGGGATGACGGGTTGCCGGGCAAACGGCGCGCCGGGCAGACCTGCGGTGGCGGCATTGGGAAACGGTTGGGTTTGTCCATAATCTGTGCAGCCCCGCCCTGTTCTGTGTCTGCGAGCCGTTTCATGTCCGACGCCGTCAAATGCGCCGATGGCCCATCCGCCGCCCTTCTGCCGATCCAGGCGGATTCGGTTCCCTACGCGGTCGGTTGCTTCCTGGCCTCCATCGTGCTGTTCGCGGCGATGGACACGCTCATCAAGTTTTTGGCGGCGAGCTTTCCGGTGCCGCAACTGATGTTCGTCCGTTCGGCGGTGGCGCTTTTGCTGATCGGCGGCTACGCGCTGACGCGGGGCGGCGGGGTGGCGTCGATGCGGACCCAGCGGCCCTTGGCCCATGTCTGGCGGGCCTTCGCCGGGTTGATCTCCATGGGCTGCTTCTTTTACGCCTTCAAGCATTTGCCGCTGGCCGACGTCTATGTGTTGAATTTCGCCGGGCCGCTGTTCATCACCGCGCTGTCGGCCCCGCTGTTGGGGGAAAAGGTCGGGTGGCGGCGCTGGGCGGCCGTGGTGATCGGCTTTGGCGGCGTTCTGGTGATGGCGCAGCCCAGCAGCGGCGCGCCGACCTTTCCGGTGCTGGTCGGGCTGTGCGCGGCGCTGTTCTACGCCCTGTCGCTGCTGACGGTGCGCGGGCTGTCGAAGACCGAAACGGCGACCTCCATCGTCGTCTATCTGCTGCTGACGACGACGGTGGTCAGCGGCGTCTTGTCGATTCCGGTGTGGCTGGCCCCGACGGCGACCGAATTCGCCCTGATGGCGGCGGTCGGCGCCCTGGGGGCGGTGGCGCAGGTGCTGATTACCCAGGCGTTCCGCCGCGCCCCGCCCGCCGTGGTCGCGCCCTTTGAATACACCGGCATGGTCTGGGCCAGCCTGTTCGGCTATCTGGTGTTCGGCGATCTGCCGACGCCGCCGGTGATCGCCGGGGCCATGGTCATCATCGGCAGCGGCCTCTACATCCTGCACCGCGAGACGGCGGCGGCCAAGCGCGCGGGGTGAGCGGGCCGTTTCAGGCCCCCGTCGTCCACAAGGATTCCGAAAAACGCGGAATAGTTTGTCGGCCCATGCAACAGTGTGCGAACGACAAAAGCCGTTCCGGGAGGATCCCTATGCTCACCTTTACCACCCTGCGCCGGATTGGCGTTCTGGCGACGGCGCTGGTCGCGCTGGCCGCCGGAACCGTTCAGGCGGAAACCGCCGAGGTCCGCATTTCCAAGGGCTTCGGCATCCTGTATCTGCCGATGATCGTGATGGAGCAGGAAAAGCTCCTGGAAAAGCAGGCCAAGGCGGCGGGACTGGGCGACGTCAAGGTTGGGTGGCTGCAACTGGACGGCGGCAACGTCATCAACGACGCGATGATTTCCGGCAATCTCGACATCGCGGCGATTGGCGTGCCGGGTTTTCTGACTCTGTGGGCGAAGGTGAAGGGCAACGCCAAGCTCGAAATCTCGGCGCTCGCCGGGTTGAGCGCGACCTCGCTGTACCTCAACACCATCAACCCGGCCATCACATCGCTGAAGGATTTTGGGCCGAAGGACAAGATCGCGCTGCCGGGGATCAAGACGTCGCTGTCCGCCGTCGTGCTGCAAATGGCGGTGGCGAAGGAGTTTGGCGATGAGAATTACGCCAAGCTCGACCCGCTGACGGTTGGTTTGCCGCACCCGGAATCCTACGCCGCCCTGGTGTCCGGCAAGACGGAGGTGAACAGCCATCTCGGCTCGCCGCCCTATTCCTTTATGGAGCTGGAAAACCCGCAGGTGCGCCGGGTGATGAATTCGGTGGATGTGCTGGGCAACATCTCGCTGGATCTCGTCTACGCGCCCAAACGCTTCATCGACGCCAACCCGAAACTGACCGCCGCCTTCCTGTCTGCGTTGGAGGAGGCCGACGCCTTGATCGCCCAGGATCCGGCGCGCGCCGCCGCGATCTACGCGCAATCGTCAAAGGCCAAGGTGGCGCCGGAGGAGGTGGAGCGGATGATTAAAGACCCGGACACCAAATTCTCCACAACGCCCAACGGCGTGATGCAATTTGCCGATTTCATGGCGCGCGTCGGCTCGATCAAGACCAAACCAACGACGTGGCGGGATCTGTTCATCCCCAACGTCCATTCCCTGCCGGGAAGCTGAATGCCCGCCGCGTTGTTCGGCGCTTGACAGGCCCAAGCGGGCGACCACATTGTCGCCCGTCGTTTACGGCTGGGGTGCCTGCGGGGTCGCGGGCTGAGACACACCCATCGAACCTGATCTGGGTCATGCCAGCGAAGGGAGCCGACCGCGCCGACCATCCTCCGCCGTGACGCGGACGCGCGGCGCGGCCTCTCCCCGTTGGTTGGGAGGAGGCTTTTCGGATGCGGCGCTTGATTCCCCTTTTGGTTGGTCTGTTGGCGGCGGCGGGTCCGGCGCGGGCGGACGGCTTGTCCTTTCCCGTCCTCGTGCCGCTCACCGGCTTTCTGTCGCTGGAAGGAACCAGCCAGCGCAACGGCGCGCTGCTGGCGCTGAAGGAGGCGCCCGCCGGGTTGGTCGCGGCGTCGGAGGTGATCGACACCGGCACCTCGCCGGAGGCCGCCGTCACCGGGCTGGAACGGGCGATGGGCGGCGGGCCGGTCGGCGCGGTGGCCGCCAGCATGTTGGGCACCCAGATGTTGGCGATGCTGCCGCTGGCCGCTGAGTTGAAAGCGCCGTTGGTCACGGTGTCGGGAACCGCGTCGATCACCGAACAGGGCAACCCCTGGGTCTTCCGCTTTTTCCCCGGCGACGCCGTGACCAAGACCGCCCACGCCCGCTATGTGGTGGAGGAGTTGAAGAAAACCCGTCCGGCGGTGATCTATCAGACCACGGCCTACGGTCAGAGCGGCAAAACCCATCTGGAGGCCGCCTTCCGCGCGCTGGGCGTCAACCCGGTCTTTCAGGAGGGGGTGGACCCGGCGGCCAAGGATTTGCTGCCGGTGCTGACCAAGGCGCTGTCAGCCAACCCCGACGTTTTGGTCCTGCATCTGCACGCCGGGCCGACCGCGCTGTTGCTGCGGCAGGCGGCGACCAGCGGCCTGAAAATCCCGGTGGTGGCCGGATCGGCCATGCACCAGCCGAGCACGGCGGCGTTGCTTGACCCAGCGGAGTTGAAAGGCGTTTGCGCGGAAACCGCCGCGTCGCCGGCGTCGGGCGGCAGCCCGGCGGTGGAAGCCTTCACCACCGCCTACCGCGCCGCCTTCGGCAAGGAGCCGGACGCCTTCGCCCTTGGCCAATATGACGGCATGCGGATGGTTCTGGCGGCGGTTCAGGCCGGGGCCAAGAGCGCCGACGACGTCCGCAAGGCGTTGTCCACCGGGCGTCACGACGGGCTGGCCATGAGCTACGCGTCGGACGGCAAGGGCAACATGGCCCATTCCGCCGTCATCGTCTGTTACGACGGCAAGACCCGCGTTCCGGCCCTGGTCAAACGCTACGACAACGTGACCGGCGTGGTGAAGTGAGGTGGAAACGGCGTTTCAGCTTCTGGTGAATGGTCTGGCGCTGGGGGCGGCCTACGCCCTGGTGGCGTTGGGCTTTGTGCTGGTGCTGAACGCCACATCGGCGGTGAATTTCGCCCAGGGCGATCTGGTGATGGCGGGCGGGATGCTGGCGGTGGCGTTGGCCCCGCTCATCCCGCTGCCGGGGTTGGTTTTGCTGCCGGTGATTGTGTTGGCGATGGCTGGGTTGGGGCTGCTGCTGGCGCTGGTCGCCTATTTGCCGCTGCGCAACCGTCCGCCGGTCTCCGTCTTCATCAGCACCATCGCCGTCGGCATCATCCTGCAAAACGGCGCGGCGGTTCTGTTCGGCCCAGAGCCGCGCGTCGCCCCGCCGCTGGTGGGCGACGGCGTGTTGCGGCTGGGCGGGGTGGCGCTCCCGGAGCAGTCGGTCGCCATCATCCTGGTGGCGGGGCTGTTGATCGGGGCGCAGCACATGGTCTTCGCCCACACCCAGCTTGGCCGCCGCTTGCGGGCGACGGCGCAGGATCCCGAGATGGCGCGGGCCTGCGGCGTGCCGGTGACGCGGATGATTCTGGTGACGTTCGCCATTGGAACGGCCTGCGCCGGGGCGGCGGGGCTGCTGCTGGCCAACCGCTATTTCGTGACGCCGACGGCGGGCGGCGATTTGATTCTCAAGGCCTACATCGCGGTGACGGTCGGCGGTTGGGGATCGGTTCCCGGCGCGGTGGTCGGCGCGCTGCTGATCGCGCTGTTCGAGGTGGGGGTGTCGTCGGTTTTCTCCTATCCGGTGGCGCTGGGGGCGCTGTACGGCGTCTTGCTGCTCATTCTCATGGTTCGGCCGCAAGGGCTGTTCGGCGAAGCGGTGCGCCGTCGTGCGTGACCGACGGAACGCGCTGTTGCTGGCGGCGGCGCTGGCCGGATTGGCCTACGCGCTGTTTTTCGCCTCGCCCTATGGCCTGCGGGTGCTGACGGTGGCCGGGGTGTACGCGCTGGCCGCCTTCGGCTTTCAAATCCTGTTCGGGCTGGGCGGGGCGCTGTCCATGGCGCAGGGCGCGTTTTTCGGGCTGGGCGCCTACGTCACCGGGATTTTGGGCAGCCGCTACGGGCTGGACGCTTCCGTCACCTTTCCGCTGTCGCTGCTGGCGCCGTTGCTGGTGGCGCTGCCGGTCGGCTTGGCGGTGTTGCGGCTGGAGTCCCATTACTTCGCCTTGGCGACCTTGGGCGTCGCGCAGGTGCTGCATCTTCTGGCGGTCAATCTGCCGGACCTGACTGGCGGGGCGAACGGCTTGCCGGGGGTTCCCGCCTTCGCGCTGTTCGGTTGGGTCGCGCCGCGTGGTCTGCCGATGGCGGCGCTGGTCTGGGGGCTGGCGGCGGTCGGCGGGTTGATCGGTTGGCGGTTGGCGCGCGGGCGGTTGGGCCGCTCCCTGGAGCTGGTGCGCGATGATCCGCTGGCGGCGGGCTGTCTGGGGCTGGACGTCGGGCGGCTGCGCCTGACCGCCTTCGCGCTGTCGGCGGTTTACGCCGGGGCGGCGGGAGCGCTGGCGGTTCACACCCAGCGGGTGGTGTCGCCGGAGGTTCTGGAATTCCCGGTCATGGTGACGATCCTGACCATCGCCGTCGTCGGCGGGCGTGGGCGGATGGTCGGCGCGGTGTTGGGGGCGCTGCTGCTGATTCATCTGCCGGAATGGTTCCGGGGGCTGGAGCGCGGCTATCTGATTGTTTATGGCGCGGCGCTGCTGCTGGCGATTCTGGTCGCGCCCAATGGCCTGACCGGCCTGCTGGAGCGGTTGTTTCCAGCGCCGCCACGCGCCTTGCCCGACGCGGTGGAGCCGCCCGCCAGACCGCGCGCGGTGGGGGAGATTCTGCGCGTCGCGGATCTCAGCAAATCCTTCGGCGGCGTGCGCGCGCTTGACGGCGTGTCGTTGAGCGTGCAGGCGGGGGCCATCGTCGGGCTGATCGGCCCGAACGGGTCGGGCAAGACGACGCTCATCAACGTCCTGTCGGGGCTGGAGCGCCCGGACGACGGGGCGGTGTGGATCGGCGGGCGCGACTGGAGCGGCGCGCCGCCGGACCAGATCGCGCGCGCCGGTCTGGCCCGCAGCTTTCAGGCGGCGACCCTGCCGGACCAATCCAGCGTGCTGGAGGCGGTGGCCGCCGCCCGGCTGCCCCTCGACCGCAGCGTGGCGAAGGCCGAGGCGCACGCCCGTTGGGCGCTGGACCGTCTGGGCGTCGGTTCCCTGGCGGCGCGGCCCTGCCATGGCTTGCCAGCGGCCTTGCGGCGGCGGGTGGAGTTGGCCCGCGCGTTGGCGCGACGTCCGTCGGTTTTGCTGCTGGACGAACCGGCGGCGGGGCTGACCGACGCGGAAAAGGCCGATCTGGCCGCCCATCTGCGCCGCTTGGCGGGGGAGGGAATGGCGTTGCTGGTGGTCGAGCATGACATGGATTTCCTGCTTCCTCTGGTCGGCTGGGTGGTGTGCCTGGACCGTGGACGAACGCTCTACGCCGGGCCGCCCGACGGGGCGCGCCGCGACGCCGCCGTGATCGCCGCCTATCTCGGCGGGCCAGGGGTTCGGGACGGCGACGCCGACGACGACGAGGGCGAGTCATGACCGCGCTGCTGTCGGTGGAGGGGCTGAGCGTCGCCTATGGCGGGGCGCTGGCGTTGGACGGCGTGTCGTTGACCCTGGCGGCGGGGGAGACCATGGCCGTGCTGGGGGCCAATGGCGCGGGCAAATCGAGCCTGCTGAAAGCGATCCTCGGTTTGGTCCCGGCCAATGGCGTCGTGCGTTTCGTCGGGGAGGACCTCGCCGCACTGTCGACGGAACGGCGGGTTGGGCGTGGTCTTGGCTATGTGCCGGAAGGGCGGCGGGTGTTCGCCGGAATGAGCGTGCGCGACAATCTGGAGGTCGCCGGGCTGTCCGACCGCCGCGCCCGCGCCCAGGACGTCGCCCGTGTTTTCGCCCTGTTTCCCGATCTGGCGCGCAAAAGCGGCGAGCAAGCGTGGCGGCTGTCGGGCGGGCAGCAACAGATGCTCAGCTTTGGCCGCGCCCTGATGGGCCGTCCGCGTCTGCTGCTGCTGGACGAGCCGTCGCTTGGCCTGTCGCCGAAGCTGGCGGGGGAACTGTTCGCGGCGATCCAGGCGGTGGCGGAGGCTGGAACCGCCGTGCTGGTGGCCGAGCAGAGCGCGGCGCGCGCGCTGTCCATCGCGCCGCGCGCGTTGCTGTTGCGGTTGGGTCGGGTGGTGCGGGATGGGCCGGTGGGTGATCTTTCGGCAACGGTGTTGCACGATGCGTTCTTTGGGCTTTGACTTTCGGTCGCGACGCGGCGGTTGCTCTTGCGGATAAAGACGCCCGCCGTTAGCTTCGCCGCCACAACCTGCCCATGGATTTCGCCCGATGATCGCCCGTTTCGCCGCTCCGCTGTCCGCTCTGTTCCTTTTGGGGACGGCGTCGTCCATGGCGTTGAGCGCGCAGATGGGAGGCGCGCAGGTGGCGGAGCTGGTGCCGGTCGATCCGGGGCTGCCGCCGTCCGTCTATTACGGCGCGCCGTCCTCTCAAACGGAAATCGTGGCGCCCGGCGCCCCGGCGGAGGCCCCCGACGCAAAGGGCGCCCCGCCGGAAAAGAACGGCCCGGCGGAGCTGGTCGATGGCTGGGAGGGCGGCGCCGCCAAGGACAAGGACGGCAAATTCGCCTACTGCGTGGTGGAGGCGAACTTCACCTCCGGCCATGCGCTGATGATCGCGCGCAGCCAAAAGGGCGAAACCAACCTTGGCGTCGGCATTCCTGGCGCCGACTTGCCGCAGGGCGAACGCTGGCCGGTCAAGGTCGAAATCGACGGGAAGATCAAGCGCGAGCGGATCGCCGTCGCCTCGCAAACTGACATGCTGGTGATTCCCAGCGGCAAGGACGAGGAATTCGTCAACGCCCTGATGACCGGCAAGGAGCTGGTGATTATCTCCACGTCGGATCGCATTTCGTTCGCGCTCAAAGGCACGAAGAAGGTGCTGAACGATCTGAAGACTTGCGTGGACAAGGGCGGAGACGTGCCGCCGATCAAAACCTCGACGGGCAAAGCCCCGGCGGGAACGCCGCCCGTCGCCCGCCTGCCGGAGGGGCTGGCCAGCCTGCTCGCCGCCGCTGGCGTGCGCGACGCCGAACCGGTGCCGTTGGACAAGATTCCGGCGGATCAACGTCCGGCGGATGTGGCGTGGCGATTCGGTCCGTTGGTCGGCGGCATCCGCGAGCGGGTGGCCGACGAAGGGGCCAAACTGGACGATCTGTCGAACACATTCGCCGAAGCGATGAAAGCGCGGTGCGAAGGCGCCGGGACCATCACCTTGAACAACAGCGAGCAGGCGGGTGCGATCACCCTGCGCACCGGCGCGGTTGATTGCGCGCTGAAGCAGCAGACGTTGCACGTCGGCCTGACCTTCATGCTGTCGCAAGGCCGATTGTTCACCGTGCTGTTTCATGAATCAGCGGAACGTGACGCCGGACTGGCCGACAAGGTGCGCGACAATCTGACCCAGGTGTTGCGCAAGGCTGGAACCGCCCCTGCGTCGCCGCCGTCCGCCGCCAACGGTCCCGCCGCCGCCCCGGCGGCCAGCGCGACGCCGACGGACGGGGCGGTCAATCCGGCGGCCGCGCCGCCCGCCCCGGCTGCGCCGACGTCGGCCCCGGCGGCCCCCGCTCCCGCTCCCGCTCCCGTCGCTCCAGCGGCGTCGGTCCCTGCGACGCCCGCCCCTGCGACGCCCAAGCCGCCGTTGCCTGGGCGGAAGCCCTGAGCGTTGGCGAAGACCCGCTGATGAGAGTCAATCAGCGGGATCGGAGCGTCACTCGCTGGGTTCGTCCGGGATGACGCCGAGAACTTCGGCGGCCATTTTGGCGACGTTGCCGTTGATCGGCGGCGGGCTGATGTTGATTCCGGCTTTCAGCGCTTTGGTCACGGTTTCCAGGACGCTCAAGCGGGCGAACCACTTTGAATTGGATGGAATGGCGTGCCAGGGCGCGCTTGACGTCGATGTCTTGTCAAACATCGCCTCCGTCGCCTTGACGTAATCGTTCCAGCGCGCGCGGTTGCGCAGATCCTCTTCGGTCAGTTTCCAGCGCTTGTAGGGGTTGTTCAACCGCTCGCGGAAGCGTTCCAACTGCTCGTCCGGGGTGATGTGCATGAAGATCTTGACGATGCGCACGCCGTCATCCGTCAACAGCCGCTCGAACTCGACGATTTCATCGTAGGCGCGTTTCCAATTGTCCTTGCTGGTGAATTTCTCCACCCGCTCGACCAGCACGCGGCCATACCAGGAACGGTCAAAGATGGCGAAGGTGCCGCCAGCGGGCAGCTTGGTCCAGAAGCGGTAGAGGTAATGTTTGCTCTGCTCTTCCGGCGTCGGGGCGGAGATCGGCCAGACGTGGAAGCCGCGCGGGTCGAGCGGCTCGGTCATGCGGCGGATAGCCCCGCCCTTGCCGCTGGCGTCCCAACCTTCAAACAGGATGATGGCGCGGCGTTTTTCGTGCCAATAGGTTTGCTGGATTCGCAGCAACTCTTTTTGCAGTTTGCCCAAACGACGGTCGTACTCTTCCGCCGATTCGATCCGGTTTTCCTCATGGTCCAGCTTGCTGAGGCGGATTTTTGCGATTTTTTCGGTCTTGTCGGCCATGCGCTGGTCCTTGGTGATGGCGTGGGAATGATGAAGGAATGACGGTTCGGCGAATCCCACACGGGGGTGGACGAACTGTCAACGGGTGAAACCGTCGCGGGGGGGCCATGGCCGGGTCTTCGCCTGCGGCAAAAAAGAAAAGGCGCGCCGCAGGGGCGCGCCTTTCGTCAGCAACCGTGGCAAGCCAGGGTTAGCTGTTCTTCACCTTGGCGTAGGAGCCAGGGGCGTCGTCCAGAACCTTCAGGGCGCCGTCGCCAGGCTGACGGGCGGGAACCTTGCCGTCGGCGAACTGCGACACCCACGTGTTCCATTCCGGCCACCAGGAGCCTTCGGTCTGCGTCGCGCCTTCCAGCCACGCGTCGCTCGTCTTCGGCAGCTTGTCGCTGGTCCAGTAGCAGTATTTGTTCGCGGCGGGCGGGTTCACCACGCCGGCGATGTGACCCGAGGCGCCAAGCACGAACTTGACCGGGCCGCTGAACTGTTGGGCGCCCATGTAGGTGCTCTTCCACGGGGCGATGTGATCCTCGCGGGCCGACAGGAACAGGGTGGGGGTCTTCACCTTGGTCAGGTCGATCGGCACGCCGCCCAGCGTCACGGCGCCCGGCTGCACCAGCAGGTTCTTCTGGTACATGCTGCGCAGGTAGAAGCTGTGCATCGCGGCGGGCATGCGGGTGCTGTCGCCGTTCCAATAGAGCAGATCGAACGGGAACGGATCCTTGCCCAGCAGATAGTTGTTCACCACGAACGACCAGATCAGATCGTTGGCGCGCAGCATGTTGAAGGTCGTCGCCATCTTCGCGCCGTCCAGGTAGCCCTGTTCGGCCATCTGCCCTTCGATGAAGGTCAGTTGCTCCTCGTCGATGAAGATCGACAGTTCACCCGCTTCGGTGAAGTCCAGCATGGTGGTGAAGAAGGTCGCCGACTTGATGCGGGCGTCCTTCTTGACCGCCATATAGGCCAGGGTCGAGGCCAGCAGCGTGCCGCCCAGGCAATAGCCGATGGCGTTCACCTCTTTCTCGCCGGTCGCCTTTTCGATGGCGTCCAACGCGGCCAGCGGACCCTCGAACATGTAATCTTCAAAACTCTTGGCGGCCAGCGTCTCGTCCGGGTTGACCCAGGACAGGACGAACACCGTGTGGCCCTGATCGACCGCCCACTTGATGAAGCTGTTCTTCTCGCGCAGATCCAGGATGTAATATTTGTTGATCCAGGGCGGCACGATCATCAGCGGACGCTTGTTCACGTCCGGCGTGGTCGGGGTGTATTGCAGCAACTGCATCAGCGGGGTCTCGAAGACCACCTTGCCGGGCGTCACCGCGATGTTCTTGCCCAACTGGAAAGCGTCGTAATCGGTCATCGAGATGCGCAGCTCGCCCTTGCCGCGCTCCAGATCCGTCAGCAGATGTTCCAGACCCTTGACCAGATTCTCGCCGCCGCTCTCGATGGTCTTGCGCAGAACCTCGGGGTTGGTCATGACGAAGTTCGACGGCGCCATCGCGTCGACGAATTGGCGGGTGTAGAAATCGACCTTCTTGGCGGTGTGGTCGTCCAGGCCATCGACCTGATTGACCGTGGATTGCATCCACCGGGCGCTCAGCAGGTAGGATTGCTTGATGAAGTCGAACAGGGTGTTTTCGTCCCAGGCCGAATCCTTGAAGCGACGGTCTTCCTTGTTGGGCGCGATCACCGGCTGGGCGTCCTGGCCGAACATCCGCTGCGTCGTGCGCTGCCACAGGGTCAGGTAATCCTGCCACAAGGTCATCTGCGCCTGCATGAGCTTGGCCGGGTCGGCCATCATGCGGGTGGTCATTTCAAGAAAGGCGTGGCCGACGCCCATCGGGTCGGGGCTTTTCGCGCCCATGCCGTCGGCGGCCTGACGCGACAGAAACTCGGAGACAAGCCGCTGGCTCTGTTCGGCGATGCGGGTCATCGCGCGCGACATTTCGACCGGATCGGGAAGCTTGACGTCGGGGGCCTGGTTCTCGGCCATGAGTGCGGTCCTTCTTGTCTTTAGCGAGATTTGCGCTTCAGGAGGGGCTTGCGGGCAGCTATACACAGGCAGGCGTCCTATGGTCGCCGTGGAAGGCGTCTGACGGCAAGTCCTTTTGTGACGCGGTGCGGTATAAATCCGGGGTTCCTCATACACCGTAGATGTGAACATTTCATTTCACGCATCGCCGCACAAGGGTGACGATGCGGCAAGCGACAAGGGGCGACCAATGGTCAAGGGTGGACAGAGGGCGGGGGCGGTCTTGCGGGGACTTGGTCTGTTGTGCGTTGCAACGCCTATGATTTTTGGTCTTTCCGCCTGCGCCGTCGGAAGCTTTGACGATGGTCTTCTGGGGGCTGTGGTCGGGAATTCCGGGTCGGTCAGCGACAATCCGTCGCCCATCCGCGCGATGAAAGAGGATCGCAGCGACTATCCAACCCTCGGCATGGTGCCGCCGCGTCCCACCGGGCTGAGCACGGAAGCCCAACGGCAGGTGAAGATGGACAAGCTGGCGGGCGACCGCGCGACCTCCCGCCGCCGCAAAGCCGAGACGGAGGCCATTCCGATGCCGACTCCGTTGGAAGTCCCGAGCAAGCCCAACATCAAGCCCGGCAAGAGTTGAGGCGATTCGGCGCGGCCTGATTCGGTTGGGGCGAATTGACCAGGGGCGACCGGCCAGGGTTGAACCCTGCGTCGAACGCGCTATGATTCGGACGCAGCACGCTTTCCCCGCGACCGCCCCCCATGGTGGGGCGGTCGTTCCGGTCCAATTTTGAATTTCGGAGACGGTCTCATGGAAGGGCGCAAAGTCCCCTCGGTTGTGTTCAAGACCCGCGTGCGCGATGAAAGCGTCGGCGGGCCGAACCCGTTCCGTTGGCAGGATGTGACGAGCGACGACCTGTTCGCGGGCAAGCGCGTGGTGGTGTTCTCGCTGCCCGGCGCCTTCACCCCGACCTGCTCGAACGAGCAATGCCCCGCCTTCGAGCGGTTGCACGACGAGTTCAAGGCGCTGGGCGTTGACGACGTTTATTGCCTGAGCGTCAACGATGCTTTCGTGATGTTCCAGTGGGGCAAGAGCCTGAACCTGAGCAAGGTCAAGCTGATCCCCGACGGGTCGGGCCATTTCACCCGCCGCATGGGCATGCTGATCGACAAGGATCATGTCGGCTTCGGCTACCGCTCCTGGCGTTACGCCATGGTGGTCAAGGACGGCGTGATCGAGAAGTGGTTCGAGGAGCCGGGGATCAACGACGCCGGTGAAAACGGCGACCCCTACGGCGAATCCTCGCCGGAAAACATTCTGGGCTATCTGCGCGCCTGATTGACCAAGTTTTGGTGAAGAAATGGGGCCGACCTCGGGGCAACCTCCGGGGCGGCCCTTTTTCATGGGAGATGGGCGCGCGGCCTGTCCCGCCGGGCCTGTCTCCAGGTGGAGAAAGCTTGGCGGGAAAACCCTCTTGGTTGCTGAAGCGAGGGAGGTTACACAGGACTCGGATTCTCTCGGCGGACGTGGATCGCGGAGCGTCGCCGCCGAGGCGATGGTGAAGGCTCTTCTTCGACATAAGGTGACGCGCATGCGCTTTCGCAGCCTGTTTCTGAGCGCCGCTCTTCTGTCTCTGGTGGCGGGTCCGGCGATCAGCGCGGAACTGTCGCTGGCGAAGCTGGGCTTGAGGATCGATCCGACGCAAACAACGGTGTCCGGCATTTCGTCGGGCGCTTACATGGCCGGGCAATTTCAGATCGCCTTTTCCGGTCTGGTGAAGGGCGTCGGCGTCGTCGCCGGTGGTCCCTACGCCTGCGCGGAGGTGTCGGGCGGGCTGGCGACGGCGATGGTGGCGCTGAAGCGCTGCATGGACGTGTCGATTGGCGCGCCGGAAGTCGCCGCGCTGGCCGCCAACGCCCGCACGCGGGAGAAGGCCAAGGACATCGACGCGCTGACCAATCTGGCGACCACGCGGGTCTATCTGTTCAACGGCGGCAACGACGTCACCGTGAAGCGCCCGGTCGCCGACGCGGCGGCGCAGCTTTACAAGGCGCTGGGCGTGCCGGACGCCAACGTCAAATACGTCAAGCTGCCGGACGCCGCGCACGCGCAGATCACCGACGGTTACGGCGCGCCCTGCGACTTCATCCCCAAGGGGGAACAACCGGCGGAATTCATCAACAACTGCCAGTACGATCAGGCGGGCGACATCCTGTCCCACCTCTACCCCGACAGCCGCAAGCCGAACGCGCCGACGGCCTCCAAACATCCCGTGTTGTTCGACCAGACGCCCTATGTGGGCGACCCCAGCCGCAGCGGCCTGGCGACCAGCGGCTACATCTATGTGCCGGATTCCTGCGCCAATGGCGGCCAGACCTGCCGCCTGCACGTCGCCTTTCACGGTTGCCGGATGGCGTCGAACCTGATTGGCGACCATTACGCCGTCCACGCCGGTTACAACCGCTGGGCCGACGTGAACAACATCGTCGTGCTTTACCCGCAGATCGACGCCAAGGCCAAGCCGACCTCCAACCCGAAGGCCTGCTGGGACTGGTTCGGCTACACCGGCTATGATTTCGCCCGCAAGGGCGGTTTCCAGATGCAGGCCGTGCGCAAGATGATCGCGGCCTTGGCGGGATAGCGCGTCCGCGTTCGGTCTCCGTCGTTCGGTTTCGTGTCAAACAAACATCAGAGCGGGCGGTGCGCTTCCGCACGGATTCTCACGCCTTGTTGATTATCAATATTAAAATTATGGTTTTAGCGGAGGCATGATTCCGCTGAAGCATAAGATTGGAATTCAATAATTAGCAGCGGGATCATTTTTTCTTCGTTTTACTGAAGTTTTATAACTTTTGACTGCTCATAAAATTTCAGAAAAGGGAAAAATTTTCTCCAGTTGAAATGATATGGATCAAATATTATTGTCGAGACGCAATAACTTGATCGTTTTGATTCTTGAAAGGGTGGAAATCTCACGAAGTCTTTGATTTCACTTGCTGCGGTGGTTTTTCTCATGACTTCCAGCGCCTTCGCGCAGACCGGGGAAACGCCCCCGACGCTGCCGGGCGTCGCGACGGTGACGGCGGCTGACGCCAAAGCGCTGATTGAGAAGGGCGGCGTCGCGCTGGATGTGCGCAAAAAGGCGGCTTACGTCGAAGGCCATTTGCCCGGCGCGAAGTCCATCCGCTCGGCCATCAACGAGCAGACCAAGGCGGTCGACCCGTCTGCCTTCGGCGCCAACAAGGACGCCGTGATCCTCATTTACGGTCATGGTACGGATGGCTGGTCGGCGGTTGACGCGGCCAAGGCGGCGGCGGAAGCCGGTTACAAGAACGTCAAATGGCTGCGCGGTGGTTGGAGCGAGTGGAGCAAGGCCGGGCTGCCGAGCGAGCAGTGACGCGCCTCTTGCAGCCAGCGCCTTAGGACGGGGGGAGTGACATGACTGTGGTGACGGGACGGTTGCGGGACAAAATCGGACAGATTGGTTTTCGGGTTCCGGCCCTGATGGCGGTCGTCGCGCTCCTCTTCATCGGGGTGACGGTGCTGTCGGTCTTTTGGAACCAACGCAGCGTTGGCTTTCTCAACGATTTGAGCGGTCGCGACCTGAAGGTTCGCGCGTCGATGACGGCGCTCTACAACGACATGGACACGGTCAATTCGCGGGTTCTTGGCGTGATGGCGACGATCTACTCATCGCCTGGATCAGCGGATCGGGTCGCGCAGGCGCTTGACGGCGTGCAACGCAATTGGGCCGACCTGTTGGCCCTGATTCCTGAGGCGGAGCGCGGCGCGGCGACCAAGGCCGCCGCCCAGGCGATGGCGGGGTTTCCCGCCTTCACCAGCAAGCTCAGCCAAGCGCTGAAGGGATCAGCCCCGCTTGGCGGGCATTATGACCTCTGGCTTGACCTGTCTCCACCGCTGCGCAAGGCTATTTTGGAGGTCTCCAAGCAGCTTGACCAACGCGTCAATGTGCGGGCTTTGGAAGATTTGGCGCTTGGAACGCTCATAAGCGAAGCGTCGTTGGCGGCCATCGTCGTTGGTCTTTTTGTCTTGGGCGCCGTCACCCGCAGTCTGGTTGTCGGGGTGTCGCGGCCAATCACCCGCATGACGTCGGTGATGGGAGAATTGGCTCAAGGGAACTTGCAGACGCAGATTCCTTACGCCGACCGTCGTGACGAAATCAGCGGCATGGCCCGCGCCCTTCAGGTTTTCCGCGACAATGGGATGGAGCGCCAACGGTTGGAGGCCGCCCGCGACGCGGAGCAACGCCAGCAAATCGAGCGCGCCGCCCGGATTGAGGATCTGATCGCCCGTTTTGACCGCAGCGCCACTGAAACGCTCCACACGGTCGCCTCGGCGGCGTCGCAATTGGACGCGACGGCCCGCGACATGACGATCACGGCCCAAAGCACGTCGGGGCAGGCGGCTAGCGCGACGGGGATCGTCACCGGCGCCACCAACAACGTTCAAGCGGTGGCGGCGGCGACCGAACAATTGTCGTCGTCCATTCAGGAAATCGGACGCCGGGCGGTCGAATCGAGCGCGATCGCCGACCGGGCGGTCGCCGAAGCCGGTCGCACCAACGAGACGGTGCGCAGCCTGACCGAGGCGGCGACCCGCATTGGCGAGGTGGTTCAGTTGATCGGCGAAATCGCCAGCCAAACCAACCTTCTGGCGCTGAACGCCACCATCGAGGCGGCGCGCGCGGGCGAAGCGGGCAAGGGGTTCGCCGTCGTCGCCAGCGAGGTGAAGGGATTGGCCACCCAGACGGCGCGGGCGACCGAGGACATCTCAAGCCAGATCGACGAGATGCAGAAGGTGACGGGAAACGCGGTGCGCGCGATTCAGGAGATCACCGGAATCATCACCGAACTGCACGGAATCGCCCGCGACATGACCGAGTCGGTCAATCAGCAGACGGCGGCGACCAACGAGATTTCCCGGAACGTCCAGGCGGCCGCCATGGGCATGGGCAATGTCAGCGACACGGTTGGCGGGGTCAGCGCGGCGGCGGGGCAAACCGGCGCGGCGGCGACCCAGGTTCTTGGCGCGGCGGGTGAGTTGTCCCATCACGCCGAACGCCTGCGTCACGAGGTGGTGTCTTTCTTCCAGGGCATTCGCGCTGCCTGATCGGACGCGGCCATCGACCAAAGAAAAAGCCCCGCTCCGGGACGCCGGAGCGGGGCTTTTCATGACCGGCAGGCGCGTCGGGTGATTACGCCTTCAGGATGCTGCGACCGGCGAAGCGGGCGGCGACGCCGAGCTGCTCTTCGATGCGGATGAGCTGGTTGTATTTGGCCAGACGATCCGAACGGCTGAGCGAGCCGGTCTTGATCTGGCCGCAGTTGGTGGCGACCGCCAGATCGGCGATGGTGCTGTCTTCGGTCTCGCCCGAACGGTGCGACAGGACGGCGGTGTAACCGGCCTTGTGCGCCATGTCGACGGCTTCCAGCGTCTCCGACAGGGTGCCGATCTGGTTGACCTTCACCAGGATGGAGTTGGCGGTGCCCTTCTTGATGCCGTCGGCCAGACGCAGCGGGTTGGTGACGAACAGATCGTCGCCGACCAACTGGATCTTCTTGCCGATGGCCTCGGTCAGCGCCTTCCAGCCGTCCCAATCATCTTCCGACATGCCGTCTTCGATGGAGATGATCGGGTAGCGGCCGACCAGATCGGTCCAGTAGGACACCATCTGATCGGGGGTCAGCGACTTGCCTTCGCCAGCCAGCTCATACTTGCCGTTCTTGAAGAACTCGGTCGAGGCGGCGTCGAGCGCCAGCATGACGTCGTCGCCCGGCTTGTAACCGGCGGCCTCGATGGCCTTCATGACGAAGCCCAGCGCGTCGTCGGTCGAGCCGAGATTCGGGGCGAAGCCGCCCTCGTCGCCGACGTTGGTGTTGTGACCGGCGTCCTTCAGCTTCTTCTTCAGCGACTGGAAGATCTCCGCGCCCATGCGGATGGCGTCGGCGCAGCTCTCCGCGCCCACCGGCATAATCATGAATTCTTGAATGTCGATGGGGTTGTCGGCGTGCGCGCCGCCGTTGATGATGTTCATCATCGGCACCGGCAGCAGCGAGGCGAAGGCACCGCCGACGTAACGGTACAGCGGCAGACCAGCCTCTTCCGCCGACGCCTTGGCGACCGCCAGCGACACGCCCAGAATGGCGTTGGCGCCCAGGCGGCTCTTGTTGGCGGTGCCGTCAACCTCCAGCATGGCGAGGTCGATGGCGCGCTGGTCGGCGGCGTCCAGACCGGCGAGCGCGTCGTACAGATCGCCGTTCACGGCCTCGACGGCCTTCAGAACGCCCTTGCCGCCGTAACGGCTCTTGTCGCCGTCGCGCAGCTCGACCGCCTCATGGGCGCCGGTGGACGCGCCCGAGGGAACCGCAGCGCGGCCAAAGGCGCCGCTTTCCAGGGACACATCGACTTCGACGGTCGGGTTGCCCCGGCTGTCCAAAATCTCGCGGGCGTGAATCTCGGTGATGGCGCTCATGGTCGGTCGATCCTTCGCAGAAGGCGGCCGCGTTTGATCCCGCAGGCCGCGTTTTGGGGCGCGGTGGCTTGATAGCCCCGGCGTCATGACGATGCAAGGTCTGGTTCGGCGATGATTGGTGGTTGGAACCACTCTTCACGCGAAGTTTTCGATCATCGCGGCGAAGTCATCGGGACGTTCGGCGTGCAGCCAATGCCCGGCCCCCTCCATCATGGCGATCTCCGCCTTGGGGAAGCGCTGGCGGATCGCCGCGTGATGCTCCGGGCGGATGTAGTCGGAGGCCGTGCCGCCGATGAACAGGGCGGGGCCGTCGTAGCGGGCGTCGCCCAGATCGGGATAGCCGATCAAATCAGCCATGGCCGCGCCAATGGCGTCGAGATTGACCCGCCACGAGAAGACGCCGTTCTCCAGAACCAGATTTTGCATCAGGAAAGAGCGCAAGGGCGCTTCCGGCACGGCGGCGACCAACTGCGCCTCCACCTCCTGGCGGCGTGCGCAACGGGTCAGATCGGCGGCCTTCATGGCGGCGACGTAGGGGGCGTGGGTGTGGGTGTAGGCGACCGGGGCGATGTCCACCACCGCCAGCCGGGCGACGCGGTCGGGGTGGCGCAGGGCCAGCGTCATCGCCGTCTTGCCGCCCATCGAATGGCCGACCACGTTGGCCCGCGCGAAGCCCCGGTCGTCGAGAAAGCGCAGAACGTCGTCGGCCATCTGCGGGTAGCTCATGCCGTCGGCCCAAGGCGCGCCGCCATGGTTGCGCAGATCCAGCGCGTAGACCCGGCGGGTTTCGGCGAAGCGGCGGGCCAGGGTCTGCCAGTTGCGGGCCGAGCCGAACAGGCCGTGCAGCACCAACAACGGCGTGCCGCCGTTGGCTTCGCCAGCTTCCAGATAGGTCAAGGGCAGAGGATTCGGCATCGCTTCGTTTCCGTGGCGCTGGACGGGACAGGGCCGCGATCCTATGACGATTGCGCCCGCGTCGCTAGGATGTCGGGCAAAGCTTTTTTCGCGGGATTTTTGCGAAGGGTAACACCGCATCGTGTTTCGTCACATTCTGTCCGTCGGCGGTCTGACGCTGGCCAGCCGGGTTTTGGGCTTTGTCCGCGACGTGCTGACCGCCGCGCTGTTGGGGGCGGGGCCGGTGGCCGACGCCTTTTTCGTCGCCTTCCGGCTGCCCAACCATTTCCGCGCGCTGTTCGCCGAGGGGGCCTTCAACTCCGCCTTCGTGCCGCTGTTCTCGGGCAAGCTGGTGCAGGACGGGCAGGCCGCCGCCAAACGCTTCGCCGAAGAGGTGATGGCGCTGCTGCTGGCGGTGCAACTGGTCTTCGTGCTGGGCATTCTGGCGATCATGCCGCAATTCATGACGGTCTTCGCGCCGGGCTTTTCCGACGAGCCGGAGAAGTTCCGGCTGGCCGTGCTGTTCACCAGCGTCACCTTTCCCTATCTGCTGTTCATCGCCCTGGTCTCGCTCTATGGCGGCGTGCTGAACAGCATGAGCCGTTTTGGCGCGGCGGCGGCGGCGCCGATCCTGCTGAATCTGTGCCTGATCGCCGCGCTGGTGCTGGCGACTCCGCTGATGCCGACCGCCGGGCACGCGCTGTCTTGGGGCGTTTTGCTGTCCGGGGTGGTCCAGTTCGTTTATCTGGCCTGGGACGCGAACAAGATCGGCATGGGGCTGCGGTTGGTCCGCCCGCGTCTGACCGCCGACGTGAAGCGTTTTCTCGCCGTGCTGGGACCGGCGGCGCTGGGGGCCGGGCTGACGCAAATCAGCCTGTTCGCCGACACGCTGATCGCCTCGGCCCTGCCGACCGGGGCGGTGTCCTATCTGTATTACGCCGACCGGCTGAATCAATTGCCGCTGGGGGTGATCGGCATCGCCGTGGGAACCGTTTTGCTGCCGGACATGGCCAAGCGCATCAAGGGCGGGGACGAGGCCGGGGCAGTGGACAGCCAGAACCGCGCGGTCGAATTTTCGCTGGTGCTGACCTTGCCCGCCGCCGTCGCCTTTCTGGTCGCCGGGCTGTCCATCGTCGCCGTGCTGTTCCAGCGCGGGGCCTTCGGACCAAGCGATGCGGCGGCCTCGGCGGCGACCTTGCAGGCTTACGCGCTGGGACTGCCCGCCTTCGTGGTGATCCGCAGTCTGGTCAACGGCTTCTACGCCCGGCAGGACACGGCGACTCCGGTGCGGGTGGCGCTGGCGGCGGTGGCGGTGAACGTCGCGCTGAAGCTGGCGCTGATGGGTCCGTTGGCGCAGGTCGGGTTGGCGGTGGCGACGTCGGCGTCGGCCTGGGTCAACGCCGGGCTGCTGGCGTGGCTGCTGACCCGGCGCGGGCTGTTCCGCGCCGACGCCCGGTTGCGGCGCAACCTGCCGCGCATGGCGCTGGCCGCCGGGGCGATGGGCGGCGCGCTGTGGCTGGCGCAGGAACGTCTGTCGCCCTGGCTGACCGCGAACGGGCTGTTCGAGCGGATGGCCGCGCTGGTGTTGCTGTGTCTGGCCGGGGTTCTGGTCTATGGCGCGGGGGGGGGGGGGGGGGGGGGGGGGGGGGGGGGGGGGGGGGGGGGGGGGGGGG
>NZ_JBMDKF010000076.1:0-313 GCF_057809575.1 Azospirillum sp. FG154 | reverse complement strand
CGCCTGTGGGACGCCGGAACCGACGCCGCCTTCCTCGCCGCCTACGCCGCCGGAAGCGGCATCGACCCCGAGGCGCTGCGCCGGGGGCTGGCCGGTCGGCTGCCCGCCGCCATGGTCCCCGCCAGTCTGCTGACGCTGGACGCCTTGCCGCTCAACCCCAACGGCAAAATCGACCGCGACGCCCTGCCCCGCCCCGGACGCCCCGCCGCCGCCAACCGGCAACCGCCCCAGGGCGACGCCGAACACTGGCTCGCCGCGCTCTGGCAAGACCTTCTCGGCGTTCAGGACGTCGCCCGCGACGATGATTTCTTCG
>NZ_JBMDKF010000075.1:0-344 GCF_057809575.1 Azospirillum sp. FG154 | reverse complement strand
CGGGTGAACCGATTGTGTTCGTGGGGGTAGCCAGTGCCCATCGACAGGCGGCGTTCGATGCCTGCAACTTCATCATGGACTACCTGAAAACCCGGGCGCCGTTCTGGAAGAAGGAGAATACCCAGGAAGGGCCAAGGTGGGTGGAGGGGAAACAGAGTGACCTGGATGCGGCGCAGCGCTGGTAATCAAGGCGCCACCGATCGCCTGTAGGAGCGGGTTTACCCGCGAAGAGGCCAGCACAGGAGACTTATTAACCAACCAGAACATTCCGTTCGATTATCGCCCCGTTCCGTTTGCGGCGAATTGCCTCACCCCCGCACAACCCCGCACCATCCCCTCCACGC
>NZ_JBMDKF010000074.1:0-358 GCF_057809575.1 Azospirillum sp. FG154 | reverse complement strand
CCCGCGCCACCAACTCGCCGGCGCCATCGCGGATATCGACCTGCAAACGCGGCAGGCATTTCTTGCCGGTGGCTGCCTGCTGGCGGATTTCGTCCAGCAGTGCGTCACCGACGTGAAGCTCGGCATAGACCGGGCCTTTGCCCGGCGAGATGAAGTCGATGCTGGCGGCCTTGTCCCAGACGATGTAGTCACGCCCCAACTGCTCGATCAGCAGCAGCATGTAGAACGGGTCGACCATGGCATACAGGCTGCCACCGAACTGGGTGCCGACGTAATTGCGGTTCCAGCGGGTCAGCTTCATCGCCACCTTGACGCTACGCAGGTCCGGGCTGATGTGCTGCACACGGATACCGGCACC
>NZ_JBMDKF010000073.1:0-369 GCF_057809575.1 Azospirillum sp. FG154 | reverse complement strand
TCATCGCCTCTCAGTGCCAAGGCATCCACCAGATGCCCTTCAGACGCTTGATCTCTACTCCGAACGTCACGCACAGGGATAAATCGCTCCCGTTGCGTGGACGCTCATGAAGATGCATCCTCGGTCACTTAACTCGACTTTATTCACGATTTCAAAGATCCGGCATTCATGTCGCCACAAACGCCAAAGACTTCTCGTCAATCCAAGAAGCAATGGCCGCGAGAACGCGGTCACGCTTTTCGTCTTGGATCGTCGAGAAGGGATGCGCCGACGGCGGCGCAAATCGTACCGTTGAAGCGGGTTTCAACAAAGTCCGGGTCAGCTTCCTTAGAAAGGAGGTGATCCAGCCGCAGGTTCCCCTACGGCTAC
>NZ_JBMDKF010000072.1:0-370 GCF_057809575.1 Azospirillum sp. FG154 | reverse complement strand
GGAAACAAGTCGATGATTTATGAAGCCATCGACGCGAAGAAGGCTGAAACACCCGTGCATCGCGGCTGCCGTCTTTTTGAGGTCAGCATGAGCGGATATTATGCCTGGAAACGTCGCCAACCCAGTCGTCGTCAATACGACGACATGATCTTGCTCGCTCATGTCCGAAACCATTTTGCTCTATCGCATGAAACCTACGGCTCCCCCCGAATGCACGCTGAGTTGAAGGCAGACGGCGTGAGCGGCGGTCGCCATCGCATCGCCCGCCTGATGCGGGACAACGGCATGAAAGCGCTGCAAAAAAGACGATACAAAAAGACGACCGACAGCGACCATGGCGGCCCGGTCGCGCCGAATGTTCTGGATCAGG
>NZ_JBMDKF010000071.1:0-389 GCF_057809575.1 Azospirillum sp. FG154 | reverse complement strand
TGGAGTTGCCCTGGAAAAGTGGAGAGCCTTCTGAGACAACAACGCGGATCAGGAGGCCTTCATGAGCCCAACCAAACAGCGGAAAGTTACGGAAGAGTTCAAGCGTGAAGCGGTGCGGCTGACCGAGACGAGCGGTCGGACTGTGGCGCAGGTCGCCGGTGATCTGGGGATCGGCAAATCGACGCTGACGCGGTGGAAAACCCAATTCAAAGAGGCCGATGTTCTGTCTGGTCCTCACGACGACGTGCAAAAGGAACTGACGCGGCTTCGGCTTGAAAATAAAATTCTCCGTCAGGAACGGGACCTCTTAAAAAACGCGGCGGCCTTCTTCGCCAAGGAAACAAGTCGATGATTTATGAAGCCATCGACGCGAAGAAGGCTGAAACACC
>NZ_JBMDKF010000070.1:0-396 GCF_057809575.1 Azospirillum sp. FG154 | reverse complement strand
CGGCGCTGATGGTGTCCGGCACCACCTTGCGCCGCGACGCCGAGGTGCGGATCACATACGCCGCCAATGACGCTTGCACGGCCTTGGCGCCGGGCGCGCCAACGCCGGAATGGCGGCGGATTTTGGGTCGGAGCTGGCGGACGAGCGGCCTGCGCTGGTCCGACCGGAACCTGTGGTCGGGCCGACCGACGGCGCGCGATCTGGCGGGCTACGCGATCCCGGTGCTCGACCTGCCGACCCGCTGCCGCCCCTTGGTCACGCGGATTGAGATCGACAACAAAGGCGTGCCTTTCGATTTGGGACACCTGTTCCTCGCCGAGGCCACGGTCCCGGAATGGGGTTTCGATTGGGGCCGCGAAATCGTGCCGGAAATCCAGTCCAAGCTGGACCGCACGC
>NZ_JBMDKF010000007.1:0-268819 GCF_057809575.1 Azospirillum sp. FG154 | reverse complement strand
TGAGGCCAAGGCTCGCATGATCGACACGCCCCTGGACGTCGCCTTGCTCCTTCTCCGCAACCGAGCGTTCAAACCACTCTTGCGCGACAGCGGGTTGACCAAGACGGGACAGGCAGGCGCCAACAGAGTGTAGTCCCATGCCTTTTCTCTCGTGATCCACCGGATCGTCCGAAGCCCCCTGGTCGGCTTTCTCCACCGCCCAAATATGCCACGCCAACCCCTCCTCAAACCGGCCAATCTCGTAAAGCGCCCGGCCAACCGCTCGGGCGTCATCCGCCGTCAACCCCGCCCCTGGAACGATCCAGCGCGCGGCGTCCGGCTGGAACAGGAACAGACGCGCCGTCAAATCCGCCCGGTTCGGCTGCTTCGTCACATCGCGCGCCGCCACCACCAGCGCGCGGGCCTGGGCCGCGACGACGCGCTGGAACGAATCGGCCAGGGCTGGGGCCACGGGTTGCGCGTTGAGGAAGGCGGCGAAGAGTTGGTGCATCCGCAGCGTCGCCGCGCCGTCCAGCAGATGCAGATCCAGACAGGCGGTGAGATGGCTGTGGAACATCGCCTCGGTCCAGCCCGCCCCGGTCGTCAGATGCTCGGCCAGCGCGTCGCTGGCGATGGCTTGCGACTCCAAACGGGCCGCCGCGTGCAGCAGCAGTTGCGCCGACGGCTCCAACCGCTGATACACCCCGCCGAAGCTCCGCTCCGTTGACGGCTCCAGCGACAGGCCGACGACGGCCAGCCGCCCACGCTCCGCCTCTTTCTTCAGCGTCGCAGAGGCCGGGACCAGTTGCACCGGCAGCCCCCCGGCCTGCCGCAGCAGCGCCGCCCCATGGCTGCGGGCGATCTCCGCCCCGGCGAGCTGTTCGACCAATGTCAGCGCGTCGGCGTCCGGCAGCGGTTGAACGACCAGATCGGGGGCGACCGCCCCCCAGGAATCCAGCAGCGTGGTCAACAGCGTGTGACCGGGCGTTCCGGCGGGCGGCAGCCAGGGACGGATGTCGTCCACCGCCACGACATTGTCGAAAATCAGCAGGCAGGGCGCGGCGCGCAGCGCGCGGGCCACCCGCACGCCCTGATCGTCCAGCGGCAGATCGGGCGGAAAGCTCAGGTCCAGATGCGCCCGCCCGATTTCTGCCAAGCCAACCGCGATGGCCCGCGCGCCCGCCTCGATCACGAAAGCGCCGCCGGGGTAGCGATGGGCGTTGCGCCGCGCGTATTCGCGGGCCAATTCGCTTTTCCCCACCCCCGGCGCGCCACGCAGCACCAACACCGAATCCCGCTCCGGCGCGCCCAATACCGCGCCGACCTGCGCCAACAGCTCATCCCGCCCAACCAACGTCAGCTTCCGCAACGCCGGAATGTTGGTGCGCGGCGCCGCCGATGACGGCGACGGCGGAGTGACTGGAATCGCGGATGGGGCCTGGGGCCGCGCCAACCGCGCGACGGGGAACGCCCCCGTGTAGGGGGGATCTGGAAACAGGCTGGGATCGACCGTCCAGCGTTCTTGCGGGCTGTCTTCATAGCGAATCGGGAAGAGCTTGACCTGCCCGCCCTCCACCGTGGCGAAGAAGGCGCGATTCGGCCACTTACGCTTCTGATAGGTCGCTCCCGCCGCGATGTGCAGCGTTTCCCCGCTGATTCCCTTGGCGGCAGCGACGTCGCCCTCGTGCAGGTGTCCGCGCAAGATCAGATCAACATCCCGCTCCAGCGCCGCTTTGATGTTCGCCCCCTCCGCATGGTGCAGCCAATCGAGCGGGTGATGCAGCAAGGTCACGGACAAATCCGGCTTCTGCGCCTTCAACGCCGCAAGCGCCTCCTCCAGGCAACGCCGCCCGACCCACAGCTTGCCGTGATCGTCGTCGCCCTGACAGAACAGGGCGCTGTTGATCGGCAACACGCCGAGACGACCGCCCGGCAAATCCACCGCCTCCACCGGCCCGCAGGTGGTGCGTTCGGGAAAGACCCGAATCCCGGCGAAATACTGGTTGTACCACGCCAGAAACGCGGCCTGTTTGAAGGTGATGTGATGTTTCGCGCGATCCGGTTGGAAGTATTTGTCCGCTTTTTCGCCGGAGTCCAGGCTACGCCGTAAGTCTTCCCCCACCTCGCGGTCCACATCGTGATTGCCCGGCACAACGAACAGCCGGTTCCGCTCCAGGCCCAGTTCTTTCAGCACCGCGTCGAAAAAACCAGTCGCGGCGGCGTATTCGCTGGCCTTGCCGCTCTGCGCGATGTCGCCGGTGGCGAACACCAGGTCGGCCCCATGCCCTTGGCTCTGGAAACTCCGCAGGGACGCGACCAGCGCGTTCAGCACGACGTTCCGGTCATAGGGATCGCCGCCCGCGAAATGAAAATCCGAAATGTGAAGCCAACGCGCCTTCATGACCGCCCTTCGCGTGCAACCACCCCGCCCCCTGGACCGAAGCGCCCGAACTCCAACCGCCGGGCTGCGCGCCGCGCGCAAGGACGATCAGGAACGCGCCATTGTGGTTGAACCTGACACCGGAAATCAACCCGGCCCGCCCCGCGCGCGAACAGCAAAAAGCCCCGAAGCCAAAGGCTTCAGGGCTTTTTCCGTTCGGAACTGGTCGGAGCGACAGGATTCGAACCTGCGACCCCCAGACCCCCAGTCTGATGCGCTACCAGGCTGCGCTACGCTCCGTCATTCAAACCGCAGCGGGCTGCGGCTTGGTTCCGAACGGGAACGGGACTATAGCGGCGGGCTTTTGGCGATGCAACCATTCCCGCAACGCTTTTAGCAGTTTTTTTCATCCCGCCCCGACAACCGCGCCAACACCCCGCGCAGCGCCTTCAACTCGTCCAGAACCATCAGCAAATCATGGCGCAGATCGCTGGGCAGCCCCGGCGGCTCATCCTCCGGCAACGCGGCCAGATCAATCGGCTCATGCGCCGGGACGCCCTCCCCCGCTTCGTCCGGCCCGGCATCGTCGTCCGCGTCTTCGGGAAGCGGCGGGGTTGGATTCGCCACGCGGCCTTCCTTCAACAGCCGCTGGACGCCCTTGATGGTGTAGCGTTCCTCATACAGCAGCGCCTGGATTCGCCGCAGCAGCTCCACATCCTCGGGCCGGTAATAGCGTCGCCCGCCGCCGCGTTTCAACGGGCGGATCTGCGGGAATTTGGTTTCCCAAAAACGCAGGACATGCTGCGGCACCCTCAGGTCGGTCGCGACCTCGCTGATGGTGCGGAAGGCCGTCGCCGACTTCATGGCGTCAGCGCCGCGTCAGCCTCATCAGGAGGCCGCCCGCGCGTTGGCCGCGTCCGCCGCGTCCTGAAGCTCGTTGATGCGGTTTTTCAGCACATGGCTGGCGCGAAAGACCAGAACGCGGCGCGGCAAAATCGGCACCTCTTCCCCGGTCTTGGGGTTGCGGCCAATGCGCTCGCCCTTCTGGCGGACCTGAAAACTGCCGAAGGACGAGATCTTGACCATCTCGCCGCGCGCCAGCGCGTCGGAGATTTCATCGAGAACGGTTTCCACCAGATCGGCGGATTCGTTGCGCGACAAACCGACTTCTTGATAGACGGCTTCGCTGAGTTGGGCGCGCGTGACGGTGTTCTGGGTCATGGATCGTCTCCCCCCGCAACCAGTGGGAAGACGGTAATCCGACCGAAGAAGGTCCGTCAATTCAAAAGCTTGGCAAGGGCTTAGCGGTCAACGCTCTCGCGTTGCAGCAATCCGCAGGCGTATGCAAAAGGGCTGAACAGGCTTAGCCGCTTTACCAGCGGACCAGCGCCGACCCCCAGGTCAACCCGCCGCCGATGGCTTCCATCAGCACCAGATCGCCGCGCTTGATCCGCCCATCGGCCACCGCTTCGCCCAAGGCCAGCGGAATCGACGCCGCCGAGGTGTTGCCGTGGTGATCGACGGTCAGCACCACCTTTTCCGGGGCCAGCTTCATCTTGCGGGCCAGCCCGTCGATGATGCGGCGATTCGCCTGATGGGGAACCATCCAGTCAATGTCGGTGGATTCCAGCCCGTTGGCGACCAGCGCCTCTTCCACCACGCCCGACAGCTTGCTGACGGCGTGGCGGAAAATTTCCTGCCCCTGCATGCGGACATGGCCGACCGTGCCGGTGGAGGACGGACCGCCATCGACATAGAGCAGGTCATACTGCGCGCCGTCGGAATGGAGATGGGTGGACAACACGCCCCGGTCGCTCGAATCGCCCTTGGCGTCGTAGCCCTCCAGCACCACCGCGCCCGCGCCGTCGCCGAACAGCACGCAGGTGGCGCGGTCGTTCCAGTCGAGAATGCGCGAGAAGGTTTCGGCGCCGATCACCAGCGCCCGCCGGACCTGACCGCCCCGGATGAAATTATCGGCCACCGACAGGGCGTAGACGAATCCGGCGCACACCGCCTGGATGTCCATGGCGAAGCCCACCGTGCCAAGCGCCGCCTGCACCTTGGTCGCCGTCGCCGGAAAGGTGTTGTCGGGGGTGGTGGTCGCCAGAATGACGCAATCGACGCTGCTGGCCGGAATCCCGGCATGCTCCAGCGCGCGAGTCGCGGCGGCGATGGCCAGATCGGACGTCATTTCGCCATCGGCGGCGATGTGGCGCGACCGAATCCCGGTGCGTTGGACAATCCACTCGTCGGTGGTGTCCACCCGTTGTTCCAGGTCACGGTTGGTGACGACGTTGGCCGGCAGATATGTGCCGCAGCCCAGAACTCGGGAACGCTTGACCATGATTCAGCCCGCCGCCGCCTTCGTGTCGGGAAGAGGGTGCGCGTCGGCGACGCGGCTCATCTCTTCCTTGATGCGCTCGTTGAAACCGTGCGCCGCCAGATTGATCGCCACGGCCACCGCGTTGGCGAAGCCGATGGCGTCGGTGCCGCCATGGCTCTTCACGCAGACGCCGCGCAATCCCAAGAACATGGCGCCGTTGTAGCGGCGCGGGTCGATGCGCTGCTTGAAGCGTTTGAACGCCCCGCGCGCCAGCAGATAGCCGACGCGCGCCAACAGCGACGACTCGAACGTCCGCCGCAGGAACTCGGCGAACAGCTTGGCCGTGCCCTCGGCGGTTTTCAGGGCGACGTTGCCGGTGAAACCGTCGGTCACAACCACATCCACGGTGCCGAGGCCAATGTCGTTGCCCTCGACAAAGCCGTGGAAGCGACCGGGCAACGGCATGTCGCGCAGCGTCGCCGCCGCCGCGCGCACCACCTCGTTG
The DNA here is from genome assembly GCF_057809575.1 of Azospirillum sp. FG154. Taxonomy (NCBI): domain Bacteria; kingdom Pseudomonadati; phylum Pseudomonadota; class Alphaproteobacteria; order Rhodospirillales; family Azospirillaceae; genus Azospirillum; species Azospirillum sp. FG154. Next base: position 263,632 of record NZ_JBMDKF010000007.1, on the reverse strand, counting down.
CCCTTCATGTCTTCCGAGCCGATGTTCAGCACGCCGATGGTCGGTTCCGGCAGCCCCAGCACGGCGCGGGCGAAGACCGCCCCCATCACCGCGAACTGGACGAGATTCTCCGGCTGGCATTCGGCGTTGGCGCCGAGATCCAGCATGATGCTCTCGCCCCGTTGGGTCGGGAAGAACGACGCGATCGCCGGCCGGTCAATACCGGGCAGCGTCTTCAGCACGAACTTCGCCATCGCCATCAGGGCGCCGGTGTTGCCAGCCGACACGACGCACGCCGCCTGCCCGTTCGCCACCGCGTCGATGGCGAGCCGCATGCTGGACTGGCGCCCGGCGCGCAAGGCGACCGCAGGCTTGGCGTCCCCAGCCACCGCGTCGGGCGTGTGGCGGATCTCCGCAACCGCCTTCAGCGCGGGCCGCTGGTTCAGCAGCGGCTCGATTCGCTGGGAATCGCCGAACAGCAGAAACGTCACGTCGGGATGACGTTCCCGCGCGATGTCCGCCCCGGCGATCACCATGTCGGGACCGAGATCCCCACCCATGGCGTCCAGGGCGATGGTCAGGCGCTGGCTCACCGCGAGCACACTCCCCGGCTAGGACGGCGCACGCCCTGGAACATCATGACCCGCGACAACCCGACGAGGATCAAGCGGCGGCAGCGCCGCTCTGAACCACTTCGCGCTGGTCGTAATGGCCGCAAGACCCGCAGACGTGGTGCGGACGCTTCAGCTCGCCGCAGTTCGTGCACTCGGCGTAGGACGAGGTCGGCAGCGCGTGGTGCGAACGACGCATGTTGCGACGCGACTTGGAGGTCTTCTTCTTCGGAACAGCCATGACCGTAAACTCTCTTGATGGTAAAAGGCGGCCCGAACAGGGGCCGCCCAACGCGAGCGGCATTCAATAAGGCAAATGTCCCCGCAGGGCAAGCGCGAACAACCCTGAAACCCATGATCGTCAGCCCCCCGCCAAACAGGGGTCAGTCGCGCGGCTTCAGGCGCTGCAAGGCCGCGAACGGGTTGGGTTTCTCCGGTTCTTCCAGGACGGCCTCCTCTTCGTCGAGCGGGCCGTCGTCGAATCCTTCAAACACCGCGCCTTCGACCTGCGGGTAGGGGTTGAGCGCCAAGGACAGATGCTGCGCCGTCAATTCGCCAATGTCGACGCGGTTGTTCTGCATCGGTTCGGGAATGTCGGCGTCGGACAGGGTCGGGTCGAAATCAATCTCCTCGCCCGGGTCTTCGATCAGCGATTCCGGGGCGAACAGCGCCTCGAACTCATCCTCGACATGGGCGGGGACGGGATCCAGCGTGATGATGCAGGTCTGCACCACCTCGGCCTCCAGCCGCCCCGACACGCGGATCATCGAGCCGCCGCGCGTGGCGCGCAGGCGGATGGTGGCGGTCAGACGACCGATGGACTCCAGCTCGAACCGTTCGGCCAGCGCCTTGCGCTCCTGCTCGTTGGCCTCGATGGTTTCGGTCAGCGGGGCGCGGCGCACGGCGTCGGCGCTGATTTTGCGCGAAAATTCCGGCGCGGGGATGAGGGCGCTGGGGTCGGTCATGGCGGAGTCGTCCTTGGAAAACCAACCGGAGCCGCGCCCAAGGGGCGACTCGACTCCGGCGCATGACGTCACATGCAACCGGACCGACCGAAAGGCAAGAGGGACGTTGAGGGATTCGGGACTTTCGCCTTGGGGCGGTTGGGAGGAGCGTCAGGATTTTTTGACACCGATGGACACAGATGGACACCGATGAACATTCGATCCGGCAGCGTGGTCGTCAGCCGATACCGGCGTAAAATTTAATTCCCGCCTCAGCGGCTTGCCCGCCGAGCGGCGCCCACATTCTCATTCAATTTGTGTTTATCGGTGTCAAACATCACCCTTCCCCACGTCACATGCAACCGGATGGGCCGAGAGGCAAGAGCGACGCTGAGGGATTCGGGCCTTTCGCCGTGGGGCGGCGGGGAAGAGCGTCAGGATTTTTTGACACCGATGAACACAGATGGACACCGATGAACATTCGATCCGGCGATGCGGTCGTCAGCCGATGACAGCCCAAGATTTCAATCCCCGCCTCAAAGGCTTGCCCGTCGAGCGGCGCTCACATTCTTATTCAATCTGTGTTCATCTGTGTTCATCGGTGTCAAACCTCACCCCTCCCCCGCCCGAACCACGACAGGAAATGACGCCCGCCCCGCCAACAGCGACTCCAACGCCTGCGCTTCCAAATGCGCGGCGGCGGTTCGGACATAGGCGGTCAGGGCGGCGAGATGGGCCGGGTCGGTTTCCTCCAGCGTGCCATAGACGTTGTTGTCCAACGCCACCTCCAACCGGCGATCATCGGAGTCGGCCAGCGCCTCGTCATAGGCCTTGATCCGTCCGGCCATGCCGCGCGCCATCGTTTTCACCCGCCGCCCGATGCCGGTGTCGCCGACGCCCATCTCCATCAGGGACTTCTCGAAATCGTCGATCATCCGTTCATAGAGGCGCCGCGACAGGGCGGCGGCGGCGGCCCCCTGCCCCTTCAACCGGCGCATGGTCAAAAAGCAATGCAGGGCCACCAGATCGAATCGACCGTCCAGCGTGTCCGGCACGCCAAGCCCACGGTAGAAATCCGGTTGGCGCGCCTGGGCGACGATGCCGGCGAACAGGCCATCCACCGGACGGGCGGCGGCGGCGGCGGAAAACCGCCCGAACAGGCGCCCGAAAAGACTGTCTGACACGGTTGGCGCTTTCTTGAAGACTCGGAGTTTCGTTGACAGAACGGAGGGCCGGGTGCGATGGTCCCCGCAGCGTGGAACCGGCGAACGCGCCTTGCGCGGCCTTGCCGTTCCCATCCGCTGGCCCATCATAGCCTGAGCACCATGACGATATCGATTCCTTCCGCGTTTCGCGCCGTCGCCCTGCTGGGCGCCGTCATCCTTCCGGGTCTGGCGGTTTCCGGCTGCACGCCCGTCACCGCCCAACGCGGCAATCTGACCGACCCGGAGCGCGTGGCCGAGCTTCAGCCGGGCCAAAGCCGTCGGGACGACGTCGCCGCCGTGCTTGGCACGCCGACCTCCGTCGGAACCTTCGATCCGAACGTCTGGTATTACATCGGGCAAAAGACCGAAAAGACCGCCTTCTTCCAACCCGAAGTGGTCGAGCGCCGCGTGCTGATCGTCCGCTTCGACCAGGCGGGCGTGGTGCGCGAGATCAAGAAGCTCGACGAGACCAACGGGCAAGACGTCGAAATGGTGGATCGCTCCACCCCGACCGCCGGGCGTGAAATGACCTTCTTTGAGCAGATGCTCGGGAATGTCGGGCGCTTCTCCGCCAAGGACACCAAGAGCAAAGGACCGGGCCACTGATCGCCTGACGCCTTCCAGCGACGCCAAAAGGGCGGGAACCTTCGCGGGTTCCCGCCCTTTTGCGTTTCAGAATCGTCTGGACTCAGGCGAGTTGGGCCAAAATCGCCAGCAACAGGATCGCCACGATGTTGGTGATCTTAATCATTGGATTGACCGCCGGGCCAGCGGTGTCCTTGTACGGATCGCCCACGGTGTCGCCCGTCACCGCCGCCTTGTGCGCGTCGGATCCCTTGCCGCCGTGGTTGCCCTCTTCAATGTATTTCTTGGCGTTGTCCCAGGCCCCGCCGCCCGACGTCATCGAGATGGCGACGAAAACGCCGGTGACGATGGTCCCCAACAGCATGGCCCCCAGCGCGGCGAAAGCCGCCGCCTGACCGCCAATCGCGGCGATGACGACATACAGAACCACCGGGGCCAGAACCGGCAGCAGCGACGGAATCACCATCTCGCGAATCGCCGCCTTGGTCAGCATGTCCACCGCCCGACCGTAATCGGGTTTGGCCGTGCCCTCCATGATGCCGGGGATCTCGCGGAACTGGCGGCGCACCTCGACCACCACCGATCCGGCGGCGCGCCCGACCGCCGTCATCCCCATGGAGCCGAACAGATAGGGCAACAAGCCGCCGATCAACAGCCCGACAACGACATAGGGGTCGTCCAGCTTGAACTCGACCTTCACCTTGGGGAAATAATGGCCGAGATCCTGGACATAGGCGGCGAACAGCACCAGCGCCGCCAGACCGGCGGAACCGATGGCGTAGCCCTTCGTCACCGCCTTGGTGGTGTTGCCCACCGCGTCCAACGCGTCGGTGGTGACGCGAACCTCTTTGGGCATGTCGGCCATTTCGGCGATGCCGCCCGCGTTGTCCGTCACCGGGCCGTAAGCATCGAGCGCCACCACCATGCCCGCCAGCGCCAGCATGGTCGTCGCGGCGATGCCGATGCCGAAAATCCCCGCCTGCCCATGGGCGATCAGAATGCCCGCGCAAATCACCAGCACCGGCAGCGCGGTGGACTCCATCGACACCGCCAAGCCCTGGATCACGTTGGTGCCATGCCCGGTTTCCGACGCCTTGGCGATGCCGCGCACCGGGCGGAAGGCGGTGGAGGTGTAAAATTCGGTGATCCACACCAGCAGGCCGGTGACGCCCAACCCGACCAGGGACGATACGAACAGATTCATGCCGGTGATGGTCAAGCCGTCGCTCATCGCCAGCGGTCGGGTGAAGCCGAACATCACGGCGGTGACGATCAGGATCAACACCAGCGAGATGCCCGCCGTCGCCGCCAACCCCTTGTAGAGCGCGTTCATGATGTTGTTGTCGGCGCCAAGCTTGACCGCGAAGGTCCCGGCGACCGAGGCGACGATGCAGACAGCGCCGATCACCAGCGGATAGACCAGCATTGAACGAACGACGTCGCCGGAAAAGAAGATCGCCGCCAACAGCATGGTGGCGACGATGGTCACGGCGTAGGTCTCGAACAGATCGGCGGCCATGCCGGCGCAGTCGCCGACATTGTCGCCGACATTGTCGGCGATGACCGCCGGATTGCGCGGATCGTCCTCCGGGATGCCCGCCTCGACCTTGCCGACCAGATCGGCGCCGACGTCGGCCCCCTTGGTGAAGATGCCGCCGCCCAACCGGGCGAAAATGGAAATCAACGAGGCGCCGAAGCTGAGCGCCACCAACGCTTCCAACACCGTGCGGACCTGCTCGGGGTCGGTGACGCGGTAGATCGACATCAACACCCCGTAATAGCCGCCGACGCCCAACAGCCCCAGCCCGACCACCAGCATGCCGGTGATCGCCCCGGATTTGAACGCGATGTCGAGCGCCGGGGCCAGCCCGTTGGTCGCCGCCTGCGCGGTGCGGACGTTGGCGCGCACCGACACGTTCATGCCGATGTAGCCCGCCAGACCCGACAGGATCGCCCCGATCAGAAAGCCGATGGCGACCGGCAATCCCAGAGTCGCGCCCAAAATCAACAGCAGAACGACGCCCGCCACGGCGATGGTGGTGTATTGCCGGTTCAGGTAAGCGCGCGCGCCCTCCTGCACCGCTGCGGCGATGGCCTGCATCCGCTCGGTTCCCGGCGACGCGGCCATGACCTCTTTTCCGGCACGATAGCCATAGGCCAGCGCAAGCAGGCCACTGGCAATGATGACGATGAACGCTAAAGCCATCGCATCCCCCGATTTTTGAAAGGTCCGCCCGCGAAAGCCGACTCCCGAAAAAGAGCGGGAGAAGTCGGGCGCAAGTGTTCTCCGGGAAAGCATGCCGAACGGCGCAAATCTTTGCAACCGCCGCCATGTCTTTGATGGCGCGGCGAATTGGCCAGGGTCATATCTGACCTTCGTCAGAAGCCTCGACGACCGCAACGCACAACAACGCTAAAGATTGCGCTGTGTCACCGCCTGAACCAGAACATCCAGAACGACGCCCGGTCCCATCACCTTATTGGCGGCCTCGCTCAGTTTTTCTTTTACGGCAGGAATATTGACCAATGGCCCGTGCAGAACCGACTTGTCGGCGACCGCGCCATACAGCGCGGTGAGAAAGGCGTCGCTCATCCGGGTTTGGTTGGCCTGAACCATCGGCTGCTTTTCCAGAACCACCTCCATCGTCACCACGACGGTGACGAATTGCTCGACTCGGGTGGCGCCGATCACCGGCACGACCAGCGGCGGCAGACGGACAAAGGCGGTGGGCGGTTTGGGCGGCGGCTCGACTTTTTTCGGTTCGGCGCCCTCATGAGGAAGCAGATAGTTGGAATAGACGTACCAGCCGCCAAACCCGGCCCCACCCAACAGCAGGATGCCCAAGACCAGCACAATCAGCGACTTGACCACAGGCGACACCCAATCAAAGGAGGAAACACGGCCCACCGGCGCGGCGCAGCCTGCCCCGCCCTTGCTTTCGATTGTCTTAAATGGGCGCTGCGGACAAACGGGCGCCCGTCAAAGGCCGGAACGCTCAAAAATGATCCCAGCCACGCCGAGGCAAGGCCAGCGGCGCGCCGCGCTGGTCAAGCACGCGGACGGTTCCGGGAACGCCCGCTTCGAGCCAACCGACCGCCGTGATCGGCACGCCAAGGCTCTCCCCCAGCGCCGTCAGGGCGGACGTCGCCGAGTTCGGCGCGGAAAACAGCAACTCGTAATCGTCGCCGCCGGTCAGCGCCAAGGCCAACCGCGCCGGGTCGTCGCCAATCACCCCGCGCGCCGCGTCGGACAACGGCACGGAGGCCGCGTCCAGCCGGGCGGCGCAACCGGATTCCTCGCACAGATGCCCCAGATCGGCCACCAAACCGTCCGACACGTCCAGCGCGCCGCTGGCCAGACCGATCAAGCGCGGGCCAAGAGTCGTGCGTGGGTCGGGGCGACGCAAACGGCGCAGCAGATGCGCCCGCGCCGCCGCGTCGTCCACCGTCAAGCGACCGTAGGCGATCTCCACCCCCAACGCCGCGTCGCCGATACAGCCGGAAACAAACAGCCGGTCGCCCACCGCCCCACCCCAGCGCGGCAGGGCGCGGCCCGCCGGAACCAGACCGAAGGCCGTGACCGACAGGGTGATCGGCCCACGGGTGGACACCGAATCGCCCCCGGCCAAGCCAATGTTGAAACGCGCCTGATCCTCGCCCAGACCGGCGGCGAAGGCGGCGAGCCACGCCTCGCCCAGGTCGCGCGGCAGGGCCGTGGTCAAGGTGTAGGCCAACGGCTCCGCCCCCATGGCGGCCAGATCGGACAGGTTGGTGCGGAGCAGTTTCGCGGCGATGTCGCCCGGCGAATCGTCGGGGAAGAAATGCACGCCCGCCACCATGGCGTCGGCGGTGACGACCAACTCGAAGCCCGGCGGCACGCCAAACACGGCGGCGTCGTCGCGCAGCCCGCGCGCGCCCGCGAAACCAGCGGCCAGCGGTTTGAAATAGCGGGTGATGCGGTCAAATTCCCCAAGCGGCGATGGGGAAAACGGGCGCGCGGTCATCGGATCGCCAACCATCCTCCGCACAATCCCCTCTCCCCCCCGGGGAGAGGGTTAGGGTGAGGGGGCGACGCCGCGTTGCTTCGCGTGACGATCAGGAACGCGGGACCGCTTAAAAACATCGTTGTCACCCGCAACGCGCAACGCCCCGCAGCCCCCTCACCCCGCCCCTCTCCCCAGGGGGGAGAGGGAGACCGCCGCAAGCGTTGTCCAAAGTTCACTCCGCCGACGGACCGCCGCGCGACGGGTCGGGCTTGGCCAGATCGTCGGCGCGCAGGGCGCGGGCGACATGATCGAGCACGCCGTTCACCATCGCCGGTTCGCGCCCGGCGAAGAAGGCGTGGCCGACGTCCACATACTCGCTGATGAGGATGCGCGGGTGGGTGTCGAGATGGACGGCGATCTCATAGGCACCGGCGCGCAGGATGGCGCGCAGCAGCAATTCCAGCCGGTCGATGGGAAAGCGCGGGTCGAGCGCCGCCGTCAACACGCTGTCCACCTCGGCCTTGCGGTGCATGGCCCCGCGCACGATGTCGGAAAACAGTTGCGGATCCCCGGCGACGAATTTGGTTCCGTCGATTTCCTCGCCCAAGCGATGGGCCACAAACTCGCCCACCACGGTTTCCACCGCCGCGCCGGTCAGGTCGATCTGGTACAGCGCCTGCACCGCGCCCAGGCGGGCGGCCTTGCGGCGGGCCTTGGCGGAACCGCCGCCGGTCCGGTTGCGGCCGCCGGATTTGCGCTTGGGTGTCGCGCGGCTGGCCGCGTCGTCGTTGCTCATGATGGTCTTTGCAGTCACTGAAAAAGGGATCAACGCGGATAGAGGCGGAATTTGCGCTTCAGGTCAATCATGTCAAGGCAGGCCCGCGCGGCGGCCCCGCCCATATTCTTGGATCCGACGTTGGCGCGCACCCAGGCCTGTTCGCGATTTTCCACCGTCAGGATGCCGTTGCCGACCGCCAGAGTGTAACGCAACGCCAGATCCTGAAGCCCACGCGCGCTTTCGGCGCAGATTGTGTCGTAGCGCGTCGTCTCGCCCCGAATCACGCAGCCCAGCGCGACATAGCCGTCGAACCGCTTGCGCGCCGTAAAAAAATCCATCGAACGGATGGCGTAAAGCACCGCCGCCGGAATTTCCAGACACCCCGGCACGCCATAGCGAATGTGCGTGGCCCCCGCGCGAGTCAGTTCTCCGATGGCGCCGCGCGCCAACTCCTCGGCGATGTCCTCGTGGCTGCGGGCGTCCACAACCATGATGTGGGGGGTGTCGGTCATCCGGCGCGGCGCCAATCCATCAGCGGGTCCTCACCCTCAATCCGTTCCGCCATCGGCGACGGTCGCCGTGATGGGACGATGGCCGACCACGGTCAAGCCGTAGCCCTCCAACCCGATGATCGACTTCTGCCGGTTCGACAGCAAAATCATCGAACGGACGCCGAGATCCAACAGAATCTGCGCGCCGACGCCGTAATCACGCAGGGTGGGGGCGCTGCCGACCTGCCCTTCCAACCGCGCCTTCAGCACCGACGACAGGCCGTTCGGCTGAGGTTCGCGCAGCAGCACGATGACGCCGCGCCCTTCCTTGGCGATCAGCTCCATCGACGCCTGCAACTCGTCGGCCCGACCGGAATTGCGGTCGCCCAACACGTCGTCGAGCACCGACAGCGCGTGCATGCGGACCAGAACCGGCTCGTCGCCCGAAATGTCGCCGCGCACCAGCGCGATGTGTTCGGCGTAATGGATCTTGTTGGTGTAGATGTAGGTCTGGAAACGCCCGCCGAACCGGCTGTCCAGCGAACCGGCCAGACGCTGTTCGACGATGGTTTCGGTGCGGCGGCGGTAGGCGATCAGATCGGCGATGGTGCCGACCTTCAACCCATGGAGTTGAGCGAACTGCACCAGATCGGGCAGACGCGCCATGGTGCCGTCGTCGTTCATGATCTCGCAGATCACCGCCGAGGGCGGATGACCGGACAGGCGCGAGATGTCGACCGACGCCTCGGTGTGACCGGCGCGGACCAGCACCCCGCCTTCGCGCGCCAGCAGCGGGAAGATGTGGCCGGGCGTGGCGATGTCATGCGGGCCGGATTTCGGGTCGATGGCGACCTGGATGGTGCGGGCGCGGTCGGCGGCGGAAATGCCGGTCGTCACCCCTTCGCGCGCCTCGATCGACACAGTGAAGGCCGTTTGGTGGCGCGAGGCGTTCTGTTGGGCCATCAGCGGCAAGCGCAGCCGTTCGATGTTGGCCTGGTCCATCGTCAGGCAAATCAAGCCACGGCCATGCTTGGCCATGAAATTGACCGCCTCCGGGGTGGCGCAGTTCGCTGGGATGACCAGATCGCCTTCGTTCTCGCGGTCTTCGTCATCGACCAGGATGAACATCTTGCCCTGGCGCGCCTCTTCGAGGATTTCCTCGGCGGACGACAGGTAGGTGTGAAACTCTGACGTCATTCCTGCCCCGCAAGCCGCGCGACGTAGCGCGCGAGCATATCAATTTCCAGATTCACCGAATCCCCAACCCGCAAGCCGCCGAAGGTCGTGGCCGTTTGGGTGTGGGGGATGATGTTGACGCCAAAGCGATTGCCAGCCACCTCGTTGACGGTCAGCGACACGCCGTCGATGGCGACCGATCCCTTGGAGGCGATGTATTTGGCCAGCGACTCCGGCGCCTCAAAGATCAGCCGCAGGGACTCGCCTTCCGGCTTGGTCGCCACCAGCGCGCCGACGCCATCGACATGGCCGGACACGATGTGGCCGCCCAACTCGTCGCCAACCTTCAACGCGCGTTCCAGATTGACCCGCGTTCCGGCGTCCCAGCCGCCCAACGTGGTCTTCGACAGGGTTTCCCCCGAGGCCTGGATGACGTACCAGCCCGGTCCCTTGTCGATGACCGTCAGGCAAACGCCGTTGTGGGCGATGGACGCCCCGATCGCGATCGTCTCCGTGTCGAAGCCGGTCTCGATGGTGAAGCGGGTGTCGCCCTGCCGTTCCACGGCCCGCACGCGCCCGATGTCGGTGATGATTCCAGTGAACATGCTGGGGAATTTAGCAGGTTTCACGCGAAGGGGAAGCGCGGACGACGACCCAGCCCACGCAACGGACTGTTGCGTCCGTCAAACCATACGCCGTCGGTAGCTTTCCACCACATCCGCCCCCGCCACGCGCAGATCCGTCCGCTCAAAGCGCGCCATCTGGTCGAGCGTGGCGACTCCGAAGCCCGCGACCCCGGCCAAACCGTCGCCGCCGATCAGCGCCGCCGCGCGGAACCACTCCAGCCGGTCGATCAGCCCGGCTCCCAACAGCGATCCGGCCAAGGTCGCGCCGCCCTCGACCAGCACGCGGGTCAGCCCGTGTTCGGCCAGCGCGGCGGCCAGCGCCAACGGCTCAGGGCGGCCAGCGGAATCCATGGCGACCGGCAGAATCTCCACCCCGCGTTCGGTCAGCGCGGCGGCCTTGACCGGATCGGGATCCGCGCCGGTGACGATCCAGGTCGGCACAGCCCTTGCGGTGGTCGCCAGCTTCGACGTCGGCGGCAGACGCAAACGGCTGTCCACCACCACCCGCGCCGGGCTGCGGTCCGCCAGCCCCGGCAAACGGCAGGTCAGTTCGGGATCGTCGGCCAGCGCGGTGCCGATGCCGACCAGAATGGCGTCGTGCGTGGCGCGCAGGCGATGGCCGACGGCCCGCGCCGCCGGGCCGGTGATCCATTGCGAGGCCCCGGTTCGCGTCGCGATGCGGCCATCCAGCGTCGTCGCCAGCTTCAAGGTGAAGAGCGGGCGGGCGTGTTGGATGCGGTTGAAGAACCCCTCGTTCAGCGCCAACGCTTCCGCCTCGCACAGCCCGGTGGCGACGGCGATTCCCGCGTCGCGCAGCCGGGCCAAACCGCCGCCCGCGACGCGCGGGTCGGGATCCTGGCAGGCGACGACGACGCGGGCGACCCTCGCCCCAATCAAGGCGAGCGCGCAAGGCGGCGTCTTGCCGTAATGATTGCAAGGCTCCAGCGTGACGTAAGCGGTGGCCCCTTCAGCCAAGGCCCCGGCGCGGGCCAGCGCCTCCGTCTCCGCGTGGGGCCGTCCGCCGGGCTGGGTCCAGCCGCGCCCGACCACCACGCCGTCGCGGACCAGCACGCAGCCGACCGCCGGGTTCGGCCATGTCCGCCCCAACCCGCGCGCGGCCAGCGCCAACGCGGCGCGCATGTGGTGGAGGTCGGTGGGGGTGGTCATGTGTTGGCGCGCTCTTCCGCTAATATCGGCGGCTTGCCCCCTCCCCAGCCCTCCCCCGCTTGTCAGCGGGAGAGGGGGACAGGAATCTTGCCAAGGTTGCATCGGAGTTCCCTCTCCCGCGACCAGCGGGGGAGGGTTAGGGAGGGGGCAACCCCGCCCCGCTCAAGCGTCCGGGGCCAACTGCTCGACGAACTCGTTGAAGTCCGACGCCTCGCGGAAGTCTTTGTAAACGGAGGCGTAGCGGATGTAGGCGACCTGATCGAGCGTTTGCAACGCCACCATAATCATCTCGCCAATCTGCTTGGACGGGATCTCGCTCTCGCCCGACGATTCGAGCTGGCGAACAAGGCTGTTCACCACCCGGTCGATGCGGTCGGCGTCGATGGGCCGCTTGCGCAGGGCGATCCGCATCGACCGCAACAGCTTGTCGCGGTCGAACGGTTCGCGCTGGCCCGCGCTTTTCACCACCGTCAGCTCGCGCAACTGCACGCGCTCGAAGGTGGTGAAACGCGCGCTGCAACTGGGACAGAAGCGCCGCCGCCGGATGGCCGAGTTGTCCTCCGTCGGTCGCGAATCCTTGACCTGGGTGTCCTCGTTTCCACAGAACGGGCAGCGCATGTTCGTGTCCCTTTTCCGATCCGTGACGCGTTACAGCGTCGGGTAGATCGGGAACTGACGGCACAGGCCGCGCACCCGTTCGCGCATCGCCGCCTCAACCGCCGAGTTGTCGCCGGAGTTGCTGGCGGCCAGACCGTCCAGCGTCTCGACGATCATCTCGCCGACCTGTTTGAACTCGGCGACGCCGAAACCGCGCGTGGTCGCCGCCGGGCTGCCCAGACGAACGCCCGACGTAATCATCGGCTTCTGCGGGTCGAACGGGACGCCGTTCTTGTTGCAGGTCATGCTGGCGTGTTCCAGGCTGGCTTCCGCCGCCTTGCCGGTCAGGTTCTTCGGACGCAGATCGACCAGCACGATGTGGCTGTCGGTGCCGCCGGACACGATGTCCAGACCACCGGCGATCAGGGTCGAGGACAGAACGCGGGCGTTGTCCAGCACGGCCTGGGCGTAGGTCTTGAACTCAGGGCGCAACGCCTCGGCGAAGGCCACCGCCTTGGCGGCGATGACGTGCATCAGCGGGCCGCCCTGAAGGCCGGGGAACACCGCCGAGTTGATCTTCTTGGCGATGTCCTCGCGGTTGGTCAGCACCATGCCGCCGCGCGGGCCGCGCAGGGTCTTGTGGGTGGTGGTGGTGGCGATGTCGGCGTAGGGGAACGGGTTGGGGTAGACGCCGCCGGCGATCAGACCGGCGTAATGGGCGATGTCCACCATGAAATAGGCGCCGACCTCGTCGGCGATGGCGCGGAAACGCTCGTAATCAAGCACGCGCGGGTAGGCCGACCCACCGGCGATGATGAGCTTGGGCTTGTGCTCGCGCGCCAGCGCCTCGACCTGATCGAAGTCGATCAGGTGATCGTCCTTGCGCACGCCATACTGAACGGCCTTGAACCACTTGCCCGACATGTTGGGGGCGGCGCCGTGGGTCAGATGGCCGCCAGCGGCCAGCGACATGCCCAGCACGCAATCGCCCGGCTGCAACAGCGCCAGCAGAACCGCCTGGTTGGCCTGGCTGCCGGAGTTCGGCTGAACGTTGGCGAAGTCACAGCCGAACAGCTTGCAGGCGCGTTCGATGGCGAGGTTTTCCGCGATGTCCACGAACTCGCAGCCGCCGTAATAGCGCTTGCCGGGATAACCCTCGGCGTATTTGTTGGTGAGAACGGACCCCTGCGCCTCCAGCACCGCCTGGGACACGATGTTTTCGGACGCGATCAGCTCGATCTGGTCCTGCTGGCGCACCAGCTCGTCGCGCACCGCGCGGGCCAGTTCAGGATCGGTCTCGGCGAGCGACGCGGCGAAGAAACGGCCGATTTCGGCGGCGTTGGTGGTCGTCATGGCGGGCGGTTCCTTATCTCAAAGCGGAGTGTTCGGCGTTTTCACCGAAGGCGCCGACGCGCCTTCGGGCAACAGGGCCGGTGGGCCAAATCCAGTCAGAGCGGGCGTCAGCCCATCTTGGCGATGCGGCGGCTGTGCCGCTCCCCGCCTTCAAACGCGGTGTTCAGGAAGGCGTCCACGCACTCTTTCGCGACTTCCGGGCCGATCACCCGCGCGCCCAGCGCGATCACGTTGGCGTCGTTGTGCTGACGGCTCAGGCGCGCGGTGGTCACATCATGGACCAGCGCGGCGCGGACGCCGGGATGACGGTTGGCGGCGATGCTGATGCCGATGCCGCTGCCGCAGACCAGCACGCCGCGCTCCGCCCGGCCATCGGTGACGGCGGCGGCGACGGCGGCGGCGTAATCCGGGTAATCCACCGATTCCGGGCCGTTCGTGCCGAAATCGAGAACGGAATAGCCAGCGTTCGTCAGCGACGCGGCGATGTGAGCCTTCAACTCGTAACCAGCGTGATCGGAGGCGAGCGCGACGGTGCGGGCGGTCATGCGGAAAAAACTCCAGAGGCGGCGAAAAGCGTGGGCACGCTACCAGATATCGACGCGAACCGCCACCACCACACTATGACAGGGACGCAAGCCTCATCCGACGGATCGACGCCCCCAACGTGGACGCGCAAGATCCTTGGCCCGCGCAACACCACCGCTTGCCAGAAAACCACAGCCCCACGTCGAGCGGCGAAGCCGCGCCATCATCCGAAGCGGGAAGAACGGCGACTAAACTTCGCCTCTTCGTTGTTCCATCTCGCAAGCATGGCAGATAGCCGATTCGTTATAGGCGGAGCGCCACGCCCAATTGCCGTGTCCAAATCATCCGCTCTTTTAAAGCTGGACCTTACTAGACGCTCCTTAAAGCGCCGTCACGGTGGCGACAGGAGCGTCCTTTTCAGCCTTGGCTGATTTGCGTGGGCTTCACCAGTTCTGAGCGTCGAAAGCAACTAATTTGCGTCTTGCCGAAATTATATTGACACCCAAATCACGGTATGCAACTTGATTGCTACGGACAAATGAAAAATCAGGACACTGAGCAATGAGCGACCAGCTTCGCGCCGATGTACCCGACAATGCGCTGCTGCGGATGACGGCCGACATCGTATCGGCGTATGTCAGCAAGAATGTTTTGCCCGCTCAACAAATCCCCGACGTCATCAATACGGTCTATTCGTCCCTGACGGGGCTGAATGGGCAACCGCGTGAAGTTCCGGCCGAACCGCTGAAGCCATCCGTTCCGATCCGCAAATCGGTGACGCCCGAATACATCATCTGCCTGGAAGACGGCAAAAAATTGAAGATGCTCAAGCGGCATCTTCGCTCGACCTACAACATGTCGCCCGACGAATACCGTGCGCGCTGGGGGTTGCCCGCTGACTACCCGATGGTGGCGCCGAACTACGCCGCCCAACGGTCAGAATTCGCCAAACGCATTGGCTTGGGCCGCAGCTCTGGCCGCCAGACCCGCCGCAAGATCGGCTGAAGCGCGCTGTCCGTATGTGGTGGGCCGGTTTCCTCTGGGAAGACCGGCCCTTTTCTTTGTCCGCGCTCTTAAGACCGCCATCCGCTCCCGCGTCCACAGAACGCCCGGCGCCCGTGGACGCCCGGCGCCGGGGTCACGGGCAGCCCTTGCGCCCTGACAGACGGCAATTGAATCGCTCGACGTTGCGGGTCAGGTCGCGCCCGGCGGCGATGTTCTCGTCGTTCAGGCATTTCAAATAGGACATGGTCCGGTCGACATAGTCTTTCACCTCGGACTGGCAGCCCGTCATCGCGTCCGGCGCGGCGAAGGTCGCCCCATCGTCCATGCATGGCGGCGCGGGCGGCTTGGCGCAGGTTGACGCCGACGAAGACGCCGGAAGAGGAGGCGACGCCGGATGCTGCTGGGCGGTCGGATGCCCGGCGCCGGACGATCCCGCCGCGTTCCCCGTCGTCGCCTTCGCGGCGGTCGCCGGAGTCATCGGCGCCAGAAGGACCGTCGCGCACAGGAACGCTGCGATCAGGGCGGGCCGTGAGCCGAAGGCCGAACAAAACATGCTGTCTTCCTCTTGGGCGGATCCGCCGCGCGTCTTCTTACCAAGCGGCCTCGGCCCAGCGCCAGCGCCGAAACGGGAACCGTCTACCGCGACGGGGCTTTGTTGGCGTCACGGGTCTGCACATAGCGCAGCTTGTTGATCGCCGTTCGTTTCAACAACTCCACGCTGCCGCTGGCCGGCCCGACCACCGACACCTCAAGGCCGGTCTGGCCGTCGATGGCGACGACCTTCAAATAGGTTCCCACCCGATGAAACTCGAACAGGACCTCACCGCCCGCGCCCGCCATGCCCCGTCTCCCAACCATCAGCCAAACAATTGCGGCGACAGTGTGACTCGAAACGCTTTGTTCCGCCAACCGCCTTCGCCACAAGGGCGGCGTGGTTGTTGAAACACGGGCAGGGGACCGCTACCTTGAGGTTCTTCCCGCTTTTCTGGTGTTTTTGATGCGCGGCCTTTTCCTGGCTTTGTGTGTTGTCCTTGGTTTTGCCGCCCCCGCCATCGCGTCAGAGGGGGCGGCGGGCAATCTGCCGCCGTCGGTCCGCATCAAGCCGTTGATGGTTCCGGTCGTCAACGCGCAAGGTCGGATCGAAAAATACACGCAGATCGAAGTCAATCTGGAGATCGGCGACTCCCTAAAGCTGGGCGAGGTCCAGGTCAGCATCCCTCGGCTGCACGACGCGATCCTGACCGCCATTTACAAGGGCATCGACGAGGGGTGGGTGGTGCGCGGCAACATCGCCAACATCCCGGCCCTGCGCCGCAAGATCGACGAGGCCGCCATCGCGATGTTCGGCAAGAACGTCGTCACCCGCATCCTCATCGCGCCGATTTCCCGTCAATCGTCCTTCCAGTAAGATCCCGGACTGACCGGCAACCGGCAACCCGGCGAACAGGGGAAATCTTCACCATGGCTGTCATTTTTGTGGCGCGCAGCGCCGCCCTGACAAAATGGGCGTCCGACGTCGGACAGGGCAAGCACACCTACAAATTGGCCGTCGCCGACGACGAGGCCGCGATGAAAGCGGCCATCGCCGCCGGTTGGGGCGGCGAAACCGACTGGAAGCTGATTCATGCCCAAGAGGTGGACGGCGTGACGGAGGAGGCGGCGCTCGCCCGCCTGACCCGGCGGGAAAAGACCATCGACCCAATCTATTACCCCCGGCTGAAGGGCGCCGTCGGCGTCTTCCGCGTGTCGCTGACCAACGTGCAGAACAGCCTGCTGGTCGCCCAGGCGATGGACCCGGACCAACCGCTGAGCGACGTCAAGGTCAAGCCCAAGGACATCGCTGATTATCTGATCCGCAACGCGTTGGCCTGACTTGGAGTTTCCGCCGCCGTGACCTTGCCCGTCCTCATCCGCCGCGTCCGCTTCGACGACCTGTCAACCCGCGATCTGCACGCCCTGCTGTGGATGCGCCAGCGCGTGCTGATCGTCGAGCAAGCCTCGCCCTACCCCGACCTCGACGGGCGCGATCCGGAGGCGCTGCACCTGATCGCCAGCCGCCACGGCGACGACGCGCCGCTGGGCTGCGCCCGAGTCTTCGGCCCCGACGCGGGCAAAGGCGGGACCACCGCCTTCGGACGGCTGGCCGTTCTGCCGTCGGAACGCAAAACCGGGCTGGGTCGGGCGCTGGTCTCCGACTCCCTCGCCTGTCTGGCCGAGCGCTGGCCCGGCCATGACGTGCTCATCGGCGCGCAACTGTATCTGGAGCGCTTTTACGGCGGCTTCGGCTTTGTCCGGGACAGCGACGTCTACGACGACGTCGGCATCCCCCACATCGACATGCGTCTGCGCCGCTGAAAACGCGATTCAGGCGGACCGCCCCAGCGCCCGTTTGACGATGACGTCCAGCTTGGCCAGCATCGCCGGATCGCGGTGGCTGGGCGCGGTCATGATCGCGTTGTCGAGCGCGGTGTGGCAGCCCTGCGCGCAGGCCCCATCCCGCACGGCGATCTTGGGGGCGAGCGTGGCGACCAGCGACCGCGCCGTGTCGGCGTTGGCGACCACCACCTTGATGACCGCGTCCACGCTGACATGGGCGTGCTCGGCGTGCCAGCAATCGAAATCCGTCACCATGGCGACGGTGGCGTAACACATCTCCGCCTCGCGGGCGAGTTTGGCTTCCGGCATGTTGGTCATGCCGATGACGTCGCAGCCCCAACTCCGGTACAGTTCGGACTCGGCGATGGTCGAGAATTGCGGGCCTTCCATCACCATGTAGGTTCCACGCCGCTGGTGCGGGACGCGAAGCTCCTGCAACGCCTCTTCAATCAGATCGCCCAGCCGGTTGCACACCGGATGGCCCAACCCGACATGGGCCACCAGCCCCGTCCCGAAAAAGCTCTTGTCGCGGGCGAAGGTGCGGTCGATGAACTGGTCGATCACCACGAAGGTTCCGGGCGGAAGATGCTCCTTCAGCGAGCCGACCGCCGACACCGACAGGATTTCGCTGACGCCCAGTTGCTTCAGCGCATGGATGTTGGCGCGAAAATTCAACTCCGACGGGGGAATCCGGTGGCCCCGGCCATGGCGCGGCAGAAAGACCAGCTTTTGCCCGTTCAACTCGCCGGTCAGAAGCTCGTCGGATGGATCGCCGAAAGGCGTCTCAACCTTGACCCAGCGGGTGTTTTGCAACCCGTCGATGTCATAGACGCCGCTGCCCCCAATCACCCCCAAAACCGCCGCCTTGTCGTCCGTCATGATCGCCCACCCCCTTGCGTTCGCGAGGGCGGCAGTATTCCGGCGAGGCGCGGCAAAGGCAACGCCCGTCAACCCTCCCCATCACCGCCCAAGACGGGCCAACAGCGGAGTCAGCGACAGCCCGACGAGGATCCCGCCCGCGTGCGCGCCCCACCCCACTTCGGCCAGAGGGGAACTGGCGGGCGGCGGAAACAGGATCATGGCGACGTTCAGCGCGGCGAAAGCCCCGATCACCCAAAGGACCGGCAAGCGCAGGAAGGGAACGGCCCACATCCGGGCGCGCGGGCGCACCCACAAGAACGCCCCCATCAACGCGCAGATCGCCCCGCTGGCCCCGATCAAGGGCGCCATGCGGTCCACCGCCAACCAGCCTTCGCTCAAGGCCCCCACCACGGTTCCGGCCAGGAACAGCGCCAGATAGCGCCCATGCCCCAGCGCGCTCTCCACCGCGTCGCCCAACAGCCACAGCGCCAGCATGTTGCTGACCAGATGCGCCGGATCGGCGTGAATCAGCGGATGGCCGAACAACCCGCGCCACAGCGCCAGCGTCGGCAGCGGCCCGGCCAGATCGACCGTTCCGAAAAAATAAGCGGGAACAAAGGCGAAGCGCTCCGGCGGCAGCTTCAGAACGAAGGCGGCGACGCAGGCCAGAATCATCACGCGGTTGGCGTAGGCTGGAACCGCCGCCCGCGCCGTCCTGTTCTCAACCGCCATGGCGCCCCTCCCCCGTCGGCCCGCGTCGATCCGCCTCAGCCCGCACGCCCGCCCCTATGCCCCTCGGACGATTGGAGCCGACCTCAACCACTGGCACAGTGTTGAGCCAAGCGGTGATTCAATACACCGCGATCATGATCTTTTTGGGAGTAACGCGCATGAACGGACGTGTCGACACCGGCCACATGCAGGTGGAGCGGCAAGGCCGGGTGATGGTTCTGACCATGA
This sequence comes from Azospirillum sp. FG154, assembly GCF_057809575.1. Lineage (NCBI taxonomy): Bacteria > Pseudomonadati > Pseudomonadota > Alphaproteobacteria > Rhodospirillales > Azospirillaceae > Azospirillum > Azospirillum sp. FG154. The sequence continues at coordinate 244,407 of NZ_JBMDKF010000007.1, read as the reverse complement.
CCGACCCAGAAAATCGCAACGCGCTGGGCCTGAAGATGATGGCGCGTGGGCGCGACGCGCTGGATGAAGCGGCGCACGACGACGGAATCGGCGTCGTCGTACTGACCGGCGCGAACGGCGCCTTCAGCTCCGGCGGGCATTTGAGCAACCTGTACCATCACGGCAACCGCTCGCGGTCAGAAAACCGCGACGGCATCGAACGCTTCCATGGCTGGGTCCGCGCCATGCGCGAATGCCCCAAGCCGATCATCGCGGCGGTGGAAGGCCCGGCGGCCGGGGCCGGCTTCTCGCTGGCGCTGGCCTGCGACCTGATCGTCGCGGCGGAAGACGCCCGTTTCCTGACCGCCTACATGAAGGTGGGCTTGACGGCGGACGGCGGCGCCTCGGCCTCTCTGGCCCGCGCGTTGCCGCCGCAATTGTACGCCGAACTGATGCTGACCGGCGGCCCGGTGTCGGCCCCGCGCCTGCACGCCGCCGGAGTCGTCAACCGCGTCACCGCCCCCGGCGGCGCGCTGGAGGAGGCCGTGGGTTGGGCGCAAACCATCGCCGAAGGCCCCAGCGGCGCGATGGGCCGGGCGAAAAAGCTGATGGAGCTGGCCTATGGCAGCTTCGCCACCCAGCTTGCCCGCGAAAGCGATCTGTTCGTCGAGGCGCTGCACCATGGCGAGGCCAAGGAGGGCATCACCGCCTTCTTTGAAAAACGCCCGCCGGTCTTCCACAAAGGGTAAGCGGCCAAGCAAGGCCATCCCGCCCGCGCGTCGCGCCCATCCTTGGACCGACGCGCGGGCTTGGAGAAAGGCGCCTATCGGACCAGAATTTTGGCCGCTTCCTTGGTGGTGATGATGGCGTCCGCCGCCTGATGGACCGCCGCCGAAATCTCGGTGATGCTGGCCGAAACCGAGGACACCGCCATCGACGCGCTTTGCATGTTGGCGGACATGCTTTGCGTGACCGCGCTTTGCTCCTCCACCGCCGAGGCCGTCACCGTGACGTGTTCGCGCACCGTGCTGACCGCGTCGCGGATCGCCGCCAGGGCGTTGGCCACCTCCGCCGAGGTCGCCTGGATGCCGCCGATTTCGTTGGAGATCTGTTCGGTCGCCCGCGCCGCCTGATTGGCCAGATTTTTCACCTCGCTGGCGACGACGGCGAAGCCTTTGCCCGCCTCGCCCGCGCGGGCGGCTTCGATGGTCGCGTTCAGCGCCAACAGATTGATCTGTCCGGCGATGTTCTGAATCAACCCGACGATCCCGTTCATCGCCTGGGCGGCGTTGGTCAGCTTTTCCGTGCTGGATCCGACCGCCACCGTGCGGTCAAAGGCGTTTTCGGTCGCCGACCGCGCCTTGCTCATGCTTTGCGAAATTTCGCCGACCGACGCCGCCAACTCCTCCGCGCTGGCCGCGACCGTCTGCACATTCTGCGAGGTCTCTTCCGCCGCCTTGGACGCCGACAGAGCTTCCGACGAGGTCCGGGCGATGGCGTCGTCGATTTCGCCGAAATTCTTGTCGATGAGTTGCTTCAGATTGGCGAGCAACTCCATCTGCGCGGAAATGTCGGTGGCGAATTTGACGACCTTGGAAACCTTTCCATGCTCGTCGAAAATCGGGTTGTACGCCCCTTCGATCCACACGACCCGACCGCCCTTGGCGATCCGTTTGTATTGCCCGGCCAGAAATTCGCCGCGCTTCAGCGTGTCCCAAAATTTCGTGTAGTCGTGGCTGTCACGATAAGACGGTTCGACAAAGACGCTGTGATGACGGCCCTTCACCTCGTCCAACCGATAGCCCATCGCCTTGAGAAAATTGTCGTTGGCGCTGACGATGGTTCCGTCGGTGGTGAACTCGATGACCGCCTGCGACCGCGACACCGCTTGAAATTGCGCCTCATAGTCAAAATTCTGCAACCGCTCTTTCGCGTTGGACCATTCCGCGACGTAGCCAAGGCGTTGCCCGTCTTGAATCAAGGGGGTGACGATCAAATCGAACTGGTGATTCGCCACCTTGATCGACGCCCTGTGCGGCTTGGACAGCGCCGCCAGCATCCGGCGCTGGTGATCGGGATTCTTGTGAAAGACGTCGATGTTGCTGCCGACCAGATTGGCCACGCTGAACCGGGGCAATTCCTTGCGGATGTCGGCTTCGGCCTCTTGCAACAACGCCAACACCGACGGGTTGACGTAAGTGATGACCAAGTCCTTGTCGGCGATCATCACGTTGGTGCGCAAGGCCTGCAACGCCGACGCGTTGCGTGATTCATAATCCGACTTCTTAAGAAATCCAAACACTCCATCCCCCATCAGAAACGTCAAGCATCCCACCTCAAATACTCTCCATCAAAGAGCATGCTCTTTCAATACAAAAGTGTTCACCATGTGGTTTTCCCCTATTAACCGTTGGGTGAGTCTTAATTCATCAATTCTCATCAATAAGAAACAATATACCTCTGAAGTTTAACCGCATTCAACCTCTGGTCAATTTCTTTTCATTCCGGCCGAAAGATTGTTTTGAAAAAAGATTATTTAATAAGTTAATTTTTGGCCAGACACGCGCCCCGCGCGTTTGCAACGGGGCGCGCTCCTGTGTCGCTCAGCCCACCCCGTTGCTCTTGAACCACGCCTGCATCCGTCGCCAGCCGTCATAGGCGGCGGACGCGTTGTAGGTCGGGCGGTAGTCGGCGTTGAAACCGTGATCGACGTCCTGATAGACGACGATCTGCGACTTGCCGCGCCGGATCTGCGCCTTCATCGCCTCCACGTCGGCGTTGGGAATGAAACCGTCCTTGGAGGCGTAGAGGCCGAGAACCGGAACCTTGACCTTTTTGCCGACCGAAATGGCCGACGCGCCTTTCGGGTTCCAGGGCGGAACGCCAAGAATCCCGTACCACGACACCCCCGCCTTGACCGCCGGGTTGTGCGCGGCGTAGAGCCAAACCGCCCGACCGCCCCAGCAAAAGCCGGTGACGCCCAACCGCGCGACGTCGGCCTTGCCCGACGCCTTGGCGAAGGCGACGGCGGCGTCAAGGTCGCCGTTGACCTGCGCGTCCGGCGCCTTCGACACCACCTGAGTCAGGATGTCCTTGATGCTCTCCAACTTGGAGACGTCGCCCTGGCGGGCGTACATTTCCGGCGCGATGGCGTAATAGCCAAGCTTGGCCAGACGGCGGCAGACGTCCTTGATGTGTTCATGGACGCCGAAGATCTCCTGGATGACCAGCACCGTCGGAAACGGCCCGCCCACCGCCGGATGGGCGCGGTAGGCCGGGATGGCGCCGTCGGCCACCGGGATTTTCACCTCGCCCGCCACCAGCCCCTCGTCGCTGGTGTGGATGGCCTGGGCCAGCGCCGGGGTGACGGCGGCGACCGCGAAACCGGCGGCCAAACCCGTGACCAGGAAATGACGGCGGTTCAGGTCGGGCAGACCCGCCGCGCTGTCGTCGGCAATCATCGCCGGGCGCGTGTCGAACTCGATACGGTCCATAAGACGGCTCCTGTCCCAAATTTGTTGGTTGCACCGATGGCGTGACATTATGCGCGATTGTGGAAGCGGCAAGCCCCTGAAAAGCGATGGCGTCGCTCAACCCATCATACGATTGCGTGTTGAGCGTCGGCAAATTCAGTTGTAAAACCATCACGCATGACACAACCGCGCCACCCCCTCTCCGACGCCGAACGGCTCGACTGGCTCCGCCTGATCCGCACTGAAAATGTCGGGCCGATCACCTTTCACCGTCTGCTCGACCAGTTCGGCGACGCCCGCGCGGCGCTTGAGGCGTTGCCGGAGTTGGCCAAACGCGGCGGGCGGGTCAAACCGCTGCGCGTCGCCAGCAAGGCCGACGTCGAACGGGAGATCGCCGCCAACCGGCGATTCGGCGCCCGGCTGATCGCGTCCTGCGAACCCGATTACCCCGAAGCGCTGGCGGCGGTGGACGACGCGCCGCCGCTCCTCTCCGTCATCGGCCATCCCCATCTGTTGAGCCGCCGCGCCGTCGCCATGGTCGGCGCGCGCAACGCCTCGCTGAACGGCAAGAAATTCGCCGAAACGCTGGCCCGCGACCTGGGCGCCGCCGGGCTGCTGGTGGCGTCCGGGCTGGCGCGCGGCATCGACACGGCGGCCCATGTCGGCGCCCTGGCGACCGGCACCGCCGCCGTGGTCGCCGGGGGCATCGACGTCGTCTACCCGCCGGAGAATGAAACGCTCTACCGCGACATCGTGGCGCAGGGCGTGGTGATCGCCGAAAGCCCCATCGCCACCCAACCGCAGGCCCGCCATTTTCCCCGCCGCAACCGGCTGATTTCCGGCCTGTCGCTGGGGATCGTGGTGATCGAGGCGGCGATGAAGTCCGGTTCGCTCATCACCGCCCGCATGGCGTTGGAACAGGGGCGCGAGGTGATGGCCGTTCCCGGCTCGCCGCTCGACCCCCGTTGTCAGGGAACCAACAACCTGATCCGCCAAGGGGCCGCGCTGGTGGAAAGCGCCGACGACGTGCTGCGCGCGCTGGAAAGCCTGCGCCCGCTCAATCTGGGGGAACGGCAACCCGACCTGTTCGCCACCGCGCCGACCCGCGAACCCGACGAGTCCGACCTGGTTCGCGCCCGCGCCCTTGTTCTGGAAAACCTCAGCCCCACGCCCGTCACCATTGACGAACTCGTTCGCGGGTGCCAATTGTCCGCTCCGGTGGTGCTGACCGTGGTTTTGGAACTTGAGCTTGCCGGCCGAGTCCAGCGACAACCCGGTCATCAGGTGTCTCTCATCTGATCGGCGCCGTCCGTTTTGGGTAGGCACACGCAAAGGGCAGGTCTCTTGCCGGGCAGCAACGTCGTCATCGTCGAATCGCCGGCCAAGGCGAAGACCATCAACAAATATCTGGGCGACGATTACACCGTCATCGCCAGCTTCGGCCATGTCCGCGACCTTCCGGCGCGCGACGGCTCGGTGCGCCCGGATGATGACTTCGCCATGGATTGGGAGTTGGGCGACCGCTCCAAGCGTCACATCGACGAGATCGCCAAGGCGGTGAAGTCGGCCACCCGCATCTATCTGGCGACCGATCCGGATCGCGAGGGAGAGGCGATCGCCTGGCATCTGTCCGAACTCCTGCGCGACAAACATCTGTCCGACGACCGCGAGGTCCAGCGCGTCACCTTCAACGAAATCACCAAATCCGCCGTGCAGACCGCGATGGCCAACCCGCGCGCCGTGTCGCAGGAGTTGGTGGACGCCTATCTCGCCCGGCGGGCGCTGGATTATCTGGTCGGTTTCACCCTGTCACCGGTGCTGTGGCGCAAGCTGCCCGGATCGCGGTCGGCGGGTCGCGTGCAGTCGGTCGCCCTGCGGCTGGTCTGTGAGCGCGAATCGGAAATCGAGGTCTTCAAGCCGCAAGAATACTGGTCGATCGCCGTCGGCTTCACCACGCCGGGCGGCGTCGGCTTTTCCGCCGCGCTGACCCAGTTGGACGGCAAGAAGCTCGACAAGTTCGGCCTGCCGACCCGCGCCGCCGCCGAGGCCGCCGTGGCCCGCATCCAGCCCCAGCTCTTCGCCGTGTCGGCGGTGGAGCGCAAGCAAAGCCGCCGCAACCCGTCGCCGCCCTTCACCACCTCGACCTTGCAGCAGGAGGCCTCGCGCAAGCTGGGCTTCGGCGCCACCCGCACCATGCGCACCGCGCAAAAGCTGTATGAGGGCATCGACATCGGCGGGGAAACCGTCGGCCTCATCACCTACATGCGAACCGACGGCGTCAGCCTGTCGCAGGAGGCCATCGAGTCGGCCCGCAGCGTGATCGGCGAGCAGTTTGGCGAGCGCTACGTCCCCGGCCAGCCGCGCGTCTACAAGACCACGGCCAAAAACGCGCAAGAGGCGCACGAGGCGATTCGCCCGACCGACCTCAACCGCCGCCCGGACAGCCTGACCGGCGCGCTGGAATCGGACGAGTTGCGGCTGTACGAGCTGGTCTGGAAGCGCACGCTGGCCAGCCAGATGGAAAGCGCCGTGCTGGATCAGGTCGCCGTGGACATCGCCAGCCCGTCGAAGGACGTGGTGCTGCGCGCCACCGGCTCCGTCGTCGTCTTCGACGGCTTCCTGAAGGTCTATCAGGAAGACCGCGACGACAGCGCCGAGGACGACCAGCAGGAACGCCGCCTGCCCGCCATGGAGCAGAACGACGCGTTGGCCCGTGGCGACATCGCCCCTGAACAGCATTTCACCCAACCGCCGCCGCGCTATTCCGAAGCCAGCCTCGTCAAGAAATTGGAAGAACTCGGCATCGGTCGCCCCTCCACCTACGCCTCGATCCTTCAGGTGTTGCAGGACCGCGAGTATGTGCGGATCGACAAGCGGCGCTTCTTCCCGGAAGACCGGGGGCGGCTGGTCACGGCTTTCCTGGAAAACTTCTTCCACCGCTACGTCGAATACAACTTCACCGCCACTCTGGAAAACCAGCTCGACGAGATTTCCGACGGCAAGATCAACTGGAAGACCGTGCTGCGGGAGTTCTGGACGCCGTTCGACGTCGCCGTCAACGGCACCAAGGATCTGACCATCACCCAGGTGCTGACCACCCTGGACGAGGAGCTGGGATCCCATTTCTTCCCCGCCCCGACCGAGGGCGGTCACGATCCGCGCGTCTGCCCGGTTTGCCACGAAGGCCGTCTGGGGTTGAAGCTGGGCAAGATGGGGGCCTTCATCGGCTGCGCCCGTTACCCCGAATGCCGCTACACCCGCCCGCTGGCCGTCGCCAACGACGAGAGCGGCGCGTTGCCGGAAGGCCCGCGCGAGCTGGGGCCGGATCCCGACAGCGGCCTGCCCGTCACCGTGCGGCGCGGCCCCTTCGGCGCCTACATCCAGCTTGGCCCGGCCCCCGCCCCGGCGGAGGCCGCGCCCGCGCCGGTCGCGGTTGAGGAGAAGCCCGCCGACGGCAAAAAGCCCAAGGCCAAGAAGAAGGTCAAGGACGAGACGCCGAAGCCCAAGCGGGTGTCGCTGCCCAAGGGCATGGCGGCGGGCGACATCGACCTCGACACCGCGCTGCGCCTGCTGGCCTTGCCGCGCGTCATCGGCCCCCACCCGGAAACCAACGAAGAAATCAGCGCCGGCATCGGGCGCTTCGGCCCCTATCTGAAGCATGGCAGCGTCTACAAGTCGCTGACGCCCGACGACGACGTGCTGATGATCGGCATCAACCGCGCGGTCGATCTGCTGGCGGGAGCGGCGAAGAAGGCCTCGGCCCCGGCGAAGACTCTCGGCGACCACCCCAAGACCGGCAAGCCGATCACCATGGGGTCGGGCCGTTTCGGCCCCTATGTGAAGCATGGCAGCGTCTACGCCTCCATCCCCAAGGCGACCGAGCCGGACAGCGTGACGCTGGAACAGGCGTTGGAACTGATCGAGGCCAAAATCGCCAAGGACGCCGCCAAAAAGGGCAAGGCCCCGAAGGAGGCCGAACCGGCGACGGCGGACGCGGGCGCGGACGAGACGGCGGCGAAGAAGGCCCCGGCCAAGAAAGCCGCCGCGAAAAAGGCTCCGGCCAAAGCGGCGACGAAGACAGCGACAAAGACGACGGCGAAGACGACCAAGGCCAAGGCTCCGGCGGAAGCCCCCGCCGAAGCCAAGGCGGAAAAGGCTCCGGCGGCGCGCAAGAAGGCGTCGTAAGGGCGTCGGCTCTCAAGCCCCCTCCCTAACCCTCCCCCGCTTGACGCGGGAGAGGGAACAAACGCCGCTTCTCCATAAGGCCCCCTCTCCCGCAACGCGGGGGAGGGCTGGGGAGGGGGCATCCCAGAGCAACCACTCCCCACACCGGCCCGCCCGTGACCGATTCCCGCTTTCCGACCAAGGACGCCGTCCTTGCCCTCATCCGGTCCAGCGCGACGCCGGTCGGCAAGCGCGAGATCGCCCGCGCCTTCAAGCTGTCCGGCTCCGACCATCGGGAGCGGCTGAAAGACCTGCTGCGCGATTTGGAGGCCGACGGCGCCGTCGAGCGGGGCCGCAACAAGCGCGTCGCCCCGCCGCAAGCGCTGCCCGAGGTCGCCGTTCTGGAAATCTCCGGCGTCGATCCCGATGGCGAGGCGCAGGCCCGCCCGCTGACCTGGACCGGCGAGGGCGCCCCGCCACGCATTTTCCTGCTGCCCGAACGCAAGGGCGCGCCGCCGCTGGCTGTTGGCGCCCGCCTGTTGGCCAAGCTGGCGCGGATCAACGACCGGCTCTACGAGGCCCGAATCATCCGGCGGATCGAAGGGGCCAGCGAAACCCGCGTGCTGGGCGTCTACCGCCCGGCGGCGGATGGCGGGCGGATCACGCCGACCGACCGCCGCAACCGGACCGAATTTTTCGTGCTGCCGCCCAACCGGGGCGACGCCGAGGCCGACGATCTGGTGTTGGCGGAGATCCTGCCCGCCGGGCGGCTTGGCCTGCCGCAAGCCCGCGTCGTTGATCGCTTCGGCTCCACCGCCGAACCGCGCGCCATCAGCCTGATCGCCATTCACACCCATGGCTTGCCGACCGTCTTTCCCCATGGCGCGCTGCGCGAGGCCGCATTGGCCTCGGTCCCGTCGCTGGTCGGGCGCGAGGATCTGCGCGCCATCCCCTTCGTCACCATCGACGGGGCCGACGCCCGCGATTTCGACGACGCGGTGTGGGCGGAGGCGGACAGCGACCCGGCCAACCCCGACGGCTGGCGCCTGATCGTCGCCATCGCCGACGTCTCTTATTATGTGCGCCCCGGTTCATCCCTGGATCGCGCGGCGTATGAGCGCGGCAACTCGGTCTATTTCCCCGACCGCGTCGTGCCGATGCTGCCGGAAGCCCTGTCGAACGGGCTGTGCTCCCTGCGCCCGAACGAGGATCGCGCCTGTCTGGTCTTCCACCTGTGGATTGACCGCAACGGCGCGCTGATTCGGCATCGGTTGGCGCGCGGACTCATGCGGTCCGCCGCCCGGTTGACCTACGAACAGGTGCAGAATTGCCACGAGGGCCGCGCCGACGACGCGACCGGCCCGTTGGCCGACACAGTGATCGCCCCGCTCTACGGCGCGTACGCCCGGCTGTGGGAGGCGCGCGTACGCCGCCGTACGCTCGACCTTGATTTGCCCGAACGCCGCGTCGTGGTGGACGAGCGCGGACGGGTCGGCGACATCGCCACGCGGGTGCGGCTGGACAGCCATCGGTTGATCGAAGAGTTCATGATCGCCGCCAACGTCGCGGCGGCGGAGGTTCTGGAAGCGCGCGGCATGCCCGGCCTGTTCCGCGTCCACGACCAACCGTCGCTGGACAAGATGGAGACGCTGCGCGCCTTCCTGACCGGCATCGGCCTGACCTTCCCCAAGGGAGAGGCCTTGAAGCCGGAGCATTTCACCCGGATTTTGCGCCGGGTGGAGGGGACGCCGGACTCGCAACTGGTCAGCGAGGTCATCCTGCGCGCCCAGGCCCAGGCGGCCTACAGCCCGGACAACATCGGCCATTTCGGTTTGGCCCTGCCCCGCTACGCCCATTTCACCTCGCCGATCCGCCGCTACGCCGATCTGATCGTCCATCGGGCGTTGATCCGCGCGCTCAACCTTGGCGTCGGCGGGTTGGACGACGCGGCGATGGAGCGGCTGACCGAGATCGGCGACCATCTGTCCGCCACCGAGCGACGGGCGGCGACCGCCGAACGCGACGCCGTGGACCGCTTCACCGCCGCCCATCTGGCCGACCGCGTCGGCGCGCGTTTCACCGGGCGGGTGTCCGGGGTGACGCGCTTTGGCCTGTTTATCCGTCTGGACGACAGCGGCGCCGACGGCCTTGTTCCCATCAGCGCGCTGCCCGACGACCGTTACGAGCATGACGAGGCGGCGCACGCCCTGGTCGGCCAACGCACCGGAACCCGCTACCGGCTGAGCGCCCCGGTGACCGTCATCCTGGTGGAAGCCGATCCCTTGACCGGCAGCACCCTGTTCCGGCTGGCCGACTCGGCGCGCTGACTCCGGGCGTGGCCTGGCCGCAACGCCAAGACCGTTGGGATTCAGACACAGCCGCCCTTGATCGTGTTTTCTGCGCAACAGCGGTTGGCAATTCGTAACATTCGTGAGACACCCCCGAATTTGTCCCGCTCGCGCCACAATCGGGATGCTAAATGTTGCGCGTCCGGGATCGGGAAGCGCCCATCCGATCCGGTTTTGTGGGAAGGGAGGCTTGGGTTTTCCCCATGGCCAAGAGCGATCGCACGGTTCCGTCTCGCGTTTCGCCGTTTCAGACCCTGACGCGCGCCTTGCGCCGGTCTGCCCGTCTCGCCATTCCCACCAGCCTTGCCGCCCTTGCCTTCGCCGCGCAGCCGCTCGCCGCCGCGCCCAACAAGGCGGCGACGGTCAGCGAGCAGGTTTTCACGGTTGGTTTCAACAAGATCGCTGAGGTTTACCTGGAAGCGGTCAGTTTTGACCGGCTGGGCGTCGACGGCCTGAAGGGGCTGACCGCCATTGATCCGGCGGTGAGGATCGAACGGGCGAACACCACCGTACGTCTGTACGTGTCAGGCGCGCTGGCCGCCGAATATGGCGCTCCCAACGCGGGCGATTCAGCGGGTTGGGCCATTCTGACCACCCGCGTCATTGACCGCGCCCGCCTCTATTCCCCCATCCTGGCTCAGGCGGCGCCGGAGCGGGTTTATCAGGTCGTGTTCGACGGCGTGACCGCCGATCTCGACGGTTATTCGCGCTACACGGGCGTTCAGCGCGCGACCAACGAGCGGGCGCAACGCGAGGGTTATGGCGGCATCGGCGTGTCCTTGGACATCCACGGCGGTCGGGTGACGCTGCGCGACATCGTGCCCCGCAGCCCCGCCGACCGCGCTGGCCTGCGCGACGGCGACCAGCTCTTCGCCATCGACAATGATTTGATCGCGCGGATGAGCGAATCCGACATGCGTGACCGGCTGCGCGGCCCAACCGGCGCCCTGGTGACGGTGACGGTGGCCCGCGACGGCGGCACGCCCCGCCGCCTGCCGCTCCGTCGCGAGCGCGTCGTCCCCAACACCGTCAGCGTGTCCATCGTCGATCACGTCGGTTTGCTGAGGCTGGAGCGTTTCAACGCCACCACCGCATCCAACCTGCGCGACAGCGTGGCGGCGATGCGCCAAAGCCCCGGTGGGCGGAACCTGCGGGGCATGATCCTCGACCTGCGCGGCAATCCCGGCGGGCTGCTCGATCAGGCCGTCGCCGTCGCCGATCTGTTCATCCGACGTGGCCGCATCATCTCGACCGAGGGTCGCCACCCCGACAGCCGCCAGCGCTTCGACGCCGCCCCCGACGACATCGCCGACGGCCTGCCGATGGTGGTGCTGGTCGATGGCCGCTCCGCCTCCTCCGCCGAGGTGGTGGCGGCGGCGTTGCAGGACACAGGGCGTGCGGTGGTGGTCGGCGCGTCGTCCTATGGCAAGGGCAGCGTTCAGACCGTCACCCGCCTGCCCAACGATGGCGAGTTGTTTCTGACCTGGAGCCGCATCTACACCCCCGCCGGTTACACGTTGCACCGCCAGGGCGTCCAACCGACCGTCTGCACCAGCCGCCCCGGTCAGCATGACCCGGCGGCGCTGCTGACCGAATTGCGCGACGGGCGCAACCGCCCCGCCCAGATCGCCAGTTGGCGGATCAAAGCGGCGGACGACGAGCAGGCGTTGACCCGCCTGCGCGAGTCCTGCCCCTGGAAAGAGCACGAACCGGATTTGGACATGAAAGTCGCCAAGCGGCTGCTGGGCGAATCGCCTTTGTACCAACGCGCGGCGGCTCTTGCCGTCGTCAACACCGTGGCGGAGCGCTAGAGTCCGGGACTTGTTGAGCGGTTGCGATTCGTCTTGAATGGCGCCGCCCTTAACTCTTGACTTCGCAGCGTCACACGTTATCTTCCGCCGCTACGACGCCGCCCCCGCCGGGCCGGCGGGCACGGATTTTTTGTCGGGATCGAGATCATGGCCAAGCAGAACACCGTACTCATCAAGCTGCTGAGCACGGCTGACACCGGGTTTTTCTACGTGAAGAAGAAGAACCCCAAGAAGACCACCGAAAAGCTGTCGTTCCGCAAGTACGACCCGGTGGCGCGCAAGCACGTCGAGTTCAAGGAAGCCAAGATCAAGTAAGGCTTCCCGAAATTCGGGTACACGAAAGGCCGCCCTCTGGGCGGCCTTTTCGTTTGTGCGGCGGATCGGCTTGATGATGCGTCGGCCACGAGGGCAATGAACGCTGACGGCCCGCCAAAACGAAAAACCCCGCCGTCACAGGACAGCGGGGTTTCTCGGTCATCGTTGCAAAGGGGGATCGACGCCGCCGATCACTCCGGCGTGGCGGCCTCGGCGTCGGCCTCCGGGGTGCCCATCATCGCGTCGGCGACCAGACCGGCGTTGCCGCGAATCTTGGCCTCGATGGCGTCAGCCATCTCCGGGTTGTTGCGCAGGAAGTTCTTGGCGTTCTCACGCCCCTGCCCAATCCGGGCGCCTTCGTAGCTGAACCACGCGCCCGCCTTGTCGACGACGCTGGCCTGGATGCCGAGATCCAGCAACTCGCCAACCTTCGACACGCCTTCGCCATACATGATGTCGAATTCGACCACGCGGAAGGGCGGGGCCATCTTGTTCTTCACCACCTTCACGCGGGTTTGGTTGCCCACCACCGTCTCACGATCCTTGATCGCGCCGATGCGGCGGATGTCGAGACGAACCGAGGCGTAGAATTTCAGCGCGTTGCCGCCGGTCGTGGTTTCCGGGTTGCCGAACATCACGCCAATCTTCAAGCGGATCTGGTTGATGAAGATGACCAGACAATTCGACTTGGAGATCGAGCCGGTCAGCTTGCGCAGCGCCTGACTCATCAGACGGGCGTGCAGACCGACATGGCTGTCGCCCATTTCGCCTTCCAGTTCGGCGCGCGGCACCAGGGCGGCCACCGAATCGACCACCAGCACGTCGATGGCGCCGGAGCGCACCAGCGTGTCGGCGATTTCCAGCGCCTGTTCGCCGGCGTCGGGCTGCGAGATCAACAAGTCGTCGATGTTCACGCCCAGCTTGCGGGCGTAAGACGGATCAAGCGCGTGTTCGGCGTCGACAAAAGCGCAGGTGCCCCCGGTCTTTTGCGCCTGGGCGATGGCGTGCAGCGCCAGCGTCGTCTTGCCGGAACTTTCCGGCCCGTAAATCTCGACGATGCGGCCACGCGGCAAACCGCCGATGCCGAGCGCGATGTCAAGGCCGAGCGAGCCGGTGGACACCACCTCCGCCTCAACCAGATGCTCACGAGCGCCGAGCTTCATGATCGAGCCTTTGCCGAAGGCGCGTTCAATCTGGCTCAGAGCGGCATCAAGCGCCTTTTGCTTGTCCATGGAGTCCTTCTCGACCAAACGAAGCTGTGCGGACGACATGCCCGATCCCCCCTCTTAGACCATACGGCCCGTGCTCTTGCAACGAGGGAGAGTGTACGCTTTTTGTTCCGGTTTGCAAGGGCGCATGTTGCCTTGATGTTCTCACTCGCCCTTTGCCAGAATCCCCACCCGGCCCATTCACCGCCCCTCACGAATCACGTCTTTGACCTTGGCGGCGAGCTGCTTCAACGAAAAGGGCTTGGGCAGAAAATGGGCGATCTCCACCCCGTCGATCTCGCCCAACCGGTCTTCGGCATAACCGGAAATGAAGATCACCCGCATCTCCGGGCGCAGGCGGCGGACATGGCGAGCCAGGGTTGGGCCGTCCATTTGCGGCATCACCACGTCGGTGATGAGCAGGTCGATGCCCGCGCCGTCGCTTTCGATCTGCTGCAACGCCGCCTCGCCGTTCTTGGCCTCCAAGACCTGATAGCCCTTGTTGCGCAGCGCCCGGGCGGAGAAAACCCGCACGGCGTCCTCATCCTCCACCAACAGGATGGTGCCGGAGCCGGTCAGGTCGTACCCCCGCCGTTCGCGCGGCTCCACCACCTCGACAGGCCGCGCCTCGCCCCTATGGCGGGGCAACAGAATGGTGAAGGTCGTCCCCTCCCCCACCGTCGAATCGACGAAGACGAAGCCGCCGGTTTGCCGGACGATGCCGTACACGGTGGACAGGCCCAGGCCGGTTCCCGATCCAACCTCCTTGGTCGTGTAGAACGGCTCGAAAATGCGTTGGAGATTCTCGTCGGCGATGCCGCAACCGGTGTCGATCACCTCCAGACACACATAGTCGCCCGCCGGAATCGTCTCATGCTCGCGCCGTTCGGGCTGGGCGACGGCGTAGTTGGACGTGACCACAGTCAGCCGCCCACCCTCCGCCATGGCGTCGCGGGCGTTGACCACCAGATTGATGATGACCTGCTCCAACTGGTTCTGATCGACCTTGACCAATCCCAGGTCGCGGCCATGAATCAACTTCAGCTCAATGGTTTCGCCGATCAAGCGACGCAGCAGATTGGCCAGTTCGGCCAACACGTCCGTGACGGCGATGACGCGCGGTTGCAGGGTTTGCTGACGCGAAAAGGCCAAAAGCTGCCGCACCAGATTGGCGGCGCGGTTGGCGTTCTGCTTGATCTGCATGATGTCGCTGAAAGACTGGTCGCCCGGCTTGTGACGCAGCAGCAGCAGATCGCAAAAGCCGATCATCGCCGTCAGCAGATTGTTGAAGTCATGGGCGACGCCGCCCGCCAACTGGCCGACCGCCTGCATCTTTTGCGACTGGGCGAACTGCGCCTCCAGGCTTTTGCGCTCCGTCATGTCGATGAAGTGCAGGATCAGCCCCGCTCCACCAAGCCGCCGGGCGTAGAGCTGCGCGGTCAACTCCCGCCCACCAGACAACCGGACCTCCAGCGGCGCCGCCGGATCCTCGCCCCCCAACACCGCCCGCAGGCGGGCCGCCGCCCGCTCCCGCTCCGCCGGGGCGATCAGATCGGCCATCGGGCGTCCAATCACCGCGCCCGACTCGCTGCCAATCAGAGTCAGAAAGGCGCGGTTGCACTCCGACAGGCGCCCGTCGTCGTCCAACAGGGCGATGCCGATCGGCGCGTCTTCAAAAAAGCGTTGGAAGCGCTGTTCAGAACGGTGCAGCGCCTCCTGCCATTCATGCTCCGGCGTCAGGTCGCGGACCACCGACCGGGTGTGAACCGTGTGGCCATCCTCCGCCACCACAACGCTGTGGGCGACCGACACCTGAAAGGCGCGCCCCTGCACGCCGACCATCCGCAATTCGCCGCGTTGCTCGGCCCCGCCATACTCGAACAGGTCGTAAGGCGCGGCGCTGTTTGGCGGAGTCGCCAGAATGTCGCGCAGACGCTTGCTTCCGTCGGTCAGATCGCTGGGCGCGCATCCCAACCAATCCGCCAAGGTGCTGTTGACGAAGAGGAACTGGCCGTCCTGATCGACCGAGAAAAAACCGATGGGCGCGTGCTCCATGAAATCGACCAGTTTCGCCTGCTCGCGCCGCATGACCTGCTCCAGCTCGCGCCGGGCGGTGATGTCCTCGACCCGCCAATGGATGGCGCCGGGAAAACCGTTCACCGGCTGGCCTTGGATCCGCCGCCATTCCGGCGGACGGCCATCCTCGCCGGGAACCGGCAATTCGACGGCGGCGGTCAAGCCGGCGCGCACGCGCTCGGTCAAACGACGAAATTCCAGGGCGCTTTCAGGATCGCGGGCGAATTGACGCTCCAGCGCGTCGAACGGCGGCTCGCCCCCCCGCCAACCGGACAGGGACGCAAACGCGCTGTTGGCGAACACCACCCCGTCGGCGCCGTCGCACAAAAGCTGCCCCGCTGGCAGCCCCTCCAGCGCGCCGCCCAGCAAAACCCCCAACCGTGTGGAGCGTCTGGCGACGATGGCCGCGCGCCCAATCAGCAGGGCGACGCCCGCCGCCGCCGCCGCCGCGCCCGTCCATTCAACGCCCGACTGGTCCAGCACCATGCCCGCGACCAACGCGACCAGCCCCGCCGGGGCCAGCCCAAAATACAAAACGGCGGTCGCCAACGCGCCCAACGGCCGGATCGCTTGCCGCCTGCCCAACGGCGTCGCCTGATCGAAGGTTGCCTTATCCACCACCATGCACCCCGAAACGCCACACATCAGCCCCGCATCGACCGGCCTTTGAGTTTAAACACATAGGTGATGACTTCGGCCACCGCGCGGTAATGCTCCGACGGCACCTCCTCGTCGACGTCGCACGCGGCGTAGAGAGCGCGGGCGAGCGGCGGGTTTTCGATCACCGGCACCTTGTTGGCTTCGGCGACCTCGCGGATCTTGAAGGCGACCTGATCGACGCCCTTCGCCAGCACCAGCGGCGCGCCCATCTGGCTGGGGTCGTATTTCAAGGCGACGGCGAAGTGGGTCGGGTTCGTCACCACCACGTCGGCGCTGGGCACCGCCGCCATCATGCGCTTGCGCGCGCGCTCAAAACGAATCTGCCGAATGCGGCCCTTGACGTGGGGATCGCCTTCCTGCTGCTTGTGCTCGTCCTTCACCTCTTGTTTGGTCATTTTCATGTTCTTGTCGAACTGCATCTTCTGCCAGACAAAATCTCCGCCAGCGATCAGCGTCAGAACCACAAGAACCCCAACCAGAAGCCGATAAGCCAAAGCGTCGATGTGATTGATGAGCGCGGCGATGTCGATGCCGATGTAATTTTCAATGCCGCTGAACATCGGCTGCAAGGCCATGTAGGCGACGCCACCGACCACCATCAGTTTCGCGACGCTCTTCAACAACTCAACACCCTGATTCGCCAGCTTGAACATGTTCACCAAGCCGGTGATTGGGTTGAGCTTCTCGAATTTCGGCGCAATCAGCTCCCACGAGACGTGAAAGCCGGTTTGCCCAATGGTCGACATCACGCCCGCGATGACGAACAGCAGAATCGGCAACCACAAGGCCCACATCGCATCCAGCATCACCCGAAACAGCAGCGCGCCAACGCCCGCCCGGTCCATGGTGAACGCATCCAAATTCTCAAAATAATAATTCAGGCGAAGAATCATGCCCTTGGCCGTTCCCGGCAGGATCGACGTCAGAACAATCAGCATGGCCGCGACCATCAACCAGTTCGCGACCTCCTTCGTCATCGCAAAATTGCCCTGCTTGTGGGCTTCTTCGAGTTTTTTACTCGTAGGGTCTTCTGTTTTGGAGGACTCGTCCGCGTCTTCCGACACCGGATTCTCCTATGGTTGTAAAGGGCGCGATCAGAACGGCTTCAGGAAATCGACGAAGATCGCTTCAAAGCGGCTGAGCCAGAACATCATCATCGCCGCCAGCGTCAAGGCAAACATAAACAGCCCCAGCAACACCTGGACCGACGTGAAAAGTTGGAACACCTGGATCTGGGGGGCCAGCTTGTTCAACAGGCCAAGCGCCAGGGCGAACAGCAGCCCGGTGATGAGAAAGGGCGCCGCCATCTGCACGCCCAACAGAAATGTTTTGGAGACCAATTGCCCAATGACGTTCGCCATGTCGTCGATGGGAATCGGCGCCCCCGGCACAAAGGTCGCGTAGCTGTCCACCACCGCCATAATCAACAGATGATGCATGTCGGTGATGAACAGCAGCAACAGCCCCAGCCAGCCCAACAGCGCGCCGGGCAATGATCCGGAAGTCGCCATCGCCGGGTTGAAGATTTGGGCGTTGGACAGGCCGGTTTCCAAGGCGATGATGGTTCCCGCCACCTCCAGCGTTCCCATCAGCAGCCGTCCGACCGAACCAAGGAAGATCCCCACCGCCATTTCGCCGACGATCAAAACCGACAGTTGAAAGGGATTGCCGGGAATCGGTGGAAGCTGCGGGCGCAGAACCGGCGCGACGACCACGCTGACCGCCAGAGCCAGCAGCAGGCGGGTGCGGGCCGACACAAACGCGTCGCCGACGGTCGGCATCACGCTGAAGGCGGCGCCGACACGGACGAACACGATCATCCAGACGAAAACCTGCTCGCTGAGCAGAGTTTGCAGAACGTTCATCCGCCGGACGGCGCCGGGCTGGGAGTCATGCCGCTGCTGGGCGTGAAGGGCGCGCCATTGCCGTTCTGCGTGGCGCCGACCCCGATGGCGACGATGCGGTCGGCGACCTCCCGCTGGAAAAACGTGGTCAATTCGCCCAGCATGAACGGCATCAGCAAGATTGACAGACCGAAAACCAGCAACACCTTCGGCACCATGGCCAAGGTCTGTTCGCTGATTTGGGTGACGGCCTGAAACACGGAAATCACCGTGCCGACCAGCATCATGATGACCAAAATCGGCCCGCAGACGATCACCAGAGTGATGATCGAGGTGCGGCAGATCTCAATGACTTCGGTTTCGTTCATGGCGATGCGCGACAGGCAAGCGCTGACGTTGCGACGGCGCCGCCGTCACATCGGCATCCGCAGAATTTCCTGATACGCGCTCAACACCTTGTCGCGCACCGCCGTGACGGTTTGCAAGGTGACTTCGGCGTTGGTCACGGCCTGCACGACGTCGTTCAGATCGGCTTTCCCGACGGCCGCCATCGCCGACATGTTTTCACTCTTGCGCATGGCGCCGATGGTCTGCTTGGCCGCCTCCTCCAGCGCATCGCCAAAAGACGGCCCTTCCGCCGCGCCGACGCCGGGGCTGACCGCGCGGGCGGCGGTGTTGGCGTAGGCCGCAGCGGCGTTGATCGGGTTAATCATGACGGGGCTTCCGTGGTTCCAGATGTTTCAAAAGGCGGCGAGCGCGGCGAAACCGCGCTCAGCCGCGCAGAATGTCGATGGTGCGGGTCAGCATCTGGCGCGCGGTGTCGATGGCCGACAGATTCGCTTCGTAGCTGCGCTGAGCCTCGCGCATGTCCATCGCCTCGACCATTGAATTGACGTTGGGCAACAGGACATAGCCGTCGGCGTCCGCCGACGGGTGCGAGGGATCGTAGCGCCGTTGGAAGTCGCCCTTGTCCACCTCGATCTTGCCAACCTTGACCTTGTCCACGTCCATCTGACGATCCAGCACATTCTGGAAGGTCACGACCTTGCGCCGATAGGGCAGATCGCCCGGCGTTTCCGCCGTGGTGTTGGCGTTGGCCAGATTTTCGGAGATGACTTTCAGGCGCGTGCCTTGCGCCTTCATGCCCGACGCGGACACCGCCATCGACTTGTAGAGATCCATAGCGCCGCCTCCCTACCCTATGCCGCGTCAACCACCGCGACGAAACCCAATCAACCGCCGGAACGGATCGCCGACTTTATCATCGTCACCTGCTTTTTATACAGGTTGGTGATGGTCTGGTAATCCATCGAATTTTCGCTCATCCGCATCATCTGGTCTTCCAAGACCACGTTGTTGCCGTTGGGCGCCGTCTCGTAGGGGTCGCGAATCCGCTGCTCCTTCGCCGTACCGCCCGACCCGACGGTTCCCGACAGGTGCGAAGCGTTCGTCGCCGTCGGGGCCAGCCGCCGATTGTCGGTCAACGCGTCGCGAAAGGTGAAGGGTTTCAGATCCTTGCCCTTGTAGCCGGGCGAATCGGCGTTGGCGATGTTCTGCGAGATGACTTCCTGACGCTGAGTCAGCCAGTCCATCTTGCGCGACATCAGCTTGAAGAGGCCGATATTTCCCAGATCCATGGCCCGCGTTCCGCTTGCTGCGCGCCCGTTCCGAACCCCTGCGGACGGATGACGGGCGACCATGATGATGGTCGTCTTTTTGCGTTAATGAAAGATGAATCAGGCCCGACCAGTCCCCCGGACGAGCCGCCGAAACCAGCGTTTCGTTCGGCGCGGCGTCACGCGACTGTGGACCGTCCGCAAGCCATCGCACCAGATCCGCCATGACGACGTGATCCACCGCCGCCGTCCATGAAGCCGCGACGGCCCCCTCGAACGTCCTCGAAAAGAGCTTTACACTTCGTTAAGCCTGCCGGTCCAGGATGCCGACCAGCAAGCCATCACCCTAAGCAGGAAAACGCTTGTCCACGCCCCCTCGCCACCAGAACCCGACTCGCCCCGCCCCCCGGCCCGCCGCGCGCCGTCCGGTGGCCGTGGCGTTGAAGTATGAGTTTGGCGCCCAGTCCTTGCCCCGCATCGTCGCCACAGGCAAAGGGACGGTGGCCGAACAGATTCTGGAGTTGGCCTTCGCCAACGGCGTGAAGGTGCGCGAGGACGCCGACCTTGTCGAAATCCTTTCCGCCATCGAGGTGGACAGCGACATTCCGGTCGAAGCCATCGCGGCGGTGGCGGAAATCCTCGCATATGTTTACCGTGCGAACGGCGCCATTCCGGTGGATCCCGGCGCTGGAGCCGACGCCGAACCGGACGACGACCCTTCCATCAACAGCAACGGCCCATGGTGATGACCGGCGCTCCGCCCCCCGCCGACGACCGCCGCCCTGACCAGGACGTCGCCCAGGACATCGCCCGCGTGACCAGCGCCGTCGCCGAGGCGCAGCGACAGGCTGAAGCGGGCGCCCCCATTGATCTGTCTGGTCTGGAGGAACAGGTGTCCGCCCTCTGCGCCGTCGCCCTGTCGCGGCCAAAGGCGGAGATTCGACTCCATCTCGACCGGCTGGGCGATCTGGTCGCCGCGCTCTCTCCTCTGGCCGCGACGCTGACGGCGCAGCATGCTCTGCGTCGGGACATGATCGCCGCCGCTCTGGACGGGCGCGACGATCCGCACAGCGCGCGTCATCGCGCCGCCGCCGCCTATGGCCGGGGGCCGACGCCCCAACCGATGGAATCGCCGGAACCGCCTCTTCCGCTTGCTCCCCCACCCACGCCCGACGAGCCGACCTGACCCATGGATCTCGATCAATACATCCGCTTCGTTGTGGCTCTTCTGTTCGTCATCGCGCTGATCGTCGCGGTGGCGTGGCTGATGCGTCGGATCGGGTTGGGCGGCGTGGCCACCGGCGCCGTGCGCCACCGCCGTCTCAGCGTGGTCGAGGTCATGGCCCTGGACGCCAAGCGGCGTCTGGTTCTGATCCGCAAAGATGATCGTGAGCATTTGATCCTGTTGAGCAACGCTGGGGATCAGGTGGTCGAAAGCACCCCGGCTCAGGATTTCCACACCACCTTGCACGCGCACCACGCCGCCGACCACCCCGCCGCCGACCACCATGCCGGAGAGCATGGGGCGACGCCCCACCCGGAAGGCGACCGCACAGGCGACCGCACAGGCGACCACAAGGGAACCCCTGCGCCATGATTTCAGGCTTCCCCTTTTCAGCGTGGCGCCTGACCGGCGCGCTGGCGTTGGCCCTGTGCGTCGGCGTCGGCGTCGCCCTGTTCGCCGGGCCGTCGCTGGCCCAGACCATGACTCTTGATCTGGGCGACGCGGGCGGCACCGCGACGGGCCGCATCGTTCAGATGATCGCGCTGGTGACGGTCCTGTCGCTGGCCCCGTCGATCCTCATCATGATGACCGCCTTCACCCGCATCGTCATCGTGTTGTCCTTCCTGCGCTCGGCCCTGGGCGTGCAGCAAGTGCCGCCGACCACGGTGTTGATGTCGCTGGCCATGTTCCTGACCTTCTTCGTCATGGCCCCGGTGTTCGAGCGTTGCTACACCCAGGGCATCCAACCATTGATGAATCAGGAAATCGACGAAGTCGAAGCGTTCAAGCGCACCGCCGCGCCCCTGCGCGATTTCATGCTGCACCACACCGGCGAGAAGGATTTGCGGCTGTTTCTTGACATGGCCCGCATTCAGAGCGTTGAACAAGCGGCGGACACGCCGCTGCATGTCCTGGTTCCCGCCTTCATGATTTCGGAAATCAAACGCGGTTTCGAGATTGGCTTTCTTCTGTTCTTGCCCTTTCTCATCATCGACATGGTCGTCGCCTCCATCCTGATGTCGATGGGCATGATGATGCTGCCGCCAACCATGGTGGCGATTCCGTTCAAGATCATCTTCTTCGTGCTGGTCGACGGCTGGTACCTGATCGCCGGATCGCTGGCCCGCAGTTTCGGGACTTTGTAGGCCCGCCCCTGCGCGCTTCGTCGCAGCCAGCGCGACGGCCCTGAACAAGGCGGCGCTGGCGTCACGCGGCGGAAACGCGTATGAGGGTTGCAATGGTCGCTGAAACGCCCGGCCAACCTCCGGGGCGGCGCTTCCTTGTTTGAGGCTTCATCGTCCCACTCACGGACCAATATCCCACGCATGTCAGATACAATTTTGAAAGCCCCTCAGGCTGACACCGGCAAGCTTGCGGCGCTTACGCTCGGCGCGCTTGGCGTCGTCTATGGCGACATTGGCACCAGCCCGCTTTACACCCTGCGCGAATGCTTTGGCGGGGAACATGGGCTGGAGCTGAACCCCCAGAACATCATGGGCATCATGTCCCTGGTGTTCTGGGCGCTGGTCATCGTCGTCACGGTCAAATACGTGCTGTTCGTGATGCGGGCGGACAACAAGGGCGAGGGCGGAATCCTCTCCCTTCTGGCGCTGGCCACCCACACCCGGCCAGCCTCGTCGGGAAAGCTGACGTTGCTGACCGCGCTTGGCTTGTGCGGGGCGGCGCTGTTTTACGGCGACGGCATGATTACCCCGGCCATGTCGGTGCTGTCGGCGGTGGAAGGGTTGGAGGTCGCGGAACCGGCGCTGGAATCCGTAATCGTGCCGGTGACGGTGGCGATCCTGATCGCCCTGTTCGGCATCCAGAGCCATGGCACCTCGCGCGTCGGCGCCCTGTTCGGCCCGATCATGATCGTTTGGTTTCTGACCATCGGCGGGTTGGGCCTGATCCAGGTGGCGCAGCAGCCCAGCGTGTTGGCCGCCTTCGATCCGCGTTACGCTTACGCGTTCTTTCACACCAACGGCTGGATCGGTTTTCTGGTGCTTGGCGCGGTCGTGCTGGCCGTGACCGGCGGCGAGGCGCTGTACGCCGACATGGGGCATTTCGGGCGTTTCCCCATCCAATTGGCGTGGCTGGGCGTGGTGCTGCCCGCCTTGCTGCTGAATTATCTGGGCCAATGCGCGTTGTTGCTGAAAGACCCGTCCGCCGTGCGCAGCCCCTTCTATCTGCTGGCGCCCGACTGGGGTCTTTACCCGCTGATCGCCCTGTCCACCATGGCGACGGTGATCGCCAGCCAAGCGGTGATTTCGGGGGTCTTCTCGCTGACCCGGCAGGCGGTGCAGCTTGGCCTCTGCCCGCGTCTGCACATCCGTCACACCTCCGCCGAGGAAGAGGGCCAGATCTACATCCCACGCGCCAATTGGGGGCTGCTGATCGCCATCATCGGTCTGGTCGTGGTCTTCCAGTCGTCCAGCCGCTTGGCGTCAGCCTATGGCATCGCCGTGACCGGCGACATGATTATCACAACCGTCTTGGCGCTGGTCGTGGCGCACCGCCGCTGGAACTGGAGCGTCCCGCTCTGCCTTGCGGTGGGATCCGGTTTTCTGGCCGTGGATTTGTCCTTCTTCGCCGCCAACGCGATCAAGATTCCCCACGGCGGTTGGGTGCCCCTGGTCATCGCCGCCATCACCGTGGGGCTGATGGCGACGTGGCGGCGCGGTCGCGCGGTGCTGAGCATCCGTTTGGCCGAAGAATCCCTGCCGCTCGACGCCTTCATCCGGCGTCAGGCCAAATCCTCCGACATCCACCGGGTCAAGGGCACGGCGGTCTTCATGACCTCCAACTCCAACACCGTGCCGATCGCCTTGCTGCACAATCTGAAGCACAATCAGGTGCTGCATGAGCGGGTGGTCTTCGTCACCGTGCTGGTTGACGACGTGCCGCGCGTGCCCGCCAAGGACCGCGTGCTGGTGGAGGGGCTGGCGGAGGGCTTCTACCGCATCACCGTGCGCTACGGCTTCTCGCAGGAGCCGAACATTCCCAAGGCGCTGCGGCTGTGCAAGGCGTTCGGCCTGGAGTTCGACGTGATGGCGACCTCTTTCTTCCTGGGTCGCGAGACGCTGATTCCACAGATGAACTCGCAGATGGCGCTGTGGCGTGAAAAGCTGTTCGTCGTCATGGCCCGCACCTCGGTCAGCGCCACCGACTTTTTCAAACTGCCGCCGAACCGGGTGGTGGAATTGGGAACGCAAGTTCAGTTGTAACGACGAGCGCGCGTTCCCCCGTCACGCGGACGGCGGAGCGCGCCTTCAACTGGTCGGCTTGGCCGCCACTTTGCCCCGGTAATTTTTCAGGAATTTCTGGAACATATCGACCTCCGCCACGCGGGAGCGGATGGTGTTGACGTCGATCAGCCCCAGCGCCTGCTCCGGGCGGGTCAAGACGCGGAAGGCGTCCTCGTTCGGGCCGCCCTTCATCGCCGCCTCAAAATCCTTGCGCAGCAGGCTGAGGCCGGTGCCGTCCCCCGCCAACGCCAACGCCACCGCCCGATTCAACACCAGTTGCGACGTGGCCGGTTCCAACGCCTGCCCCGGCGGCGGCGGCGGGCCGATGGTCTTGCTGAGCGCCAGCGCCGCCGCGTCCCATTTCTGGCCGCGCCAGGCGATGTCCACCCGCAGCAGATTGGCGTTGGCGCTGTCGTCGTCGGCCAACAGCCGCAAGGCGTCGTCGCCCTGATTGAGTTCGGCCATCGCCTTGGCCTGCATCAGGCGGCGCTCGGCCATCAGATCGGCGGGAATGCCGGGAACGTTCGACATTTCCAACGCCTGAAGCGCCTGTTCGGGCTTGCCGTCCAACAAACGGACCGACGCCAGCCGCGTGCCGATCCGCGCCTTGTCCAGACCGGACAGGCGGAATTCGACCTGATGCTGCAACAGATCGGCGGCGCGGTTCAGCAGATCGATGGAAATCAGCCGTTCGGCCAGTTGCCGAATGATCTCGTCGCCCGCCTCGCCCACCGGAGTCAGTTCGCGGAACTGGTCATAGAGCTTCAGCGCTTCGAGCGTCGGCAGACGCGCGGCGCCATCCTTGTAGAGATCGGCGAAGATCCGCGACATGTCCTTGGTGATCGCTTCGGCGCGCGGGGTGTCGGCGACCAGGGCCGCCGTTTCCTTCATCGCGTTGAAGCCCTCAGCGTATTTCCCCCCCGCAATCAGCACCTCACCCATGCGCGAGCGGATTTGCATTTCCAGATCGTCGCCGCGCCAGGTGAAGGTCAGACCGGCCAACTGCTCCGCCGCCGCCGTCGGCGACATCTTGCCTTCGGCCAGATCCAGGTTGGTCAAGGCCAACCCGGCCTTGGCGTGATACAGCCGGTCCAGGCTCTCAAAAGCCATCTTGAGCTGTTCGCGGGCTCGGTCGGTGTCGCCGGTGCGCGCGTAATAGAGACCGCGCAAATACTGCACGTCGGGGCGCTCCTCCGACTCCGGTCCGCTGCGCTCCAGCACCCGGTCGAGCAGGCGTTTGGCGCTGGCGGTGTCGCCGGTTTCCAGCGCCGCTTCCGCCGCGCGCAGGCCAAGCTTGCCAATCATCGGATCGGGATAGGAGTTGAGGATCGCCGACCCGCCCTTGAAACCTTTCATCGCCGCTGGCCAATCGCGCTTGTCCGCCGCGATGGCGGCGCGCCACAGCGCGGCCTCCGGGTTGCTGGCCAGGCTGGGCGTCGTCAGGTCGGCTTCCGCCCCGTCCAGATCGCCGGTCAAGACGCGCGCCGCGCCGCGCAGGGCGCGAAACTCCGGCCAGCCCTCCAAATCGGGTTGGTTCTGCTGGAGCACGTCGAGCATCCCCAAGGTTTCCTGCCCGAAACCATTGGCGAAGTAGAAGCGCGCCAAATCCAACTGCGCCTTGGCCCGTTCGGACTCCGGGGCGTTGACCACCGCCAACTGAAGATCCTGCCGGGCCTCGGTGAAATGATCGAGGTCGCCGTGTTTCCAGGCGGGCAGATTGAACAGGCGGCGGCCCTGAAGCGGCGCCGTCTTCGGTCCGTCCATCGCCAGCCCCGCCGGAGGACCGGGCGGGGCGCCCAGTTGAGCGGGAACCGGCTGCGGCGCCGATGGCGTGGGCGACGCGGCGGCTTGGGCGATCGCCGGATTGCCCGCGTCGGCGGCGGGCGACATGTGCAACCCCCCGGCGGACGTCAACTCGACTCCCTCCTTCACCGGGCGAACGGTCACGTTGTCGGAAATCGGGCGGATGACGACGCCCTGATAAGACGGCATCACCTCCAAATCAGGGTAGCGATGCGATTCAGGGACGCCCAAACCGGGGCCGGGCAGCGGCGCCACCTGCACCCGATCGCCAACGTCTGGATCGAAGATCTGCACCACGGTCGCCGCGTCTGGCGCGCGCACCACCAACCGCGCGCCCAGCAGGAAATCCGGTTCCGCGTCGATGCGCAAATCGTTGGCGCTGGACATGCCGACCGGACGGGCGGAGGAGGAGATCTTCCAGGTCGTCCCCTGGCGTTCCACCGTCGGCCAGACCATTGGCCCAATCTTGGTGCGGAACGCGCTGCCGCCGGTGGCCGGGACCGGCTCCACCCCACCCATCAACTCCGCGCCCGGTCCCGTGATCTTGCCCGCGCCGATGGGCATGGGTCGGTCAAACACGACGTAAAGCTGGCCTGCGCGTGGATAGACGGCGATGGAGGATGGACCGCCCGTCTCGAAGGTCAGCACCGGCCCCTTCGGCCCCGCCGGGGGCTGCGGCTTGACCTCGGTCGGCGCGGCGGCGCCGGGAGCGGGCTTCGCCTCAGCGGTCGCGGTCGGCGGCGTCGCAGGAGACGGAGACGCTGACGACTGGACCATTGGCGCGGCGGGCGTTGGCGTCGGCGCGGGCGCGGTGTCCGGCTTCGCGGCGGCGGCGGTTTCGAGTCCCTTGCGCGTCCCGGCGTTCATCACGTCGAAAACGATGGTTTTGCCGTTCTTGGACTCCTTGATTTCAGAATCCTGCGGCGCGACGAAGGTCACGGCAAGCGCGCCGTTGGGCTGGCGAAAGGATTCGATGTTGCGGACGTTGCGCAGCGCCGCCTTGACCGCCTGGGCGAGGTCCGGCGCGCCGCCCTTGTCGAACATCACCGTCACCGCCGCGCCGTCGCGCCTCATCGTGTAATCAATCGGTCCTGGCCATTCAAAGACGACGCGGCTGGAGTCGGGGTAATCGGCCACCCGCACCGCCACCTTGCCCGCCGACGCCACCGGCTTGTCGGGAGCGGGAGCGGGAACGGCAGCCGCCGCCTCCGACGGTTGAGCCGCCGCCGTGGCGCTGGTCGGCGTCAGATCGATGGCGATGGAGGATTTGCCGCTGCGGAAGCTTTTCAGCGTGACCGGGCGCTTCAGGTCGAAGGAAACAGTCTTGCCATCGCTCTCCACCCGTCCGCCCGACAGATAATCGGGCAGGGCCGACACCGCCCGGTCCAGCGGCGCGTTGATGGGTTGGGTGAAGGCGATGACCAGACGGTTGCCGTCGATCCGCGTGGTGAACTCCACCGACGACGGCCAATCGAAGACCATCCGGCCAAAATCCGGGTGAGCCGAGGCGCGGATCGGCACCGTGGCGGCGCGGGCGGGCGCCGTTGGAACAGCCAACAGCGCCACCGCCGCCACAAAGCCGCAGAGCCAACGCCGATGCCCCGTTCCTGACCGCCCCGTCACCTCAATCCGCCCCTTCCTCACGCACCACAATATCCACCCGCACCCGTCCCGTGGCGTTGATCGGCACGGTCACGCCCGCGCCAACGCCCGCCACGCCCCCGGCCGGCGCAGGCTCCTCCGCCACCATCACCGCGCGGGCTGCCAAATCGCGGCGGTAGCCGGTTTCCCGCAAGGCCGCCGACACCGCCACCGCGCGCGTCAGCGCCCGTTCCCAGGCCGCGCCGCCGGTCTGATCCTCGCGCTCGGCGTGGCCAACCACCTCGATCCGGTTGCCGATGCGGCCAACCACCGCGCCCAGCAGAAAGACGATGCGACGCCCTTCCTCGGTGAAGACCGCGCCGCTGGCGTCGAACATCCGTTCCCCCGGCAGGCCGATCACCACACGGTCATCCTCCCGCCGCACCTCGACTCCCGCCAACTCGGCGTTGGCGGTGGTCTGGCTGCGCAGCAACGCCCCCAGATAATTCACGTCCACCGCCGCCGGGCGCAACTCCACCGCCTGAGCGTTGAAGGCCGCGCGCGGGTCGGCGGGCCGGTCCGACGGCGTCGTCGCGGTTGACCGGGCGGCGGGAATCGTGTCCGCCAATCCTTTGGTCAACCGGATCCAGCGCTGCGACTCCGGTTCGCTCATTGAGTACATCAGAACGAAGAAGGCGAGCATCAAGGAAATCAGGTCGGTGAAGCTGATGAGCCACATCGTTTTGCGATGCCCGCCCGGATCACAGCCTTGCCCTGCGCCGCCCTTCCCTGACCCGCCGCCAATCTTGGGAACCTGGATCATCGCCGATCCCCCCGCGCGCCACTCTTCCGCATCGGCGGATCATCGGCCAAACGCAGGCTGAACAGCAGCCGCACGCCGCCCGGATCCCCACGCTCGATCCCCACCGTCACGCCGTGCGCGGGCGCGCCGTCGCCGATCAGCGCGCGCGCCAAGGCCCCGGCGCGGGCCACCGGCCCCGGCGGCTGGCTCGGCGTTCCCGTCGGCCCAATGCCAAGCAGCGCGTCCAGCTCCATCCGCTCGCCCTGCCGCGATTCGCGCAGCGCGTCCACCACCCGGTCCAACAATCCCTGGCGGTCCGGCCGCAGCGCCACCGAATTGGGAAGGAACAGGTCGTCGGCGGGCAACCGCACCTCCAAAAGACGCCCCGGCGACACGACGTCCACCTTGGCGACGGCGATGGCGGTGGCGAACAGCGTGCCGACGCTGTCCAACCGCTGCACCGCGAACACAGTTCCGGCGCGCGAGGCCAGCCCGTCGTCGCCATCCCGCAAGCGTGGATCGATGACGAAATTGGGGAACTTCTTTTCCAGCGACGCCGCCACCGCCTTGACCTTTTGCACCGTCTGAACCGACTGGGCGTTCAGAACGATGAAAAACACCAGCAGCAGCAAAAACAGCGACAGCAACAGAACGATGCTGCCGTTGTTCGGGTTCACATGCGACGGCGCCACCCGAAACGGACGCGGGGGAGAGAGGCCGGAATCGCCGGGGCTGGGTTTTCCGGCCAGCATGACGTCAATCGAAACTCGCCAGCAGACGGTCGATCTCGTCCTGATCCATGGCGTTGCCCGGCAATTGCGGGCCGTGCAACAGCTTTTGGTCAGCCGCCGCCGCATCGACGGGAGCCGCCGCTTCCGCCGGGGCCGCCGCGTCTTCCGCCGCCAGCTTGGCCAAACGCGGGGCGTAGTTCTTCCGAACCTCGCTGCCGAAAGCCGCGACGATCATGTCAACTTTGGATTCGATGTGCTTGAGCGTCCGCACCACCTTGGTGATGCGCTGGCCGGTAATGTCCTGGAAGTTGCAGGCCTCGAAAATTTTGGTGATCTCGTCGTTCAGCTTGCCGCTGACGGCGGGGTCGGTCTGGCTGGCCAAGGCGCTGATCGCGTCGCAGGAATCAAAGATGGCGAAGGTGGCCTTTTCCGTGGCGCCCACCACCGCGTCCAACTCGTCGGTGGCGCTGCGGATGTGCTCGTCCCGAATTTCCTCGGGTTGGAGCGAGGCCAACTCCTGTTTGGCGTTCTCAATGTATTTGGCGAGGTCGACGACCTCTTTGTAAAGCCGCAAGTCGGTGGCCGAAATGTCGCCGTCCATGCTGCCCAGAATCGACCGAACGATGTCCGTCACCTCGTCGCGCGACAAGGGCTGCGCGGCTTCAGCGAAGGCGACGTCAAGGCGCTGTCTCAGGAGCTTCTGCTCCGTCACGGAAGATTGGGCGGAAAAGGTCATTGGCGTGTCCGGCGAGAGGGCGTGGCGGCGGCGATCACCGTGTCGTTGGCCGAACCCCTGCCCGCCCCTCGCCCCCCGGCGACCGGAACCATCCGCGTTCCAGCCGCAGCGCGGCGCTCACTGGCATCAAGGGTCCGTTCAATCTCTCTTAACCTAGATTGCGAGGGTTAAGAGCCAGTAAAGAAATGCGCGGATGACCAACCGATCAGAGCAGGGCAACCGTAACGGGCGCGCCGATCAGCGCCGCGACAAGGATCAGGAACGTGACCGCGCACAGCTTTTCCGCTGCCGACCAGCGGCTCCAATCCTTGCGGAAACTCTTCAATTCGGTGTTCAGTTGGGCGGTCATCGCACCCCTCCGGCAGCGCGTTCACAAGGGTTATCCTACGGCAAAAATGCACGCCGCCTCTCTGTTGAATCGGCTCCTGACGCGCGCCCAGCATCCTTTTCGCAACATGATGCAAAAACGCATCACTTGCCCATCCAGCATCCTCTTTCATCCCTCGGCCAGCGCCACCAAATAGACGGGCGCGGCCAGAACCAAGCGGCCAGAACCAAGGAAACGCGATCAAATGGGCGACGGCATCAAGATCGGCTTGGCGTTGGGCAGCGGCGCGGCGCGCGGCTGGGCGCACATCGGCGTCCTGCGCGCCCTGGACGAGATCGGCGTCCGCCCAGACATCCTGTGCGGCGCCTCCATCGGCGCGGCGGTCGGCGCCGCCTATCTGACCGACCAGTTGGACCTTCTGCAAGACTGGGCGCAAAGCATGGGCTGGCTCGGCATGCTGGGCGTCATCGACCTGACCTTTCGACGCGGCGGTCTGGTCACGGCGGAGAAGGCGGTCGAACGCTTTTTGAACGAGCGCACCGATGTGCGGATCGAAGAACTGCCCCGCCCCTTCGCCGCCGTCGCCACCGACCTGTCCACCGGGCAAGAGGTGTGGCTGCGCGACGGCCCGCTTCTGCCCGCCGTCCTCGCCTCCACCGCCATGCCCGGCCTGTTTCCCACGGTGCCGTTGGACGGGCGATGGCTGGTCGATGGCGCGCTGGTCAACCCGGTGCCGGTGTCGCTGTGCCGGGCGCTGGGCGCGGACGTGGTGATCGCCGTCAACCTGAACAGCGAACGCGCCATGATGAATCGTCGCCCGGGGGCGAAGACCGCCCCGCCCCCCAGCTCCACCGTCGCCGACGCCCTGCCCCCGGCTTTTTCACAATTGACCGGGCAGATCGCCGGGTGGCTGGGACGCAAGCCAAACCGGCGGACCCGTTTTCTGGCCGAACAGCTCGACCACTCCCACCGCCAGACGCCCAACGCGCTGGAGGTGATGGCCGGTTCCATCGACATCATGCAGGATCGCATCACCCGCTCCCGTTTGGCCGGGGAGCCGCCGGACGTGTTGATCGCCCCGCGTCTGGGCCACGTCGGCATTTTGGAGTTTGACCGCGCCGCCGAAGCGGTGGAGATCGGCCACGCCGCCACCCTGCTGCAACGCCCGCTGATTGAACTGGCGCTGTCCCGCGCCTGATCCGAACAATCCCGTTAGCGGGCGGGCCACATCCAGGTCAGTTCGTGCTTGTTGTGGTCGAGGTGCAGCACCCGCCCGCCGGGAATGGCGGCGAAGGCGCGGGCGGTTTCATGGTCGGTGTCGGCCTGGAATTTCAGGGTGCAGATGAAGCGCTTGGCCAGACCGCTGTCCATCCAGTCGCGCACCAGCCGCAACAGCCGCGTCGGGTAGCAAATGACGTCGCAGCACAGCCAATCCACCGGCCCAATGTCCTGCGGCTTCAGGCCAAAGGCGCTTTCCTGACGGATTTCGACGCGCGGCAGCCGGGCGATGGCCGGATCGAGCGGCGCCTTGTCCACGCTGACCACCGACGCGCCCAACTCGTGCAGCACCCAGGTCCAACCGCCCGGACAAGCCCCCAGATCCAGGCAGCGGTCGCCCGGCCCCGGCTGCTCGCCGAACAGGGTCAAGGCTTCCCACAGCTTGAGATAGGCCCGGTTGGGCGGCGCGGTGCGGTTTTCGACGAAGGGAACCTCGCCATGGCGGAACGGGCTGGAACAGCGCGCCGCCGCGACGATGGTGGATTCGTCCAGCAAGGTCCAGGATCCCAACGGCGCCGTCGGCAGCGGCGACGGGAACGTCACCGGCTTGGCCGAGACGTGCGGCAGGTTGTCTTGGATCAGCGCGGCGCGGCGGTGGTGACGTTGCGACCACAGCGCCCAATTGCGCTGGATGCCGCGCAGGGCCTTGGCCCCGCCCTTGATCGAATTGATCTCGATCCGCACCGGGTCGAACCAGATGTTTTGCGCCCAGGCGGCGGGCCGCGCCGGACCGTCGGCGAAGACCAGACGGCCATCGACGTTGGCGACGTCGCCCAGTTCGGCGACCAGATCATCGACGAAACCATCGGGCGCCAAATAGACGGTCTGGCCCAGCGGCGTGACGACGGAGGGCGCGGAAGGCGCGGGAGCGGCGGCGGGGCTGTCAGCAAAATCATCCATGCCCACGGGCTACCGCCGACCAGCGGCGAATGCAAGCGCCGGAACGGGGAAAGAGGATGATCCGTGCAAGAAGGCGCCCTCCCCCCGCTGCGACGAAGCGCCACGCCGCGCGTTCTGTGCGAGCCATTCTCATTTGAGTGATTGACAACGATTCGCACTCTCAGTACATCTCCTCTCAGGACACGCGCCATCGACACCGACCGACGCTGAGGGCCTATGTACGTTTGCATCTGCCACGCGCTGAACGACAAGAAGGTCAAGGCCGCCCTGAGCGACGGCGCGACGACCCCCGCCGCTGTGTTCCGCCATCACGATTGTCAGGTTCAGTGCGGCAAATGCGTGCCGACGCTCCGCGCCATGGCCGCCGACCACCGCGCCGCCTGCGCCCGGAGCCGCGCTCAAGCCGCCAGCCAGGAGCATGTTCCAGCCTACGGCGTCGCGGCGGAGTGAGCCGCGACCGGTTGAAAGACTTTGGTCGGTCACATGACGTTCGGCTGCGTCAAAAAGAGCCGGTCTCTATGAAGTATGGTTGGATTGACCCAACCCGCGCGTTCGTGCACAAAAGCTTCAACGAACAATAACAGCCGTGCAATCATAACGGCGTATCCAAGCGGCGAGCCGGAAAAATCGGCCGAAGAGGAAACGCACTCAAACCAAGAAAAACCCCTTGCGGAACCGGGTCAAGCCATTCTTGTTCAGGATTTCCTGAATCGGAACTTGGCGGCCCGGTCTGTTTTTTGGGCGCACGGATCTTCTCAATCGGGGCAACGTCCCCAAAAGATTGACCGATCAGCCATCGGGCGGCGCGGCCATCGGCTCGCCACCCATGGTCTTGTTGCGCCAAGCGCGCCCGCATGCGGGCGATCCAGCCGGGGGGCGACAGGAGGATGAAACGTGATGAGCGACCAGGAACGGCAAATCTTCGACACCCACGCGCGTGATCGGGTGACGCAAGCCACAGAGCGGATGAACCATCTGCGCTCCGCCGTCGAACGTTCCGATCCAAAGGGACGGGAAGCGTGGGAGCGCACGCTGGACGGCTTGCGCGGTCTGCAAAACCGCGCCGCCGCCCGCATCGAAGCGGCGCATCTGGCCGATGACGACGCTTGGCCATCGGCCCGAGGCCGCGCCGATCAAGCGTTGGGCGAATTGATGGACGCGCTGGACGACATCGACAACCGTCTGCAACGGCTGGCCGCCTGAGCCGACAGCGACGCGCGAACGGGGACGGGAGCCGTCACGGCCCGCCCCGTTGGCTTCATTTGGCCGTCATCGGAACGCGGCGCTCGATCAGGGCGGAGGTCACTTCCTTGGCCTTCACCGGATCCATCGAGGCCAAAATCGGCGCCGATTTGTTTTCCTTCATCTTTTGGATGACCCCCAGCAGAACCGGCATTTCCAGCTCTTCAAAGATGCGGGCCGCTTCCTTGGGCTTCATCGTCTCGTAAATTTTCACGAGGCTTTCCAACTGAGCCGATTGCTTCTCGTCGCCCTGGCTCATCAGCTTCTGAATGTCGGAACGGACCTTCTCCATCTCCGACACCTTCTGGTCGATCCGCTTTTCGGCGGCGGTCAGCAGGGCTTCGCGCTGTTCAATCTCTTTGGTGCGCTTTTCGATTTCAGCCCGACGCTCGGCAAAATGCTGGAGAAGCTCCTGATCGCTGATCGGACCAAGCGGGGCGTTGGCGGCAGGCGTCGAGGCCGCGCCGTTGGCCATGGGCGGCGGGCCATCCTTCGCCGGGTTGGTGGTCGCCTTAGCGGGCGCTTTGTCCGCCATCGCCTTGTCGGCGGGCGGTTTCGCGCCGTTGGCCGGTGGCGGGGTTTGCGGCCCTTGCGCCAGCGTCACCGGGAAATCAGGCAATTGCGCGTCGCGCGTGGCGATGCGCCACATGTCGCCAACCCGGACGCCCAGCATAAGCACCGCGACAAAGATCGTCACCGGCAACAGCCGAAACCGGAAATCCTGCGTCCAGCCCCGCAGAACCTCCGCCATGGGACGGCGCGGCGCGGTCGCCGCCTTGCGCGGCTTGCCGCCCTTGGTCTTGCCGCTTTTCCCAACTGGCCGGACGGCGTTGCGGGACGTCGGCGGCGACGGGTTGGCGGAACGGGCCACCGCCTGCCGCGCGGCGGCGACGGACGGCTGGGAAGAGGCGGACACCCGAACGCCGGTCGGCGCCGCCCCAGCCGGGCGAATGACGACCTTCTCCTCTCCACGCTTCTGGGCGGCGGCGGCATCCTGCGCGGCGCCCTTGGCGGCCAGACGGGCGGCGAATTCCGCGATGGTCTTTTGCGCGTCGCTCATTCCATCCCCGCTCATCCCATCCCCTTCCCGGCGTTTTCAATCGCCTGGAGCAGTTCGCGTTCGGCGCGAGACAGGCTTTCCCCCTCGCGCGCCATCGAATCACGCGGCGCCGAATCACGAGATCCGCCGTCACGCGTTTCGGTTTGCGGCGGTGGCGGCGCCATCCGTCGAGGAGCCTCCAACCGGGCGGGCGGCGGCTCGTCATGATCGTCGTCGTCGTGCATGATCGGCGACGGGCGGACCGCCGGGCGGGCGGCCAAAGGCGGCTTGATCGGCGTGCGGGCGACCGATCCACGCCCGGCGTCACGGTCGCCGACCGCGCCCAACCGTGTGGCCATGGCGTCCGCCGCCTCAATCATGAATTCCAGTTCGTCGCGCAAGGTCTGCGCCTTGTTCACGGTGCGCTGAAGATCCTCGCCGGTGTCGGAGGCGGTCTTCTTCAAATTGCGCACGCCGCCTTCCGCCTTGCTCATGGCGTCGTTCAGGCCCTGAATCAACTCGGCCATCTCGCCACGGCTTTCGCGCAGCTTGATGATCTGCTTGTTCAGGATGATGGCGTAGGCGATCGTCGCCGCCAGCAGGCCGACCAGCACCAGATCGATAATCAAAGAGATCAGTGGACTCACAGCCGCATGACCTCCTGCTTGGGAAGTTCTTTTTCCAACCGCACGGCGATGTGCCCGCCCTTGCGGCCCATCCGCCCCTGAAACATCGAAACGTCGCCGCAACGCAGCTCGATGGAACCGTCGGGGGTCACGTTCAACAGGATGCGGGTGCCGACGCGCCAATTCAAGACATCGTGCAGCGTCATCGTCACTTCGTCGAGCACGGCGGACAGATCGACGTCCGTCACCATCAGTTCAGAGGCCAAGTGGGTTTCCCAAATCGAATCGCGACCGAACTTTTCACCCATGAACATTTGGAGCAGCAGTTCGCGAACCGGCTCCAACGTCGCGTAGGGGATCATCAACTCCAAACGCCCGCCGCGATCTTCCATGTCGATGCGCAGCTTGACCAGCACCGCCGCGTTGGCCGGACGCGCGATGGTGGCGAAGCGCGGGTTCGTTTCCAGCCGGTCGAACCGGAAGGTCACGGGCGACAGCGGATCAAAGGCGGCGGACAGATCGGACAGCACCACATGGACCATGCGTTCCACAAGGTTGCGTTCGATGGTGGTGTAGGGGCGGCCTTCGATGCGCATCGCCGCCGTGCCGCGACGACCGCCCAGCAGCACGTCGACGATGGAATAGATCAGCGCGGAATCGACGACCATCAGGCCGTAATTGTCCCACTCCTCCGCCTTGAAGACCGACAGCATGGCGGGCAACGGAATCGAGTTCAAATAATCGCCGAAACGCACGGACGAAATTTGATCCAGGCTGACTTCGACGTTGTCTGAGGTGAAGTTGCGCAGCGAGGTGGACATCATGCGGACGAGGCGGTCGAAGACCACCTCCAGCATCGGCAGGCGTTCGTAATTGACCAGCGCCGAGTTGACCAGCGCCATGATGCCGGAGTTTTCGCCGTCGCCGGCGCCGCCCTGGTCAAACCCCAGAAGGCTGTCGATTTCATCCTGGTTGAGGACGCGCGTCGATCCGCCGCCGCCGCCCATGTCGCCGACGTCGCCGCTGTCCTCCGCCAACGCCGCCCATTCGGCGGCGAGGCGTTCTTCCTCGCTCAGCTCTTCGGTGTCGCTCATGCCGCGCCCCGTTGCACCAACCCAACAGCCCTACTGGACCAGCATCTCTTTGAACAGCACGTCCTTCACCTTCACCGGATGCGCGGCGGCGGTGATGCGCAACAGCAATTCCTGACGCAGGCGGTACATGCCCGCCGATCCCCGCAGATCTTCCAACCGAAGTTCGCGCAAGTAAACCTGGAAATTGTCGATGATGCGCGGCAACACATGCTCGATCGCCGGAACATCCTCCGGCTTCGACACCTGGATCGAAATTTTGATCTTCAAAAAGGCCGGACGCTTCCCGGCGCTGTTCAAATTCACCAGCATGTCCGGCAGGTCATAAAAGACCGGAGCCGCGTGCGGGTCGGGCGCCGCTGGCTCCGCCGGGTGCGCTTCCTCCGCGTGCTCCTCCTTCTTGCCAAGCAGGCTGTCGAGCATGCCGGAGAAAAAGACGCCCGCTCCAGCGCCGATCAACAGCACGAGCGGAAGAATGACGAAGAGAACCAATTTCTTGCCGCTGAATTTCTTGCGCGGCATTCCATCGGCGCTTTCCCCAGCATCGTGTTCGGCCATGGAATCCTGAGCGTGTTCGCGCGCGGGGGCGGTCCCGCAATCCCCCTGAACCTAGCGTTGGGATAGTTAACAACTCCTTTCAACGGCCCGGCGCGGCGGGGCGAGGGCGCTGATTCCACAGCGGACCACCCGCGTCGGCATGATTTTTGAGTGGGACAACCCGGACCTCCGCGCCGCCCGGATTCCAGGTCCGCCACGCCGTCCGTCGCCCGCGACGCCCGGTCTGGCGCGACGCCTTGGGTTCGGCGCGCCCGGACTCCGCCAACCCACCCGCACGCCATTCGGCGTTCAGCGGGATCAGGACGACTTTGCCCGGCGCAGCCCGGCAAGAGTCGCCATTCCCCGGCAGATTCTGCCCGGCGCCCCTTGCCCCATCGGGCCGGAACGCCCTCTCTTTGCCCGGAATCCAGGGAATGACAGGCCGCCGGGCAACTGGCACGCCTCCTGCAACACCCTTTTCGCCGGTCGGACGGTTCCGCCTGACCCCGTGTGAAGAATGAGGCCGCAAGATGGAAAATTCGATCTACGTCGCTCTGTCGCGCCAAATGGCCCTGCAACGGCAGCTTGAGGTAACGTCGAACAACATCGCGAACATGAACACGACCGGCTACAAGAACCAACGCATGCTGTTCACCGAATTCCTGGAAAAACCAGGCATGCACGAGAAGGTCAGCTTCGTTCAAGACCGCGCCGTGGTGCGTGATCTTTCGGTTGGCGGCATGACCCAGACGGGAAATCCGATGGATCTGGCGCTGACGGGGCATGGTTACTTCACAGTCGACACCGCCAGCGGCCCCCGATACACCCGCGCCGGGAATTTTCGCATGAACGATCAGCGCCA
The DNA here is from genome assembly GCF_057809575.1 of Azospirillum sp. FG154. Taxonomy (NCBI): domain Bacteria; kingdom Pseudomonadati; phylum Pseudomonadota; class Alphaproteobacteria; order Rhodospirillales; family Azospirillaceae; genus Azospirillum; species Azospirillum sp. FG154. The sequence continues at coordinate 206,887 of NZ_JBMDKF010000007.1, read as the reverse complement.
GATGGTGGATGGCGGCGGATTGCCGGTTCTGGCCGACAACGGCCAACCGATCACCCTGCCCGCCGGCACGTCCGACGTGAAGGTCAGCGGCGACGGCACCGTCTCCACCGAGCTTGGCCCGGTGGGCAAGCTGAACATCGTCACCTTCAAGAACGAACAGTTGATGACCGAAGTCGGCTCCGGCCTGTACGTCACCGACGAAGAGCCGCAGGCGGCCCCCGCCGACACGAAAGTGGCACAGGGATTGCTTGAAGGTTCCAACGTGAAGCCTGTTGTGGAGATGACCCAGATGATCGAGATCCAGCGCAACTACATGTCGGCGCAGAAGATGATCGAGAACGAGAATGATCGCATCCGCAACATGATTACCAAACTGGGCCGCACCGCCTAAACGCCGCCAGCAAAGAAGAGGAACACCACCATGCGCAGCCTCGCCATCGGCGCCACCGGCATGATCGCCCAGCAGCTCAACGTCGAAACCATCTCCAACAACATCGCCAACTCGACGACGACCGGCTTCAAGAAGCAACGTGCCGAATTTCAGGATCTGCTCTACCAAAACTTCCGCCGCATCGGCTCCACCTCGTCGGACGCGGGCACCGTGGTGCCGACCGGCGTGCAGATCGGCGCCGGCGTCCGGGTCGCCGCCGTGGCCCGCGTGCTGGAACAGGGCAACCTGAACATCACCGACAACAAGCTGGACGTCGCCATCAACGGGTCGGGTTATTTCCAGATCACGATGCCCAGCGGCGACACCGCCTACACCCGCGCCGGCAACTTCAAGCTGTCGCCCGAAGGCGTCATCGTCACCGCCGACGGCTATCCGGTGCAGCCCAACATCACCATCCCGACCAACGCCGTCGACGTGGCGATCAACCCGTCGGGCGAGGTTCTGGTGAAGCTCGACGGCCAGACCGCCACGCAGAATGTCGGCCAGATTCAGTTGGCCACCTTCGCCAACGCCGCCGGTCTGGAAGCCATCGGCGACAACCTGTTCCTGGAAACCGGCGCTTCGGGCCAGTCCGTGACCGGGAACCCCGGCGCCCCCGGCTTTGGCCGCGTCACCCAGGGCGCGCTGGAAACCTCCAACGTCAACGTGGTGCAGGAGATCACCACCCTCATCACCGCCCAGCGCGCGTATGAGATGAACTCCAAGATCATCAAGACGACCGACGAGATGATGCAGCAAGCCGGTCAGATGAAGTAACGCCGCCGCCCCAACGCTCTGACACCAGGAACCGCCGCCATGACCCGCACCCTGTCGATCCTCCTCCTCGGCGCCGCTCTGCTGACCGCCCCCGGCGTCGTCTCGTCCGCCGTCGCGTTGGAGCCGCCTGCGGTGGTTTATGGCGTGGCGCATGTGGAAGCGGCGCTGTCCGACGCGCTGTCCCGCGTGATTACGGTGGGCCGCCTGCAAATGGAGCTGGACACCCGCGCCATCGAGCTGCGCGCCCCGCAGGGCGCTGGCAGCCTGGCTGTGGAAAACCTCTACTACAACCCGGTTCAGGGCCGCTTCGCCGCCGAGATCGTCGTCGCCAACACCCACCCGGTGGTGCGCCTGCCCATCGCGGGCCGCGCCTTCGGCGTGGTCCAGGTGCCGGTGCTGGTCCGCCGCGTCGTTCCCGGCGACATGATCGGCCCCGGCGACATTGACTGGCAGGATGTTCGCGCAGACCAAACCAGCAGCGACACCGCCGCCACCGACGCCCAACTCATCGGCATGACGCCCAAGCGCGGCGTGTCCACCAACCAGCCCGTCCGGCTGCGCGATCTGCAATCGCCGCGCATCGTCGACAAGGGCGCCATCGTCCTCATCACGCTGACGACCGGCGTCTTGTCGCTGACCACCCAGGGCAAGGCCCTGCAAGACGGTGGTCGCGGCGACGTGATCCGCGTCGTCAACACCCAATCCAACCGCATCGTCGAAGCGACGGTGGCGGGCCCCAACCTGGTCGCCGTGGCAAAGCCCGGCATCGCCTCGAACTAAGGAGAAAGCTCCCATGACGACCACCAAGACCGCCGCCGCCAAGACCGCCCTGCGTCTGGTTCTGATCGCCGCCGCCGCCGCGTCGCTGACCGCCTGCAACGCCGCGTCGCGCATTGGCGACATCGGCAAGGCCCCGGAAATGAGCCAAATCCAGGATCCCCAGGCCAAAAACGGGTATCAGCCGGTCAGCCTGCCGATGCCGACGCCGCTGCCGACCGAGCGCAATCCGAACTCGCTGTGGCGGACCGGAGCCAAGGCCTTCTTCAAGGATCAGCGCGCCAACAAGGTTGGCGACATCCTGACCATCAACATCGCCATCGACGATCAGGCCAAGCTGGCCAACGAAAGCAAGCGGTCGCGCGCCAACTCCGACAAGGCCGGGATGCCGAACCTGTTCGGTCTGGAAGCCGGCACGCTGAACCGCGTCCTGCCCGCCGGCGCTTCCGCCTCCAGCCTGGTCGATCTGTCCAGCTCGACCGCCAACGACGGCAAGGGGTCGGTGGACCGCACCGAAAAGATTGTGCTGAAGGTCGCCGCCCTGGTCACGCAAACCCTGCCAAACGGCAACCTGGTCATCCAGGGGCATCAAGAGGTGCGCGTGAACTACGAACTGCGCGACCTGCAAATCACCGGCGTGATCCGGCCCGAAGACATCACCGCCCAGAACACCTTGAGCTACGAGAAGATCGCCGAGGCGCGCATCTCCTACGGCGGGCGCGGTCAGATCACCGACGTCCAGCAGCCGCGCTACGGCCAGCAGCTCTACGACATCATCATGCCGTTCTGATAAGGGAACTGTCGGATCGCCGTCACGGGCAAGGGGGGCTGGAAACAGCCCCCTGTTCGTCGTTGCGCTCTCCCCCGGTCATTCTTGCCGGGCGGCGGCTTCTGCCGGGCTGATTCCGACCAACGTCAGAGGGCCATGTCCCTCCCCTTGTCCCATCGCGACATCCCATGGCCCCTTTACAGCCGGACGAATCGAATCAACCATCAAGGGAGTTTTCTTGACAAAAATCCCGATAACGGCACGCCACCGCAACGGACTCCCATGATGATCGATCAACAGCCATCCGCTTTCTATGTTTTGAACTGCATCCCTTCCCGCGATCCTCAGCGCGATTGGTCGTGGCAAGCGGCGCTGGACGCCGGGACGGTCCAGGCGCTGTCTTCCAGCGCGCTGCCGGACTCGGTCGATCTGCGCGCGCCCGCCTGGACGATCAGCAACCAGGGACAGACCGGGGCCTGCGTCGGATTCGCCACGGCGGACGGGCTGCTGCGCTATCACTTCACCCAAAAGGGCGGCATCGGCTTTGACACCCATTTGTCGCCGCGCTTCATCTGGATGGCCGACAAGGAAACCGACACGCTGACCAGCTACCCCACCACCTTCATCGAACAGGAAGGGACCGAGGTGAAACGGGCGCTCGACATCGCCCGGCAATATGGCTGCGCGCTGGAAGCCGATTTGCCGCTGCACGGGCCGTTGTGGCAGGGGACGGCGCAGGATTTCTACACCAAGGCGGCGCGCTTCAAGATTCGCAGCTACCACAATCTCGGCGTCAATCTGACGGTCTGGCGGAAATGGCTGGCGACCAACGGGCCGATCATCACCCGTCTGGCCGTCGATTCGGCCTGGATGAACGCGGGACCGGACGGCGAGCTGGAGCGCTACCGCCGCGAAACGGCGGGCGGCGGCCACGCGGTCTGCGTGGTCGGCTATCGCCGCGACGGAACCTTCATCATCCGCAACAGTTGGAGCGAAAAGTGGGGCGACAAGGGCTTCGCCTACGCCAGCGCCGACTACATCAAGGCGGGCTTCAGCGAAGGCTACGGGATCATCGTCTGAACAAAGGCGGCTTTGGACAGGGAAAAGCGCGCGGGGGACGCCCCCCGCGCGCTGTGTTCCTGACGTCTGACCGACGCGTGAGCGACGGTCAATCGTCGCGCTGCGTGCGCTCCATCCGCTCGTGACGCTCCTGCGCCTCAAGGCTCAGCGTCGCGATCGGGCGGGCGTCGAGGCGGCGGACCGAAATCGGATCCCCCGTCTCCTCGCAATAGCCAAAGCTGCCATCGGCGATCCGGCCCAACGCGGCGTCGATCTTGGAGATCAACTTGCGTTCGCGGTCGCGGGTGCGCAATTCCAGGGCGCGGTCGGTTTCCGCCGACGCGCGGTCGGCGATGTCCGGTTCCTGGATCCCGCCTTCCTGGAGGCTGTTCAACGTCTCAGTGGATTCGGCCAGCAGCTCGGCGCGCCAGCGCACCAGCTTCTGGCGGAAATACTCCACCATGGTCGGGTTCATGAACTCCTCGTCTTCCGACGGGGAGTAGTTCTGAGGCAGCGTCGACGACGTCATCCGAAAGCATCCAGCGCGAAAAGGGGTGATCCGGGCGGCGCGGAGTATAGGCAGGCGAGGCCGGGACCGCAACCCTATGGTTGGCCCCGGCAACAGCCAAACAAACCCTTGGAATAAAAAAGAATTGCGCCCATTTTCCGGGAAGCCTCGCCAACCTCCCCATCTCCGGACGGGTCAAACGGCCCGCCAGCGAACGGCGTGGGGGCGCTGACGGAGTTCTTCCAGAGACCTCCGAACCGCCAACATGTCACAAATATGGATCAGGAGGTCAGCTTGGCCAGTTCGACCTGGGCGCGGAGGTCGATTTCGTCGAGGATTTCGGCAAGGTCCGGATCATCGACCTGAGCGCGGCGGGATTGCACCACCTTGGCCAACTCCACCAGCCTCTGACTGGACAGGGTGCCGGACAACAGGCCGTGCTGGATTTCCTCCAGCTTGTCCAGCATCTCTTCCGCGCGCATCTTGCCGCGCGAGGCCCGCGCGGTCGCGTCGTCGGTGGCGTCCACCTCTTGCAACGCCAGCACGCCGCTGACCCCGCTCATCGACGCGGTGGCGGACACGCCATGGGCGGTGTTGGTCTCGCTGACCAATTGCTTGGAGAACGCGGCGCCGGACGCGCTGTCGGCCTTGCCGGTCCGGCGAACCGTACCGCTGCCGCGTGTTTTTCCGGTGCCTTCGACTTTCATGATCCGTGCGACCGTTTGCAAGAAGGGGACGCGGCCAACGCGCGTACCTTAGATGGGCCAACCTTAACACCCGGTCAAGCCTTGCCGCAATCGGGCAAAAATTGCCGCCTGAGCGTGACAAAAGCGCTCCAACGCTCATCTTTTCGATCATTCCTTAGGGCAAAGCCCAGAATCTTCCGTGTTGGCACGGCGTTTGTATGGATGAACGCGCCCGTTCAGGAGTGCCCGCGTCATGACATCCGCCCCCCTCGCCTTTCTTCGCCGCGCCGCCGCGCTTGCCGCCGTCGCCCTGCTGTTGACGGCGACGTTGCCCGCCGCGCCGGTGGAAGCCGCCTCGGCCCGTATCAAGGATGTCGTCGATGTCGAGGGCGTCCGTGACAACATGCTGATCGGTTACGGCCTGGTCGTCGGCCTGAACGGCACCGGCGACAGCCTGAACAACTCGCCCTTCACCGAACAAAGCCTGACCGGCATGCTGGAACGGATGGGCGTGAACACGCGCGGCACCAACATGCGCACCAAGAACGTGGCGGCGGTGATGGTGACGGGCACGCTTCAGGCCTACGCCGCGCAGGGCACGCGGATCGACGTCACCGTCTCGGCGATGGGCGACAGCAAAAGCCTGCTGGGCGGCACCTTGCTCGTCACCCCGCTGATGGGCGCCGACGGCGAGGTCTACGCCGTGGCGCAAGGCCCCATCGCCGTTTCCGGCTTCTCGGCCCAAGGCCAGGGGGCCAGCGTGACGCGCGGCGTGCCGACCGCCGGGCGCATCTCCTCCGGCGCCATCGTCGAGCGCGAGATTCAGTTCTCGCTGGCCGAACTGCCGGTTCTGCGCCTGTCCCTGCGCAACCCCGATTTCACCACGGCCCAGCGGGTCGCCACCGCCATCAACATCCAGCTTCGCGGCAACCGCGCCCAGGCGACCGACCCGTCGTCGGTGCTGCTGACGGTGCCCGAGGCCCGGCGCGGCGACGTCGTCGGCCTCATCACTGAGATCGAACAGCTCCGCGTCACCCCCGATCAGGTCGCCCGCGTCGTCGTCGATGAGAAATCCGGCGTCATCGTCATGGGCGAGAATGTCCGCATCTCCACCGTCGCCATCGCTCAGGGCAACCTGACCATCCGCATCACCGAGACTCCGCAGGTCAGCCAGCCCGGCCCCTTCAGCCAGGGGCAGACCGCCGTGGTGCCGCGCACCGACATCCAGGTGGACGAACAATCCAACAATCGCCTCGCCGTGATGAATTCCGGGGTGACGTTGCAGGAGTTGGTACAATCCTTGAATGCTCTGGGTGTGGGACCACGGGACATGATCGCCATTCTTCAGTCGATCAAGGCCGCCGGCGCCCTGCAAGCCGAGATCGAGGTGATATGATGGACCTGACCCCCGCCCTTCCCACCGCCGCCGCGCCGCGCCTGCCGACGTTGATCGAGCGGGCCAAGGCCGAGGGGTTCGGCGTCCGCACCGAGGCGAAAGTTTCCGATCTGGAAGCCAAAATCGCCCCGGCAAAGCTTGCCCAGATCCGCAAATCCGCCAACGAGTTCGAGAATGTCTTCGTCTCGCAGATGCTCGGCCACATGTTCGACGGCATCGGCACCGACGAAACGTTCGGCGGCGGACGCGGCGAGGAAATGTTCAAGCCGATGCTGATCGAGCAGTTCGGCAAACAGATGACCCAGCGCGGCGGTTTCGGCATCGCCAACCAAGTCTACCACGAGCTTCTTCGCGCCCAGGAGGCCAACCATGGATAAGGTCGACGTCCGTTTCCCCCAGCCCGCCAAGACCCCGCCGTCCAACCTGCCGAAGAACGCGCTGGAGCGCGCGACCGCGCTGGTCACGTTGATGGCCCGCATGACCAGCCTGTTGAAACAGGAAACCGCCGCCGTCCAGGCCCGGCGCCCAACCAAAGAGCTGGCGCAGTTCGCCAAGGACAAGCAACCGATGTCGCTGGTTTATGAGGACATTTCCCGCACCCTGCGCGTTGACCGCGACGGCATGCGCAACCTGCCCGACGAGTTGAAGGCCTCGCTGAAAGAGGCCGCGACCGCCCTGTACGCCGCCTCGGCGGAAAACGCCGAAGCGCTGCGTCTGGGCGGCATCGCGCAGAAGATCATCGTCGACACCGTGGTCGGCGCCGTCACCAAGGCGCAAAAGGCCCCGACCACCGCCTACGCCGCGCACATGGGCGGTGGGCGCGGCTACACCCCGCCGCCCAGCGGCACGCGCGCCTCGGCGACGCTCAACACCCGGCTTTGACGCGCGCCCGCGCGTCGTGACGTCCTCCATCCGAACTTCCCGAACGCTTTCGGGGGCCGCTCCGCAACGAGCGGCCCTTTTTTCCTTGAGGGTCTTGCTTGGGCCGCGTCTGCGGTTTGCGGCAAGAAGCGCCGTCACCCGGCGAATTTTGCCGATCTTTCAGGCCGGAACTGCCGAGCGCTTCGTCCACCACCGCCCGCCCCACCGACCCCGCCCGCCTGTTTTCTGCGCCGCGCCCCGTGTCTTTCTGTTGGCCCACCTGTTGCATTGACCCAATGCGTCCAGCCGTCTTGAGGGATCGTCCCATGGAAATCCAATCCAACATCTCCGCCGCCTCCCTGTTCGAGGGGCTGTCCCAGTCCCAAACGCAAGGGACCGGGACCAAGGACGACGCCTTTTCCAAGATGATGGACCGCATGATAAGCGACTCCATCGACCGCAAGCGCGCGCAAGCCAAAGACGACGCCAAAGAGGCTCAGGCCGCGCGGGCCGAGGCCAAGCGGCAGCAGGCTCCGGTGCGCGCCGAGCGCCCGCGCCTTGACGCCGCGCCGCCGCCGCGCCAGGCCGAGAAAACCGAACCGCCTCCCGCCCGCAGCGAGACCGCCGAGGCGAAGCCCGCCCCGCGCGACGACGCCAAGAACACGGTGCGCGCCAAGGACGACGCGCCGCCGCGCAAAGCCACCGCCGCGAAGACCGACAAACCCGCCGCCAAGGACGGCGCCGCCGCGCCCAGCGCCGACAAGACCACAGCGGACGCCGTCAGCGCCAAGGACGGCGCGACCGACGAGGACGCGACCGTCGCCGCGACCGAGACGGACGCGACCGGGGGAACCGATGGCGATCCCGCGTCCGACGGTCAGGCCGCCGACGCCGCCCCGTCCGACACGACCACGGTGATCGACGCGACGCTGACCGTCACCGAAACCGTCGTCGAAATCGTCACCCCGACCAGCGACACCCTGCTGGCCAGCTTGCAACTGAGCGGCCTCGCCACCCAGCAAACCGCTCCGAAGACCGACGCGGACGCCGCAGCCGCATCAGCCGCAGCCGCGCAAGGCGGCGCGACGGCGGCGGCGGGAACCGACCCGGCGGCGCAATTGGCCGCCCGTCTGGCCCAGGCGCAGCACGCGGCGGCGACCGCCGGTCAAACCGCCGCCTCCCCCAACGCCGCAACCGATCCGAACGGGCAAAGCAAGGACGCGAAGGCCAGCGCGGGCGAGACACCGCTCGACCCGGCAAAACTCTTGGCTGAAGACGCCGCCCCGACCGCAACGGGCGGCGACGCCGCCACCCAGGCGTTGCCCAGCGATGACGACGGCGCCATCCCGGCCAGCTTTGCCGACCTGATCGCCGCCGCCAAGGCCAAGATGGGCGACAAGGCGGGCGGCAAGACCGCCGGCGGCGACGCCGGATCCGGCAAGAACGATGGCCAACCGCAAGCGCAAGCCGCCGCTCTCCAGGCCGTCGCCCCACCGCCCCCCGGCCTTGAGGCGCTGAAGACCACGGCGGACAGCCAAGCCGTCGGCGCGCTGACCGGCGCAACCGCCGCCGCCGCGACAACCGAGACGGCCAGCGCCCATGCGGGAACCGCCGCCCAGACCCACGCCGCCTTGGCCGCCATGGAGGCGCCGCGCGCCGCCGCGCAGATCGACATGACCCAGGCGGCGGCCAGCCTCCGTCCCTCGCGCGGGACCGCCGGAACGCCGCTGGGGGTTCCCGATCAGGTCGCCGTACACATCAAGAAAAACGTCGCCGACGACGTCGATCAATTCACCATCAACCTGCACCCCGCCGAATTGGGCCGCATCGACATCAAGCTGGACATCGGCGCCGATGGCCGGGTCAACGCGATGGTCGCGGTGGAAAAGGCGCAAACGCTGGAGCTGTTGCAACGCGACAGCCGTGGTTTGGAACGCGCCTTGCAAGACGCCGGTCTGCAAACCGACTCCAACAGCCTGAATTTCAGCCTGCGCGGGGACGGCAACCAATCCCAGGGGGACGGCAACGGCAATGGATCGGGAAAACGCGGGCGCGGCCTGCGGGGCGGGGCGGGCGACGAGGCTGATCCCGGCCAATCCGCCGCCTACACCGTGACGGTCGGCGACGGCCGACTGGACATTCGGGCCTAAGCCAGCGTCTTCTCTTCCCCATTCGGCCCAACCGGCCTTTCGAGCCTGCAAGGACATCCGCCATGGCCACCAGCGACCTGACCATCAACCAGTTCGGCACCGCGTCGGGCACCAAGTCCACCGGCTCGAAGACCGTCACCAGCAACACCCCCACCAGCGACGAGGCGAAGACGGAGGCGGCCACCAAGGGTTTGGGCGACAATTTCCAAACCTTCCTGACCATGCTGACCACCCAGATGAAAAACCAGGATCCGTTGAAGCCGATGGACACGAACGACATGACCAAGCAGTTGGTCGAGTTCGCCAACGTCGAGCAGAACATCGGCACCAACAGCCGCCTGGACAAATTGCTGAAGCTGCAAGGGTCGAGCACCGCCTCGACCAACCTCGCCTATCTCAACCGCACGGTGGCCTTCAAGGGCGAGGCCTTCCAATACACCCAGGGCATGACCCAGGCGCCGCTGGCTTATGAACTGGACACCGCCGCCAAGTCAGTGCGCGTCGACATCCAGGACGCGCAAGGCCGCACCGTCCGCTCGCTGGTCGGCGACACCTCGGCGGGAACCAAGCATCTCGTCAATTGGGACTTCAAGGACGACAGCGGCAACGCGGTGCAGCCCGGCGCCTACAAGATCAACGTCGCCCCGACCAGCGCCCAAAAGGACGCGACCATCAAGGCCACCACCTACACCTTTGGCACGGTGTCCGGCATCGGCAACGACAAGAATGGCGAAACCGTTCTGAGCATCAACAGCAACGAAGTGCCGCTGTCCAGCATCACCACGGTGTATTGAGGCCCCTGCCTGTCTTTCCGTCCCCACGATGGCGGCTCCCACGGCGATGATCCGGGAGCCGCCATCGTCGTTTTTGGGACCGCGAACAGGCCGTCGCGCCCGTGCCGCCCCGCTCTTCGTGAAATCTCTTTCACCTTCCGCAAACCCCGCACGCGCGCCTTGACCGGGCCATGGCTCGGGAGTAGACGGAAACCAACGTCACCGCATCATCGGCTGGCGCGCGTGTGTTCGCGATGAGCGCGGCCACGCCCACCACCCAAAAAGGCAAGAGATGGACAGCCCCAGTAGTCGACCTCGACCCAACATTTCGACGACGCTGATTCTGGGCTGACCTGCCGACAGGTCCACCCCGGTCGGCGTTGTCGCCGAACCGAACGCAGGTGGACCTTGGTGACTCTTTCACTCACCATTCGATTCCCCGTGCGCCCGTTGCGTTTCCGCACCGGGCTGCGCGGCGTGTCGCGCGAGCCGACTCCGCGAAGTCGCTGATTCATCCCCACTTTCCGTAAAGCGGTTCCCGCGCGGGGACCGCCTTCGCCACGCTTTGCCAAGCGAATCCCCGGATGGGGGAGTCGCGGGATGGGTTGGTCATGGTTTGGATACACACAAGCGTCTCGGTCAAGGCCGCCGACGCCACCCCCAACCGTTGGGACGTTCTGGCTTTGCCGCTGGTCATCGGCCTGCTGGCTCTGGTCGCCATCGGCGGCCATCAAATGGCGGCTCCGCTGGACAGCATCGCCACCACGCCGGTGGTTCTCGATCCCTGGATGCTGCCGGAATACGCCCTGCGTTCGACCTTGCGGATGCTGGCGGCGATGGCGGCGTCGCTGGTCTTCACCTTCACCTACGCCACGCTGGCGGCGAAAAGCCGCCGGGCGGGGATGCTGCTGATTCCGGTGCTGGACGTGCTCCAATCAGTGCCGGTGCTGGGCTACATCTCCTTCACCGTCGTTTTCTTTCTGGGGCTGTTTCCCGGCAGCGTGATGGGCGCGGAATGCGCCGCCATCTTCGCCATCTTCACCAGCCAAGCCTGGAACATGGCCTTCAGCTTTTACCAGTCGCTGCGCACCGTGCCGCGCGATCTGGACGAGGTGGCCGACGGTTTCGGTTTTTCCGGCTGGCAACGTTTCTGGACGCTTGAAGCCCCCTACGCCGCGCCCGGTTTGGTGTGGAACATGATGATGTCGATGTCCGGCGGCTGGTTCTTCGTCGTCGCGTCCGAAGCGATCACCGTGGGCGACCAGACCATCACCCTGCCCGGCGTCGGATCCTATCTGGCCGAGGCCATCGCCCAGCAGCGGTTGGACGCCGTCGGCTGGGCGGTGCTGGCGATGCTGCTGGTCATTCTGGCCTACGACCAACTGCTGTTCCGCCCCTTGGTCGCCTGGGCCGCCAAGTTCCGCGTCGAGTTGACCGGGTCGCAGGAGTCGCCGGAATCCTGGCTGCTCGACCTGTACCAGCGCACCCGTTTCTTCCGCGCCCTCTTCGCCCCGCTCGACGCGCTGATCGGACGGGCGATCTGGTGGCGGTTGGCGCTGCCCCGCGCTTTGAACGTCGGGACAGCCGCCCGCCCGTTGACCCGCTGGCTGGACCGCGTTCCGGCGCGGTGGGTGGATGGCGCGTGGTACGCCACGCTGGCGGTCGTCGGGCTGTATTGCGGCTGGTCGATGCTGTCCTTCATCGCCTCCGGCGCGGATTGGAGCGACGTCGGCCTCGCTTTCCTGCTGGGTGGGGCGACGCTGCTGCGGGTGGTGGTTCTGATCGCCGTGGCGTCGCTGATCTGGGTTCCGCTGGGCATCCTGATCGGGCTGCGGCCCCGGCTGGCCGAAGCGGTGCAGCCCGCCGCCCAGTTCCTCGCCGCCTTTCCGGCCAATCTGCTGTTTCCGGTCGCCGTCGTGCTGATCGTCCGTTTCGACCTGAACCCGGACGTCTGGCTCAGCCCGCTGATGATCCTGGGCACCCAATGGTACATCCTGTTCAACGTCATCGCCGGAGCCGCCGCCTTCCCCAGCGATCTGAAGGAGGCCGCCGCCAACTTCCGCATCCGGGGTTGGCAATGGTGGCGCGACGTGATGCTGCCCGGCGTGTTCCCCTATTACGTCACCGGCGCCGTCACCGCGTCGGGCGGGTCGTGGAACGCCAGCATCGTCGCCGAGGCCGTCCGCTGGGGCGACACCACGCTCACCGCCCATGGGCTGGGCCGCTACATCGCCCAAGCCACCGCCGAGGGCGATTACCCCCGCATCGTGCTGGGCATCGCCGTGATGGCTCTGTTCGTCACCCTGTTCAACCGTTTGCTGTGGCGTCCACTGTACGCCTTCGCCGAACGCCGCCTGCGCCTCGCCTGAGAAGAGGGACATCGTCATGCTGAACACCGTCAACACCACCATTTTCGAGCTGAACGGCGTCCGTCAGGCCTACCCGAAACCGTCGGGCCAGGAGTATGTCGTTCTCGACGACGTCGATCTGACCCTGAAGGACGGCGAGATCGTCGGGCTGCTTGGGCGCTCCGGCTCTGGGAAATCCACCCTGCTGCGCATCGTCGCCGGGCTGGTTCGCCCGACCTCCGGCAATGTTCGCCACCATGGCGCGCCGGTCAGCGGCCCGACCAACGGGGTGGCGATGGTCTTTCAGACCTTCGCCCTGTTTCCCTGGCTGACCGTCTGGGAAAATGTCATGGCCGGACTGAAGGCCAAGGGCGTTCCAACCAAAGAGGCCGAGGCGCGGGCCGAGGAGGCCATCGACCTGATCGGCCTGTCCGGCTTTGAATCGGCTTACCCAAAGGAACTGTCGGGCGGCATGCGCCAGCGCGTCGGCTTCGCCCGCGCGCTGGTCGTCCACCCGGAAATCCTGCTGATGGACGAACCGTTTTCGGCGCTGGACGTGCTGACGGCGGAAACGCTGCGCACCGACCTGCTCGATCTGTGGATGGAGCGGCGCCTCCCGATCAAGTCGATCCTGATGGTGACGCACAACATTGAAGAAGCGGTGCTGATGTGCGACCGCATCCTGGTTTTCTCCTCCAACCCCGGTCGGGTGGCGGCGGAAATCCGGGTCGAGCTGCCCCACCCGCGCAACCGGCTGGAGCCGGATTTCCGCGCGCTGGTCGATGACATCTATGGCCTGATGACCGCGCGCAAACCCCTGCCGCCGCTGGCGTCCCCCACCGCCAAACGGCCCCCGGCGCACGCCGAGCCGATGGTGCAGGTCTCCACCAATCTGCTGGCCGGGTTGCTGGAAACGCTGGCCTCCCCGGCCTATCACGGCAAGGCCGACCTGCCGCACCTCGCCTCGGCCTTCCAGCACGAGATCGACGATCTGTTCCCGATCGCCGAGGCGTTGCAAACGCTGGGCTTCGCCGAGGTGGCGGAGGGCGACATCCACCTGACCGAACCGGGCCGCCTGTTCGCCGAATCCGGGGTGGAGGACCGCAAGCGCCTGTTCGCCGAGCATCTGGTCCTGCGCGTGCCGTTGGCCGCCCACATCCACGCCGCCCTCAAACAGGCCCCCAACCACCGGCTGCCCGCCGACCATGTCCTTGCGGAACTGACCGCCCACATGAGCGACGGCTACGCCGACGAGACCCTGCGGGCCGTGACCAGTTGGGCGCGCTACGCCGAGCTGTTCACCTACGACGACGAAAGCGAAAGCTTCGGCTTCGAGGACGCCGAGTAACCCACCACGCCGCCGGTCGGAAGGCGCGCAACCCGCGCGCCTTCCCATGTCGTTTGTGTGCATGTTCATTGCCGAAGCCGCGCAAGCCTGTTGCGCTCAGAAATTCGTTAACCGTATCGTTTAGGCATTTGTTAAGCGCCTACCCCTAAAGTGACCGTCGGAATTGTGGAACGCACAGTTTGGGTTGGAGCGTCCGCGCATGACACTCATCGAACACGCCTCCGGTGATCGCGGCCTTGAAACCGGCCAAGATGCGACCGACGGGTCGACGGTTGTTGGTCCAGAGGGGCATCCCATGACTGAAAATGATCTTCCCCCCCCCAACACCAAGCGTTGGGTCATGCGCCGCAAGGCGGAGGTCGTCACCGGGGTGCGATCCGGCCTCATCAGTCTGGAAGAGGCCTGCCGCCGCTACACCCTGTCGGTGGAAGAGTTCCTGTCTTGGCAACGTCTGATCGACAGCCACGGCCTGCGCGGCCTGCGGGCGACTCGGCTGCAAGATTACCGTGACGGTTCGTTGCCGGATCGCTCGCGCATCGACGCCGCCGAGTAAACAGCGCCGCCGCGACGGTCAGGCGTTCTCGCCACAGGCCGCGTCGATCAACGCCGCCGCCGCTGACGCCACGGCGTTTGCGTCGCCATCGACGCCCAGCGTTTGCCCCGCCGAATAGGCCCCCTCCATCAACACCTGAAGATGCGCGGCCAGACGGTCGGGGTCCGCCGCTCCCGCCGCCGCCGCAAGCGCGCGCAACCGTTCGCGCACCGCCCGCTTTTGCGCCAACGCCAGCGCCCGCGCCGGGTTGGCCGGGTCGCGCAACTCCGCCGCCGCGTTGGCGAAGGGGCAGCCCTGAAACTCCGGATGGGCGATCCAATGGCTGAGCGCCACGAACAGCCCCTTCAGCAGCCCTTTCGGATCGTCGGGATGGCGCGCCGCCATCCGGTCCCACCAACGGGCGTGCGCCTGCGCGCTGCGTTCCAGATAGGCGCAAACCAGATCATCCTTGGACGCGAAATTGCGGTAGAGGCTCATCTTGGCGACGCCGGATTGGGCGATGACGGTGTCGATGCCGACCGCGCGAATGCCATCGCGGTAAAAAAGCTCCGCCGCCGCGTCCAAAATACGCTCGCGCGCCGATTTGCGCGGTTCCGCCATCCTCGGCTTCGTCTCGTCCATGCCCCGCCCTCAGCCGCTTGACCATCCCCCGACATCGGCGGATTGACAATGATACAGACCTGTCTCTATCCTGCGCTCATGAGACAGAACGGTCTCCATCATAATCGCCAAACGCGCCGAAAGGAACCAGGGGGATGCGCTATTTCGACGATCTGAGCGTGGGGGACCGCTTCACCGGCGGCCCGCTGACCGTCAGCGAGGAGGAGATCATCGGCTTCGCCGGTCAGTTCGACCCCCAGCCCTTCCATCTGGACCCGACGGCGGCGAAAGCCACCCTGTTCGGCGGCTTGGCCGCCAGCGGCTGGCACACCGCCAGCCTGACGATGCGGATGATCGTCACCAGCGACGCCAAGCTGGCCGGCGGCTACATCGGCATGGGGGTGGACGCCGTCACCTGGCCGAAACCGACCCGCCCCGGCGACCAGTTGCGGATCGAGGGCGAGATTCTGGAAACCCGGCTCTCGGCCAAACGCCCGGAAAACGGCGTGGCCCGCGTGCGAATCGTCACGCTGAATCAAAAAGACGAGGTGGTGCAAACCCTGATCGCCAACCTGCTGGCCCCGACCCGCGTCAGTCTGGAAGAGCGGGCCTGATCCTGGTTGACGGGCATGGAAAGGCCGATGGGCGTGTCGCGCGCCCACCGGCCTTCCTCACACTCGTTTCAGGTCACTTTGGTTTGGTGACGCGTCACTCGTTCATTGACGCACGCCACACCCCAAGCAACCGCCCGCTCACCACATCGACGGTTCAACGCACACCGTCCGTCAGAGCGGCACACCAAACCCCGCCAAAAAACCAGCCGGAACCGGGTAAACGAACGCCGAAGCGCCAAAATTGGCGGTCGCATTTGTGCTGGTCGTGTTGTCGTGGTCTGTGACCGCCGCATACACTTGGCCTGTGATCCCGGACCAGAGGGGAGACGTGTTGGCCACCGGATCGCTTGCGCCAATCCAGACCCCGTTCAGCCCAACATGGAGACAACCATCCTTCAAGGCCAACTGATAGACATCGCCAACCTGTTTGACCGCCGACGCCACATTGTCGATGCTGATTCCGTTCCCACACCTGAAGATACGGGAGTCAACGGTGCGGCGAACGCCCCAGAAACCACTTCCATCATGCTTTCCGCCCCAAGTCGAGGTCGCGACGCCAAAGGTTTCGCTGTTTGTGTCGTCATTGCAACGCATTTCCCAATAATATCCCGCCGTCGTGTTGACAAGAACTGAGGCGACGGATCGGACATAACAATTCTCGTCGGCTGGAGCATTGGTCGTATGGACCGTCAGGTTCGCATCCGACAACGTGACATCAACTCCTTTGTCCAAGGGATTCCACGCGGTCGGCATGACAAGGCCCTCAGACCCCATCACCTGCGAAAGGATCATGTCAATCTGCATCATGCTTTGATGTCCTTGCGCAGGATGACTTCGTAATTCGAGTCCGTGCCGATGAAGATCAACCGATCAAGACCCGACGTGGTGAAGGACAGCGACGCGCCGTTCGCCGTTTTCTTTCCCGCCGAAAAGGTGATGGTGGCGGTCCCGGCGTTGGTCAGGTCGAGGATGCCGACGCCGCCATTGGCCGGGAAAACCGGAATGATCTTGCGGTTGCCGGTGACGCTGTGGGTCGCCTGATGGCCGGTGCGGAAATCCACCGTCAGTTCGTTGGGGGTGAGGCTGGTGTTCAAGGACGGCGTCACCGCTTTCAGCGCGCCGTTGTAAGCCGCGTTGCCGCCCAGATTCTGATCGCCGGTGAACTGGTTGCCCGCCAGCGACGCTTTGCCGTCCAGAGCCGTTTGCAGGCCGGTCGTGTCCGACACCGTGTGGGTGTGGACCGACGGCGCGAAGGTCGTGGGCTTGTTGGTGATGCCCTCCCAATCGGTCGTCCCACTCGGTCCAACCGGCCCCTGCGGTCCCGTCGGTCCGATCGGCCCCTGAACGCCGGTGTCGCCCTTGTCGCCCTGAACGCCCTGCGCGCCTTGAGGACCCGTCAAACCAATCGTCCCCTGGGCGCCGACGTCGCCCTGCACACCCTGAACGCCCTGCGCGCCCTGAGGACCCGTCAAACCAATCGGCCCCTGGGCGCCGACGTCGCCCTTCACGCCCTGAACGCCCTGCGCGCCTTGAGGTCCCGTCAGACCAATCGGCCCCTGTGCGCCAGTGTCGCCCTTCACGCCTTGCGGGCCGGGGGCGCCGATTGGGCCGCTGAGCACCACATGCCACGCGGACGGGGTGCCGCCGCCATAGGTCTCCATCACGTCGAAGGTCAGCGCGCCGCTCAAGGGGTTGTAATCAACCACCGTGCCCGCCATCGCGTTGGCTGGGTTGGCCGCGTCGGTGGCAAGCACCCACATCGACGGCTCAAAGCCCATTTCCGTGTCGATCACCAAAGCCTTGGTGCCGACGCCGATCGCCACGGTGTGGGTCGCGGACTCGGAGCTGAGCAGGCCATTGACCTTCACCGGCAGACCAAGCAATGCAATTGCGTTCTTGCTCACTGTTCTCTCCTTTTGAGCATGGGACGTCTGTGGCCGCGCGCTGAGGCGCCAGCCGGAAAGCCGTTCCATCGAAAGTGTGGGGGGGGGGGGTGACGCAGGCCGGTTCGGTTGTCCGATCCGACCGCTTGGTTGCGAGCGTTGAAGGTTCTGGAGCCTTCGACATTCGCAATAATAGGACTATATTCTTCTTTGGTGGCGGCAGCACTGGGTTTTTGAAAAACCCGCGCCAACCTGAACATACGGGTTTCGTCCGCCCCTTTTGCTGAACGGAGCAAAAGCCGATGGGCGCGTGACGCGCCCATCGGCCTTGCATCAGTCCGGGTCCGCCAAGGTTAGGGCCAGGGTTAGGGCCAGGGTTAGGGGATGTAGGCCACCACCTGGTTGGCGCCGCCGCTCTTGACCCGCGTCAAAGTCAGGGTCTGCGCGCCAGTCGATTTTTTGCGGCGGACGCTGTAATCGACGCCAGGCGTCATCATCACATACTCGTCCATCGTCACCGCGATGTTGTCGAGCGACGGGGTGACGGACGGGTTCGACGTGCTCAACACCGCGACGATGTTCACCGTGCCGCCCATCACGTCGCTCCACGCCAACAGGCCAGCCTGAAACTCCGCCCAACTGTTGCCCGCCCCGTTCAACTCCGCCGCCGTGGCGCTGGTGGTCAAGGTCGAGCCGTCCCAGGTCATGGCGTAGCCCGACGACACCCAGGCCGAACCGTTCCACCGCGCCAAGGCCGAGGCGTAACCGTCGAACGAGGCCAGGAAGGTCAGCGCGGTTCCCAGCGGCGTCGCGCCGGAGAGGGCCGCGCCGTCGATGCTGGAAAAGGCCGACAGATCCAGCGCCGAAGCCCCCGGCTTGGTCGCCACCCAAGAGGGGCCGGTGACGTAATTTTGCAAGCTGGAATAGGGAACCGTCGGCGGGGTGAAGTTGGCGGTCCAACGGGCGGTGTTGGAGATGCGGAGTTCGTCGATGTGGCCGTTGAAAAACTCAGAACGCTCAGACCCGTTCCAAAAACTTCCGATGGTCAATGGGTTGGTGTTTGCGCCCACAACGCCGCTGATGGGCGTCGTCGCCTCCAAGACCCCGTTGATGAACAGAAGCATGTCGCCGCCGTTCAGAACAGCGGCGACATGATACCATGTGTTGACCGCCGCCGTGGTGGCGCTCACGGCGGAGACAGGGGTCCCAGACGTGTTGTAAAGGGTGAAGCGGAACGCGTTGCTTGTCGGAATCGTCTGGATCTGGATGGTCATGTTCGCCAGAGTCGTCGAGCCTTTCGTCACCATGCTGACGTGATTGCCTCCCCCCAGCGCGGCAAAGCGGACCCTGAAGTCAACGGTGAAGTTCCCAGTGAACGCCGAAGCGACGGTCGCGGACGGAATGTCCAGATACTGGGCCGATCCGTTGGCCGCCAGCGATCCAGAACCAAAAGCGAATTGCGCCGTTGATACGGAAAGACCGTTGCTGGGCGCCGGAATGTAAACGCCATCCTTCACCGTGCGCGCGTTCGTGCTTTGGATCAGCGCCGTGTTCTTGCTGAGTTCCTTCACCCATTTCTGGCCCGGCGCGCCGTTGAACACATAAAGCAGCGCCGTGTCAGCGTCCGGCGTCAGATTGCCGGGCGTGAAATTGGCCTCATAGCGCGGCTTGCCGTGGGTGATGCGGAAGCTGTCGATGGCTCCATTCAGATACTGCGATGTTCTCAGGTAGCCCCCCAAGAGCAGGGTGTAACCTTCCGCCGCATAGGAAAGCGACGTCATCGGACTCGACGGGGTCCCCGCAACCCCGTTGGAGTACACCACCCAGCCCCTCGACTCCCTCACGCACGCGATGTGGTTCCACCCCAGCGACAGGATAGGTCCCTCAGCAGATAGGGCGTTGTTAACCCACAAGCGAGTGAACGTCGTGCTGACGGTTACAAACATTTCTGTCGATTGACCCGCGCTCACCCCGGTGAGGGTGAAGAGGAGTGGATTGCCGGTAAAGCTGCCAATATAAAACCACCCCTCAATGCAAAACTTGTCCGATGCGCTGAAATAGAGCGGATGCCCGGCGCCCGGCGTCGCGAACTGGATGGAAGCGTACTGGCTCGTGCCATTCAGCTTCAAGGACGTGGCATTGCCGCCCCGCGTGTAGGTCGAATCCAGCGCCGCAGACCCGGCGAAGGTCAGCGCCGGGATCATCCCATCGCCAAAGGCGTCGGTCCCATAGCTGCTTTCGCTGCTGTCCAGCGTCACCACATCGCCGTCGGCGCCGTCGAAATGGCACAGCAGAATGGTGGCGTCGTCCGTCACATAGGGAGCGGTCGGCGGAGTGAAGGCGGAGGTCCAGACCGCTTGGCCGCGCTTGATGCGAATCTCGTCAATGTAGCCATTGATGGAGTACGCGCTGCTGTCGGGACGACCGCCCAAATGGAAATAGCCCGAGGTGGCAGTGAACAGATTCGACGCGCCCACCGTGATGGTTTGCGTCAACGCCCCGTTCAGGAAGCAATAGACATTGGCGCCGCTTCGCGCGACGGCGACGTGGTTCCAGGCGTTGTTCGTCGGCGTGCCGATGGAAAGATTGTCCGCGAGATTCCAAGAACTTCCATTGCCGCTCAACGACACGCGGATGCTGCCACTCAAGTTGTGACGAAGCGACGGCCCCCATTGGTCCAAATCGGAAAGCGTCAGCAAAATGGCCGGGTCGCCGGAAATGCCAACGGGGTAATACCAAAAATCCACCGTGAAATCGTCGGTTCCCATGATGATATTGGCGCTGGGTTTGCTAGCATTTCCCACGATACCGCCAGAGTTTGAATCCCTTTTCATATAGGAGCTGACGCCAAACTTCGCCCGATTGGTGGAGATCGACCCACCGTACATTCTCAGATCATGCCCAGACTTGCTGGAATCCCGGATGAACTGGCTGCCATGGCCGTCGTTGAACTGGAACAGGTGAATGGTGTCGGCGTCGGTCGCAAACTCGCTCACGGGCAGCGTGAAGGCCCCCGTGTAGCGCGCGACCTTCGACACACGGACCTGATCCATCCAGCCAACAAAGCCCGCCGTCACCGCCATGCTCATGCCGAAGCGCATGTTGACGTTGGGATAGTTGGTGGCGTCCGCGTATGTGCCGACGGGCGCTCCCGCCTGATACAGCGTCGTTGCGCCCGCGTTGCGGACCAAAGCGAAATGCGTCCAGGCGTCCACCGGAAACAACACGCCGGACGTGATGCGCGCGATGGAGTTGGTCTCGAACGCAACATAGCCCGCGCTGTTCACATACAGCACGATCTTGTTGGCCGCGTTGTCCGAACTGTCCGTCCGAGTGTCGAGCAGGAAGGAGGCGGCGCCGGTGGCGCCGGAACGGCGCGCCCAGAATTCAATCGTAAAGTTCTGCGAGGAGCCAAACGCCATCTTGTAGCTGGACGGCACGTCGAAATACGCCGTCCCATCGAAATAGGCGCAGTGCGTCCCGAACGGGGTAATCTCACGCTCGTCGATGATCTCGGTCGATCCGTTCGGACCGTTGGCATGGATCAGCAGTTTGGTGTTTGCGTCAACCACGCCGCCCACGACATTGTGCAGTGCAAAGGCGCCGCCGGTCGCGTCGGTGCCGTTCACGGCGTCCTGCTCGGCGTAATTGGCCCGCGTGTTGTAGTCGAGGTTGAAGGTCTGACCGGCGATCTGCTCGTAGGCCGCCAACACCAGTTCGCCCGTCACCGTGGTGGTCGCGCCCGACGCCGCATAGGTCGGCGCGGTTTGCAGAACCGACGCGTCGCCACCGGCCAACCGCCAGACGGCGCCGTCATAGGTGACGGCGTATTTTGTTCCGGCCTGGAGTTCGCCGCCGCTCAGCGCCGCGCCGTCAGCCTTGCGCAAAGCGACCGCGCCGGTCCCCGACACGTTCAGGGTGACGGGGCCGCTGTTCGTGGCCGTGGCGATGAATTCATAGGAAGGATTGCCGGTCAGGTCCCCCAAGGCCGGGGTCGGCGTCAGAGTCGGCGCGTTGGCGGACCCGCCGGAATTCCCAGCCCAGACCACTCCAGGACCCTGCGGACCCGTGGCGCCGACCGGGCCTTGAACACCCTGCGGACCTTGCGAACCCGTCAAACCCGTCGGACCCTGCGCCCCGGTGTCGCCCTTGTCGCCCTGAGGACCCTGGACGCCCTGAGGACCCTGCGGACCCGTCAGTCCAGTCGGACCCTGCGCCCCGGCGTCGCCCTTGTCGCCCTGTGGACCCTGGACGCCCTGCGGACCTTGCGGACCCGTCAGACCAACCGGCCCCTGCGCCCCGGTGTCGCCCTTGTCGCCCTGTGGACCCTGGACGCCTTGCGGACCTTGCGGACCCGTCGCGCCAACCGGACCCTGCGCCCCGGTGTCGCCCTGAGGGCCAACCGGGCCGACGACGCCCTGCGGGCCTTGCGGACCAACCTCGCCCTGGCTCCCCTGCGGGCCGGTCAGACCGGTCTGGCCGGTCTGGCCGCTGACGGCGATCATCCAGGAGGCGGGCGTGCCGCCGCCGCGCACATCGACCACCTGGATGGTCAGGGCGCCGCTCGACGGGTTGTAATCGACCACCGAACCAGCCATCGAATTGGCCGGGTTGGCGGCGTCGCTGGCGACCACCCACATGGAGGGTTCAAAGCCCTTGCCGGTGTCGACCATCATCAGCTTGACGCCCGCGCCAATGGCGACGGAGCTGACCGAGGACCGGGCGCTGAGCAGGCCGTTGGCCGCCACAGGCAGGCCAACCAAAGTAATGCCGTTGTTGCTCACAGAAATCTCCTTGGGACATGGGAAGCCTGCGACGGCGCGCGACAGCGGCGCCGACTCGGACGGGCATTCCATTGGGAAAGGGGGCGTGAGACTCCGCGCGCCGGGCTGGTTATCCGGTTGGGCCGGTCGGTCGCGAGATCTTGTTCGGCATTTGGTCCTTCAACCATCGCCTAGCTAGGAATTTATGGCGGATTTTATCCCACAGGCAACATGTTTTTGAAAATGCGCGCCGCCAACGGGGAGCCGACCAATCCCACCCTGCGGGCATGAAAAAAGCGGCGAACCCGTGATGGATTCGCCGCCCGATATGTTCAGTCCTCACAAGCGTCGGATCACGCCGCGCCGCCCTACCAATGGCGCAGCGGCCCAACATCGACATGGATGAAATTGCTCTCCGGGTAGTAACCGACCCCGCCGCCGCGCAGGCTCAGGGCCGCGCGGTGAAGATGGCGGATCGCCAGACCCGGCACCCGCAGGTCGATGGCCTTGCCCTGCATGTGATAGCTGTTTTGCGCCACGCCGGAGCCATCGGCCTCGCGCAGCAGCGCGTTGCTTTCCGGCGAGCGGTAGGCCGACACGATCTGGATCGGGCCACGGTTGCCCAGCTTGCGCCCCAACGCGTGGACCAGATCCAGCAGTCTGGGATCAATGGCGTGAACAGCCCCGGTGCGGTGGTCACGCAACACCCGGTTGATCTGACGCATGCTGTCGCGCAGGTAGCGGCCCTTTGACCAATATTCGGCGCTGATGCGCTCGCCCGTGTGCAGATTGACCAGAGACAGATGACGGGGCGGCGCCCGCAAGGCGGCTTCGGATTCCTCTGGCGCCATCATCGTGGCGGCGGCGGCGGTCAATCCCAAAGCCGCCCGCAACAGGTGGCGACGGTCAAACGGGCGCGCCGCGCCTTCATCCGAACCGGCCGCCGTCATTGACGGGGCATCCGTGTTGGTCGTCATGCTGTCTCGTATCCCCTGATTCAGCCAATCCCCAGCCCACACCAGGAATCGCGCCATCGCAATACGGCCCCACCGGGCAAAGCTCTTTTACGGGGATCACCGCCCCTGATGTCAAGACAGCAATGAAGGGCCGATGGAAAGAAAAGGCCGGATTGGCGGTTTCCCAAGACATCCCGTCGTCATTTCCCTCGCCCCCAATCATCACAAAGCTGAAACACGGCGCCGCGCTCGCCCGACGTCGCCACAGCGCCACCCCGCCGAGTCGCCCCCAGCTTCCAATCCGTCCTACGCAAGGGCCGACGGGCGCGCCACAAAACCCAACCGAAAGCCATAGACGCTCTGTCCTAACGGCCCCAACGAAAAGATTGGTCAGGTTTCCTCATGCATTCAGCCTTCAGTAAGGAATTGGACGCATGATCGCATCATCGAAACTCTTACGTGGCGTCATCGTCCCGTGCCCTCGGCCATCGCCCCAAGCTCTTCCTCTGTTTCTTTCTTTCGGCTCGATCAGTTGGCCGAGGTGTTGGATCGTCACGCCCGCTGGGTCAAAGGCCAGCCGGGCGGCGCGCGCGCCAACCTCGCCATGGCCGATCTGGAAGGGGCGGACCTGTCCCAGCGCGATTTGCGCGGCGCGCGGCTGGTTGGGGCCAAGCTGGCGCGTGGTCGGCTGAACGGAGCCAATCTGGCCGGAGCCGATCTGTTCGGGGTCGATCTGCGCGACGCCGACATCAGCCGCGCCAACCTGATGCAGACGGATCTGCGCGGCGCGCGGCTGCGGGCGGCGGACTTCTCCAACGCCAATTTGAAGGGCGCCGACCTGCGGTCCGGCACGCTGGAGCCAGGGGGCGCCGCCCGTCGCGGCGTCAGCGCCGACGATCAGGACGCCGAGGCGTCCCGACTGGTGCACAAGGTCGCGCTCGCCCACATCCATGGCGAGACGGTGATCCCCAACCAGGGCGTTCCCACCGATCTCACCGGGGCCGTTCTGTGCGGCGCCAATCTGACCGAAGCCGATCTGGCCGGATCGCTGTTGCAGAACGCCGACCTGAGCGGCGCCAACCTGACCGGCGCCAACCTGACCGGGGCGCGGTTGAACGGGGCCAATTTGTCGGGCGCGTCGTTGGACGGCGCCCGCTTTGACAACGCCGACCTCGTCGGCACCCGGATGACCGACTGCGACCTGTCGCAAGCCCGCGTGAACACGGCGCAGGCGACCCGCCCCATGGACAGCATGCGGTCGGAGATCCAGCGCGTCATCTTCGATCATGAACGCTGGATCGACAGCTTCGGCCAGCGCGGCGAGCGCGCCGACCTCGACGGGGCCGACCTGTGCCGCGCCGATCTGCGCGACGTCAATCTCAGCGCCGCCTCGATGCGCGGGGCGAATCTGTCGGCGGCGGCTCTGACCGGCGCTCGCCTGATGATGGCCGACCTGTCCGGCGCCAATCTGGAAGGGGCCAATCTGATGGGCGCCGACCTGTCCGGCGCCAACCTCAGCTACGCCATCCTGACCGGCGCCGATCTGACGCGGGTCCGGTTGGGGCCGGCGGCGATCAAGGATCCCTCGGGTCGACCGACCGGGCGATCTTGGGCGGCCAATCTGATGGGCGCTGATTTGCGCCGCGCGCTGCTGGTCAACACCTGTCTGATCCAGGCCAATTTGTCGGAAGCCAATCTGGAAAGCGCCGAGATGGACGGCGCCGACCTCGACGGGGCCAAGCTGCAACGCGCCACTCTGCCCGGCGCGCCGCCCCGGCGTCGGTGAGATCGTCCACCTGCCGCACTCTTTACGGCAACGTGATCGTCACCGTCGTTCCAACGCCGGGCGCGCTGTCCACCGTCAACGTCCCGCCATGCGCCTCGATGAAACGGCGCGCCAACGGCAGGCCAAGACCGGTTCCCGCTTCTGATTTCGTCATGTAATTGGTGATCTGCCGGAACGGCTCCATCGCGATCAGAACGTCATGCTCCGACATGCCGATGCCGGTGTCCGCGATGGTGATGACGGCGCCGCTCCCTCCCGCGCCCGCCACCGCCTCCATCCGAACGGAGCCGCCGGGAGGGGTGAATTTGATCGCGTTGGACAGGATGTTCAACACCGCCTGACGCAACCGCACCCCATCGACCAGAACCTGCAAGGCAGGGTCGAAGTCCCCCGCCGTCACCGTCACGCCTTTGCGCGCCGACAACGCTTCGACCAGCCCCAGACAATCGGTCAGCACCTCGCCCAGGACGACGCGGGAACGGAACAGCTCCAACTGCCCAGCTTCAATCTTCGCCATGTCCAGCAACTCGTTCACAAGATCGAGCAGATGCCGACCGGATTGATGGATCGCCTGGATGTATTCGCCATGCTTGGCCGACGGCGCGCCAAAAATGCCCGACAGGATGGCCTCGGCAAAGCCAAGGATGGCGTTCAGCGGCGTCCGCAGCTCATGGCTCATGTTGGCCAGAAACTCACTTTTCGCCCGGCTGGACGCTTCAGCGTGCTCTTTCTCAGCCACCAGCCGCCGCCGCTGCTCCATCAGCAGGGCGTCGCGGGCGCGGCGCATTTCCTGCTCCGCCTTGCGGCGGCGGCGAAAGGAACGCGAGACCAGCAACGCCAGCGACAAAGTCGCCAGACAGGCCACCACCCCGCCACCGGCGACCGCGATTCGCGTCACCGCCAACCGTTTCAAAATCTGATCGGTCGGCACCCCCAACGCCACCGACCATTGCGTGTCGGCGGAGCGATGGATCACCGCGTAAACCTCCGTGCCATCCTTGGTCCTGGACACAAACAGGCCCTGATCGCTGGACGTCAGGTGCGTTTCAAAGGATGGCGCAATGCGCTGCCCAAGATAAAGAGAGGCGTCGCGTGAACGCGCCGCAATCAGCATGGCCGGGTCAATGACGGTGACGGTCCAGTCGGAGGGAACGCTCCGCGTCTTCAGCACGTCCGCCAACCCCTCCAGCCCGACCGCCAAGGACATGACGTAACGGACCTGATCGTCGGCGAAAATCGGACTGCGCAGGACCAGCGACGACCGCCCTGGCGGCCCACCCGGCGGCAGAACGCCGCCCACCACCGCCCGCCCGGTCGTCACCACCTTGCGGGTGACATGGTCCAGACGGGGCGGCGGCAGCGGCTGCACGCCCAAGGGGTAATGGGTGTGGAAGACAAAGCGGTTGCTCTCCGCTCCGATCAACCCCATGGCCAACCAGCCCGTCTGGCTGTGGGCGGCGGCGGTGGCGTGGGCGTAGAGGCCGGGCAGATTGTCAACCTCCGCTTGGCACAGCGCGGTGAGCAACTCCAGCGGTCGGATTTGGCTGGCCAGTTCCCGGTCCACGCTGGCCGACAGCGATTGCGCCATCGACCGCAAATCCGCCTCAAGTTCCGCCTGCTGGCGGTTGTCCAACAGCCAGACCATCACCGCCGCGAACAGCAGCAACGGCGCGATGACCGCCAGCCCCAGCGCCAGAAATGAGGTGGGCAGACGCAAGTCTGATGCTCCTGCGGTCAGGGTTCGGCCCGCGTCATGCAACACAACAGCAGTCTGCTTGAACTATCGCTCAGTCCGCTCCCGTCAACAAGCGCGTCAGCTCCACAGCCGTCTTGACCCGCATCTTTTCAAAAACGTGAGAGCGATGCACCTCAACCGTGCGCATGCTGATTCCCAACTCTTCGGCAATCACCTTGTTCAGACGACCCGCGACCACCAACTCCATCACCTGCCGTTCCCGTTGGGTCAGGGTGGCGATCCGCGCGGTCAAACCGGCCTGCCCGGCCTCGCGTGCCCGCTGGTCGCGGTCAAAGGCCAGGGCGTCGATCACCCGATCCACCAGTTCATTGTCGTTGAACGGCTTTTCAACGAAATCGCGGGCGCCTTTCTTCAACGCGCCGACGGCGATCGGAACATCGCCATGGCCGGTCAGAAAAATAATCGGCATCCGGCTGCCCTGGGCGAGCAGGCGATCGAACAGCTCCAGCCCGCTCATCCCATCCATGCGGATGTCCAGCAGCAGGCACCCCGCCGTCTCCGGCGTCCAGGCGTCAAGAAAGGCCTGCGCCGTCTCCCATCCGATCACCGGCACGTTGCGCGACTGGAACAGCCAGCCGAGCGCGTCACGGATCGCCTCGTCATCATCGACGATGTGAAGGGTGGTCATTGGGCGGTCTCCACAGGCGGGGGCGGCACGGGGGTGGACAGAACGGGCAGAATGAACAGGAAGCGCGAGCCGCCGCCAGGCGCCGCCTCGAACCACAGGCGACCATGATGGTGTTCAACGATGGACCGGCAGATGTTCAGCCCCATTCCCATACCTTCGCTTTTCGTCGTGAAAAAGGGCGAAAACAGCCCTTCGGCGATATCCGGCGCAATGCCGCAGCCCTGATCGCGAATGTCGGTCAACAGCGCGCCGTCGTCGGCGACGGTGACAGTGACCGACAAGCGACGCTCGGCCCGTGGCGTTTTCGCCATCGCTTCGATCCCATTGCGCATCAAATTCAGCACCACCTGCTGCAACAGGATGCGGTCGCCCGCCACCAACGGCAAATCGGCGGACGCGGACAACTCCACCCGAACCCCCAGCCGGGCGGCGTCGGCCCCCATCAGGCCGACGCAATCCTCCAGCACCTCCGCCAACGAACAGGGCGCGACGTTCGGTTCGCTCTTGCGCACAAAGTCATGGACCCGACGAACGATCAACCCGGCCCGGCGCGCTTGGGCCGCCAGCTTGTCGAGCGCGGCGGCCACCTCCTGCGTGTCGAAACGATCCGAGCGCAAACGGTTCAAACAGCCGGTGCAGTAGCTGGCGATGGCCGACAGCGGTTGATTCAGCTCATGCGCCAGGGTGGAGGCCATTTCGCCCATGGTGATGAGCCGCGAGGTCTGTTGCAGCCGCTCTTGCTGCTGGCGCGCCAGATCTTCAGCCTTTTTGCGTTCGGTGATGTCCAGCACCGACCCCATCCAGCCGGTGTGACGCCCATTGGCGTCAATCAGCGGCGCCTCATAAATCAGAGCGTCGAATCGCTCGCCGTTGGCCCGACGGAACCGCATTTCCAAGCCGCTTTCCGGCGCGCGCCCCGCCAGAACCTCACGGAACGCCGCCTCGGCCCGGTCGAGATCCTCGGGCAGCCAATAGGGCATCGGCGGGCCGCGCCCGACCATCGCGTCGGCGGGCCAGCCGACCATGCGGCAGAAAGCTGGATTCACATAGGTGATGCGCCCGTCGAGATCGCGGGCGCGCATCCCCACGGTCAGGCTGTCTTCCATCGCCTTGCGGAACGCGTGTTCGGTCCTCAGCGCCTCCTCCGCCCGCAACCGCCCGGCGATGTGACGGCGCAGCGACCACAAGCTCCACAGGGCCGATCCGGTCAACCCGAAGATCGCCACCACCAGAATGGTCCGGGTTGCGTTGCTGTCGCTGGGATAGGCGGTGACGACCAGCGACACGCCATGGCCCGGCGGGTCGAAGGGAATGACGTGGCTGCGTCCCGGATCGGGCGCGCTGTCCAACCCCGTCGAGCCAATCACCGACAAGCGCGACTTAGCCCCCAACACCGCCCCACGCACATCCGTGATTTCCAACTGGTAGCGCTGGGCGAACCACCAGGGAACATGATGGGTCAACATCGCCTCGAACGAGAACACCCCGACCAGCGCCCCAACGAAGGTTCCGTTTCGGTAGATCGGGAACACCGCGTCGAATCCAGTGTCGCTGGAGTCGATCCGGTAGGGCGTTCCATAGGTGCGCAAGCCTGAGGAGCGGGCGATGCGGAAGGCGTCGGCGCGCGATGACGGCTCCAACGAATCGTCCAACTCCGACCGTTCCGTTTCCGGCCCAGCCTCGGCGGGAGGTTCAACCAACCGGATCCGCCCTTGGGCGTCGAGCCACAACACCCGTTCGATGGCCGGGTTGGTGTTGACGACCAGATGAGCCATGTCGGCGGCATGGCGCAAATCCACCGTTTCACGCCCCAGCGCCTCGGTCAAACGCTCCAGCTTGTCCTCGTCGGAGATCAACTGGAAACGCATGTTCTGTTCGATCCACAGCGCGTCCTTGACCAGTTCCAGCGCCCGCTCGTCCCGCTCGTTGCGCTGAAGCAGCCACAAAAAGGCCCCCAGCAGCACGACGACCAGCACCATGGCGATGATCGGCATGGCGTGCCGGATCGCCCGCAAGGGGCGCGGCGTGGCCCCCCTTCCATCCGTCGCGGACGGATCGGATGCGGAAAAAGAGCCAACCGGGGACGGGGGATAACGGATCGGATCGGGCACGTCGTCAAGAAACCGGAAATGGAGGGCGCGGTCTGCGGATTTCCACAATAGCCGTGAACGCTGGAGTGTTGAAGAATGCACCATAAGTTCGGAGCCGGACATTCGGCTATACGGACAATTTCAGAGAAGGGACGCACCCATGAAGCTTGTGACACTCCTGTGCGCCGCTGCGGTCGGCTGCCTGATGTCGGCCCCTGTGGCCTTGGCCCAGGACCCGATCCTCATCAAGTTCAGCCACGTCGTCGCCCCGGACACGCCCAAGGGCAAGGGTGCCGAGAAATTCAAGGAACTGGCCGAAAAGGCCACCGCCGGCAAGGTGAAGATCGAGGTCTATCCCAACAGCCAGCTCTACAAAGACAAGGAAGAGCTTGAGGCGTTGCAGTTGGGCGCGGTTCAGATGCTGGCCCCGTCGCTCGCCAAGTTCGGCCCGCTGGGCGCCAAGGAATTCGAGGTCTTCGACCTTCCCTACATCTTCCCGAACAAGACCGTTCTGCGCCGCGTCACCGAGGGGCCAATCGGCAAGAAGCTTTTCCAAAAGCTGGAATCGAAGGGCATCACCGGTCTGGCCTATTGGGACAACGGCTTCAAAATCATGAGCGCCAACAAGCCGCTCATCAAGCCCGAGGACATGAAGGGCCAGAAGATGCGCATTCAGTCGTCCAAGGTTCTGGACGCCCAGATGCGCGCGCTGGGCGCTTTGCCGCAGGTCATGGCGTTCTCGGAAGTCTATCAGGCGCTCCAGACCGGCGTCGTTGACGGCACGGAAAACCCGCCGTCCAACATGTACACCCAGAAAATGCACGAAGTGCAGAAGAACGCCACGATCACCGACCACGGCTATCTCGGTTACGCGGTCATCGTGAACAAAAAATTCTGGGACGGGCTGCCCGCCGACATCCGCACCGAGTTGGAAGGCGCGATGAAGGAAGCGACCGCCTACGCCAACGACATCGCCCAGAACGAGAACGACGTGGCGATGGCCCAGATGAAGGCGTCGGGCAAGACCCAGTTCCACACGCAGACCCCGGAAGAACGCGCTGAGTGGCGGAAGGCCCTCATGTCGGTCCACAAAGACGTCGAAGCCCGCGTCGGCAAGGATCTGATCGACGCGATCTACAAAGAAGCCGCCGCCGCTGGCGTGAAGTAAGAGCGGTCCGACCGAAGATCGGACGTCGTCCCCTCTCTCTTCCGGGGAGAGGGTTAGGGTGAGGGGGATCCGCCTGCCGGAAATCCCTCGCGCCGTTTTCCCCTCTTCCCTTCCTGTTCCCCGGAAGGGAGAGGGGGCCGTGCCCTGTGCCCTTTCCGCTTGGCCCTCCGCACATCCGGGAGTTTCCCGCCATGACCTTCCGCTTGCTTGACCGCCTGGAGGAGACGTTGATCGCCTCCCTCATGGCGGCGGCGACGCTCGTGATTTTCGTTGCCGTTGTCCACCGCTACATCTCCGGCATCCCAGTCATCCAGGATTTCGTCCTGAGCTGGGATTTCTCCTGGGCGCAGGAACTCTGCATCTACATGTTCGTCTGGATGGCCAAATTCGGCGCGGCGTACGGCGTGCGCACCGGCATCCATGTCGGCGTCGACGTCGTCATCAACCGGATGCCGCCCCCGCTGCACAAGAAATTCGTTCTGATCGGCTTGGGCGCCGGCGCCTTGTTCACCGGCACCGTCGGCTCGCTGGGGGCCAGCTTCGTCTTCCACATGGCGCAAACCGAACAGGTGTCGGCGGATTTGGAAATGCCGATGTGGATCGTCTATCTGGCGATTCCGCTGGGATCCTATTTGATGTGCTTCCGCTTCCTTCAGGTCGCCGTCGCTTTCCTGCGCACCGGCGAATTGCCCCACCACGATCACGCCCATGTCGACGGCATCGACCCGGTCGAAGCCGCCAATGAAGGAGGACCGGCATGAGCGCCGCCATCATCTTTGGGTTGCTGCTGGTCCTGATGCTCACCGGCATGCCGATTTCGATTTCGCTCGGCCTGACCGTTCTGACCTTCCTCTTCACCATGACCGACGTGCCGATCAACGCCGTCGCGCTGAAGCTGTTCACCGGCATTGAGAAGTTCGAGATCATGGCGATCCCGTTCTTCATCCTGGCGGGCAACTTCCTGACCCATGGCGGCGTCGCCCGTCGGATGATTAATTTCGCCACCTCGATGGTCGGCCATTGGCACGGCGGCTTGGGGTTGGCGGGCGTCATGGCCTGCGCGCTGTTCGCGGCGGTGTCGGGGTCCAGCCCGGCCACCGTGGTGGCCATCGGCTCGATCATCCTACCCGCCATGGTGGCGCAGGGTTTCCCCAAACAGTTCGGGGCGGGCATCGTCACCACCTCGGGCGCGTTGGGCATCCTGATCCCGCCGTCCATCGTCATGGTGATGTATTGCGTCGCCACCACCGGCCACCCGCAAGCGGCGTCCATCGGCCAGATGTTCATCGCGGGCGTGGTGCCCGGCCTGATGCTGGCCTTTCTTCTGGGGCTGACCACCTGGCATCGCGCGCGCAAAAACAACTATCCACGTCTGCCCAAGGCCAGCATGGCCCAGCGCGTCAGCGCCCTGCGCGAAAGCTTCTGGGGCCTGCTGCTGATCGTCGTGGTGATGGGCGGCATTTACAGCGGCGTCTTCACGCCGACCGAAGCGGCGGCGATGGCGGCGGTCTACGCCTTCATCGTGGCGGTCTTCGTTTACAAGGACATGCCGCTCAGCCGCGTGCCGAAGGTGCTGCTGGACAGCGCCAGCATGTCGGCGATGCTGCTCTACATCATCACCAACGCCGTGCTGTTCTCGTTCCTGATGACGTCGGAGCAGATCCCGCAGGCGATGGCGGCTTGGATCATGCACCAGAACATGGGGCCTTGGGCGTTCCTGCTGGTCGTGAACATCCTGCTGTTGGCGGCTGGCAACTTTATGGAGCCGTCGTCCATCGTCTTGATCCTGGCCCCGATCCTGTTCCCGGTCGCCATGGCTCTGGGCATTGATCCGGTGCATTTCGGCATCATCATGGTGGTCAACATGGAGGTCGGCATGTGCCACCCGCCGGTCGGCCTGAATCTCTACGTCGCCAGCGGCATCACCAAGATGGGCATCACCGAGTTGACCGTGGCCGTCTGGCCGTGGCTGCTGACCATGCTGCTCTTCCTGGGCGCCGTCACCTACATCCCGGCGATCACCCTGTGGTTCCCGCGTTTGCTGGGCTTTATGTAACGTCCCCCGCGCGTGGATTGAGAGGCGGCGGCGCGCGTTCAACGCGCCGCCGCCTTATCCGTCCACCCGCCACCGCCACAAACACCCCAGATGCAGATAGGCCTTCGCCGCAAGCGCCCGCCCTGGACGACAGACCAGCTTGACGTGATTGAGACTGCGGACGACAAGGCAGCCCGCAACCTGCCGCCAAACGTCCGGGGCGCCGATGACGGCGTCGGCGAAGCCGTTGGACCGGCGCCCGTCCCGAACCATCCCGGATTGCCCTGGAAAGGCGAGCAGCGCCTCGCGTTCCGCCGCGACGCACAGGCCCTCGCGCTCCAGATCGGTCAGCAGCGCCGCCCAGCCGTCCTCCCCTGCGGGTTTGAGTTCAGCCCCCAGCGTCGCGCCAAGCCGCTCGCCCACATCAAGATGCAACACCACCGACGCCGCATGCCGGGCCGAAACCGCGATCAGGCGCTTGGTTTGATCGTCAACCGACAGGCCGACGCCCGCAACGAACGCTTCCACCTCCCCCACCGGCACGGCGACGCACAGCCGCGCCTGCGTCCGGTCCCTGGGAAGCATCACGCCCAAAAACTGCCAGACCGCCTGCGCGGGCGCCGCCGCCGCCACCCGCCCCAGCGTGTCCGCGACCCCCGCCTGCGCGTCGGGCGCGACCAAGGTCGCGATGGTCAACGCGCGAAGCGCTCGCCGATCCGTCGGGGAAACATCGCGGACATCGACAAACAGGCTGGGAAGGATACGGCGGCGCGCCATTTGATCGCCGTCAAACTCAAGCCACACGCTCCGCGCCCGCTCGCTCAGAATGGAGCCCGGTTCGGTCCAATCGCGGCAATGCGCGCGCACGCTCCGCCATTCCGGCTGTTCCAGCCAAGCGGGCGGCACATCCCGTGTGGGATGGCGCCCAGCCAAAATCTCGCCGCCGCCGTCGCCGCGCGTCAGGCACAAGGAAAAATCGACGCATGGCGTTCCCCCACCAAGAGGGCGCTCCAAAATCATGGCGGAACCGGCGGGAAGCGGATCGGCGGCGCGGGCGATGGCCCGCCGATCCGCCGCCGACGCCAACACATCCGGGATCGCCGGGGCTGCCAACCGCCACACCGACCCGGCGGAGCAGTCATCCCCGCCCCGCCCTCGCCTCAACAAGCCTCCTCCGAAAACGCCCCCGGATCGCGAAACCAGGATTCGGGAATCAGCGCCTTCACATCGTCTTCCGCGACCTCAAGCCCCTCCGCCCTGGCAAGAGCGCGGACGCCGGGCCAATCATTCGCCGCGAGAGTCGCCACGCTGCGGCGGAGCGTCTCGTTGGCGGCGAGGCGGTTGGCGAAGACCACGGCGTCCGTAACCGTGTTGTGCGGATCAATGACGGCCTTCAGGTCGTCAAGGGCAAGCGGGGCCGGAAATTTGAGACGCCGCGCCAAATCCAGGATGGCGTCCCACCGGCCTTGACTGACCAGATGAACAATCTGGCGCAACATCCGCTTGTCCCCTCTTTTCAGGACCACACCAAGAAACCGCTTCGCGTTGTCATGTCCGGGCGTCGTCACGCGGCCTGTCTCCTGATGTTTGTTCACGGAAAAGGGAGGATCACCACTTCGTCGGGTTCAGCGCGTCTCCAACGTCGTCAAGGCCGCTTTGGACGTCCTTCCACGCGTCGTTGATGTCGTTCCACGCGTCGGAACTGGTGTCGCTGATCCAATCCCACGTGTCCATCGCCGCATTTTCCATCCAGGAGGCGGACGTCGTGGCCAGATCCGAGACCCACTCAAACCCTTCGTTCGTGTAGTTGGTGAACTCCATCCAGAAGTAATCGATGTAGCCCTGCCAAGAGATCTTAAAATCATCCGCCTTGAAAATCGCCCCGGTCCCATTGCAGAGCGCCCCGGTCGCCCCATTCGCGACCATGATGACCTTTCCGTCGCCGCTCGACTGCGAGCGAAAGGCGAGATTGCACAAATCGGTTTCAGCAACCGACCAATTTTGCGCTGCGTAGTTGGCGAAGGTCGTCACGATGTCGTTTCCGACCGCAAGATTGCTGCTCCCGCCGGGAACCAGATTGCCGTCGGAACGCTCCAAGGGGGGATCCTTCATGTCGGCGTACTGTTTGGTCCAGACGGCTCCCCCGCCATCGAGAACGCAATAGCAGGTCGTCGCCTTGAAGAAACCCAGCTTTCCGGTGCTGGTCTCCGACAAGGTCCAGCTTGATTTTTTCCCATCCATGGATGGAACCGTGTAGGGGCTGCCAACCGCCGTGCCCGCGTTCGCGGAAGCCTTGCTCGTCTCCAGCACGTCGCCCGAGGGGATGACGGCGATGCCGCCCTTCGCCAAAACGCCAAAGCCCACGCTGCTGTAAGGTCGGATGGCCACCATCGACCCTTTGATGTTGTCATCATCGTAATCATCCGGGATCGCGATGAACATCCACGGATTCAAACCGGCGTTCACGTCATCCGCCGTGAATGGCTTCTTGGAAAAATTATAATATTGGAAAGTTTTGGCGTAATCGACAACCCCTTGCCAGTTGTTGGCCTTCAACAAGGCCGAGACTGTATCGGCGTCTGATTGGTCGCCCATGTCGTTGACGGACTTCAGGAACGACTCACTGTTGTCCACCCCAGCCTGCGTAGCGGCGCCCATGCGGATCTCCTTGATCGCTTGCGGTTGACGACGAAATAAAAACTTAAAGAAAGCAGGATGACGAAAATTACCCGCTGAAAATTTGTTACGGAGATTCTCTAATTTTGTGCGGGAAAATTTTTTGCTCATTAGTCGTAATACGTTTAAATCTCTATCAGCAATCACACTCAAGGCAAGGGGCCATCACAATTGGTTGAAATTTTAGAATCGTAATGTTCTGAGGTTGTTGCGTTCATTTTCTGAAACGCCTGAGCGGTCCCCGGCATGCGTTTCCTCTGAACGCATCGTTCCGGCTTTCTGTTACGCTGCCCTGCATCGGTCGATTTTTGCCCTCCTGCCCAGGATCGCCGCCCACCCATGGCCACACTCGCCGAAGCCCTCGCCCTGGCGCTCGATCACCACAGCGCGGGGCGTCTGAGCGAGGCGGAGACGCTTTACCACCGCGTTCTCGACGTCGCCCCCGGCCAGCCCGACGCCCTGCATCTTCTGGGCGTTCTGACCGGCCAGTTGGGCGAAACCGACAAGGCCGTCGCCCTGATCGAATCGGCCATCGCCGCCAACCCCGGCGCGCCCGATTACCGCATCAATCTGGCCGATCTGCTGCGCCGCGCCGGACGCTTGCCGCAAGCTGTCGGCCATTACGCCGACGCGCTGACCCTGACGCCGCAGCGCGAAGACGCGCTCGCCTCGCTGGCCCTGACCGCCGCCCGCTTGGGCAGCAACAGCGACGATCCCGACAAGGCCATCCTGTGGTATCGGCTGGCCCTGACGATTCGCCCGGACTTTGCCGACGTCCTGCTCAACCTGACCGCCTTGGTCGGAGACAGCGACCTGTTGATCGTCCTGTCCCGCGTCATCCGCCTGCGCCCCGACGCCAACGCCCTGTCGGCCCGCGCCGTTCTCCGGCATAGTCAAACACGCATCTCCGCAGCCTTGGCCGATCTGCACGCCGCGCTGGCCCTGGCGCCGGACCGCAGCGATCTTTGGCGCGATTTGGGCTGTTGGAGGCACGAGACGGAGGATCACCACGCCGCCGCCAGCGCCCTGGAACGCGCGGTGGTTCTAGCCCCGAACCTGTCGCCCGTCCGCCCCCGGTTGGGCCTTTTGCTGCGCACCATCGGACGGCTGGAGGACGCCGCCGCGCACTACCGCGCGGCGCTGCGCGACGATCCCGACCACAGCGCCGTCCGCAGCGCCCTGTGGGAGGTCGAACGGTCGCTTGGGCTGCACGCCCCTTATCATGGGCATGAGGGGCAGGACGCCTATGTTCATCAGACCTTCTTTCCCGATCTGGTCCACGGGGTGTTTCTCGACATCGGCGCTTATGATGGCCTCACCTGGTCCAACACCCTGTTTTTTGAGCGCGAGCGCGGCTGGACCGGCCTGTGCGTCGAAGCCTCCCCCACCCGCTTCGCCGAACTGGCGCGCAACCGCCCCGGCCCCAATCTGAACGTCGCGCTGGCCAACCGCGAGGGGATGGCCGAGTTCCTCGACATCATCGACGGCCCGGCGATGATGGGCGGCCTCAGCGAAACCTTCGACCCCAGCCAGCGCGCCTTTGTCGAAACGCTGATCCACGACAAGCGCCTGATCCAGGTGCCGGTGCGCCGCCTGGACGGCCTGCTGGCCGAGCATGGCGTCACCCACGTCCATTACTGCTCCATCGACACCGAGGGGGCCGAACGGAGCATCATCGAATCCATTGATTTTTCCCGCGTGACCATCGACGTGTTTTCGCTGGAAAACGCCCAGGACGACCCGGCCCTGCGCGCTTTGATGGCCGAGCGCGGCTATGACCGCCTGTGCCGTTTCTTTGGCGGAGACGAGATCTACGCGCGGCGCGGCCTGCCCCGC
The DNA here is from genome assembly GCF_057809575.1 of Azospirillum sp. FG154. Classification (NCBI taxonomy): domain Bacteria; kingdom Pseudomonadati; phylum Pseudomonadota; class Alphaproteobacteria; order Rhodospirillales; family Azospirillaceae; genus Azospirillum; species Azospirillum sp. FG154. The sequence goes on along the minus strand of NZ_JBMDKF010000007.1, from coordinate 169,661 downwards.
CATGCGTCCGACGCGGGTTGATGCCGCGCGCTGGACCGTCTTACACTCCCCGCCGCTTCTTTGTGCACGAACGCCGAGGTTCCCGCCGTGACGTCTCCGTTCCTCCCCACCGCCTGCCCGCATGATTGCCCAAGCACCTGCGCCCTGGAGGTGGAGCGGCTCGCCCCCGACCGCATCGGCAAGGTGCGCGGCGCGGCGGCGAACAGCTACACGGCGGGCGTCATCTGCGCCAAGGTCAGCCGTTACGCCGAACGGGTCCATTCGCCGGATCGGCTGAAAACCCCGCTTCTGCGCACCGGCCCCAAGGGGGCGGGTCAATGGAAGGAAATCGGCTGGGACGAGGCGCTCGACCGCATCGCCGACGAATTCCTGAGCGCCGAAAAGACCTTCGGCGCCGAGGCGGTCTGGCCGCTCTATTACGCCGGAACCATGGGGCTGGTGCAGCGCGGCGGCATCCAGCGCCTGCGCCACGCCAAGGGCTATTCCCGCCAGACCAGCACCGTCTGCGACACCCCCGCCAACATGGGTTGGCTGGCGGGCTACGGCGACATCCGGGGCGCCGACCCGCGCGAGATGGCCGACAGCGACCTGATCGTCAATTGGGGCGGCAACCCGGTCGCCACCCAGGTCAACGTGATGACCCACATCAGCCGCGCCCGCAAGGGCCGGGGGGCCAAGCTCGTCACCATCGACCCCTACCGCACCGGCACCGCCGAAGTGTCCGATCTGCATCTGATGCTGCGGCCCGGCACCGATGGGGCGCTGGCCTGCGCGGTGATGCATGTGCTGTTCCGTGACGGATTCGCCGACCGCGATTACCTCGCCCGCCTGACCGCCGAGCCGGAACGCTTCGAGGCCCACCTCGCCAGCCGCACGCCGGAATGGGCCGCCGCCATCACCGGCCTGACGGTCGCGGAGATCGAGGGTTTCGCCCGGCTCTACGGCGCGACCCCGCGCAGCTTTCTGCGTCTGGGGTACGGCCTCAGCCGCAGCCACAACGGCGCGGCCCAGATGCACGCGGCGTCCTGCCTGCCCATCGTCACCGGATCCTGGCGGCACAAGGGCGGTGGCGGGCTTTACTGTTCGTCGGGCATCTACAACATCGATCGCACCCTGTCGGAAGGGCTGGACCGGCTGGACAAGAGCGTCCGCAGCTTTGACCAGTCGCGCATCGGCGCGGTGCTGACCGGCGACCCGCGCGACCTGACCAGCGGCCCGCCGGTCAAGGCCATGCTGATTCAGAACACCAACCCGGCGGCGATCTGCCCGGATTCCAACCGCGTCCGTCAAGGCTTCCTGCGGGACGATCTGTTCGTCGCGGTGCATGAACAGTTCATGACCGACACCGCGCGACTGGCCGATCTGGTGATTCCGGCGACCACCTTTCTGGAGCATGACGACCTCTATCGCGGCGGCGGCCAAATGCACATTTTGATCGGTCGCAAGGTGATCGAGCCGCAGCATGAGGCGCGGGAAAATCATTGGGTGATTTCCGAAATCGCCCGCCGCGTCGGGGCCGAGCATCCCGGTTTCGGCATGACCGCGCTGGAGATCATCGACGCCATGCTGAAGACGTCCAACCTGGGCGACGCGGCGACGCTGACCGACGAGCGTTGGATCGACGCCCAGCCGGATTTCGAGACCTCGCATTTCCTCAACGGCTTCGCCTGGCCGGATGGAAAATTCCGCTTCGCCCCGGATTGGGCGGCGCTCGGCCCCTATGGCGGGATGCCGGAATTGCCCGACCACATGCCGCCCGCCCGCGACGCCGACGCCGAACACCCGTTCCGGCTGGTGACGGCCCCGGCACGCCAATTCCTCAACACCTCCTTTGGCGAGACCATCAGTTCGCAGCGCAAGGAGGGCCGCCCGACCGCCCTGATTCACCCCGACGATCTGACCGCCCTGGTGCTAACCGACGGCGCGCCGGTGCGGCTGGGCAACGATCAAGGCAGCGTCGTCGTCCACGCCCAGCCCTTCGCCGGGGTTCCGCGCGGCGTGGTGATCGTCGAAGGCATCTGGCCCAACACCGCCTTTGTCGAGGGCATGGGCATCAACAGCCTGACCTCGCCAGAGCCGATCCCGCCCGCTGGCGGGGCCGCCTTCCACGACACCGCCGTCTGGCTGCGGGCGGCGTGATCCTTCACCAAAAGTGAACGCCGTCTTCTGAACAAGTCGTTGGTCGTGATGGTCGCCGGGGCGTAGCATCGCCCCACCCAATCACGACAGCGACGGAGGCGGCGATGCCCGCGCACGGCGAACTCTTGGCCCGGCTGGGGCTGCGCTCCCCCATCATTCAGGCGCCGATGGCGGGCGGCGGGGACAGCGCCGCGCTGGTCGCGGCGGTGAACGAGGCGGGCGGCTTCGGCTTTGTCGGCGCAGCCTACCTCACCCCGGCGCAATTGACCGAACGCGCCCGCGACATCCGATCCCGCACCGCCCTGCCCTTCGGCGTCAATCTGTTCGCGCCGCAGCCCGAGCCGACGGCTTCGGCGGCGCTGACCGAAGCGGCGGTGGCGCGGGTCGCTGGCTTTTACGCCGAACTCGGCCTGCCCGCCCCCAGCGCCCCGGCCTATCCCGGCGACAGCTTCGCGGCGCTGGTTCCCGCCATGCTCGACAGCGGCGCGGCGGCCTTCAGCGTCACCTTCGGCCTGCCCCCGGCGGATGTCGTCAGCGCCGCCAAGGCGCGCGGCATGCGGGTGATGGGCACCGCCACCACGGTGGCCGAGGCGTTGGCGCTGGAGCAGGCCGGGGTTGACGCGGTGATCGCGCAGGGCGCCGAAGCGGGCGGCCATCGCGGCGGTTTCATCGGCGATCCCGCCGCCAACCTGATCGGCGCGATGGCGCTGATTCCCCAGATCGTGGACGCGGTCGGCGTGCCGGTGATCGCGTCGGGCGGCGTCATGGACGGGCGCGGAGTCGCCGCCGCGCTGGCGCTGGGCGCGACCGCCGTGCAACTCGGCACCGTCTTCCTGACCTGCGACGAGGCGGGCGTCCCAGACGTTCACAAGCAGGCGATTCTCGACGCCGCCGCCGACCAGACCCGCCTGACCCGCGCCTTTTCCGGTCGCCCGGCGCGCGGCCTCGTCAACCGTTTCATGGAGACGGTCGAGGATCGGGAGCGGCCCGACGCCGTCCTGCCCTTCCCCCTGCAAAACGCCCTGACCCGTCCCCTGCGCGCCGCCGCCGGGCAGCAGGGCCGCGCCGAATTCCTGTCGCTGTGGGCCGGACAAGGGGCGCCGATGGCCCGCCGCCGCCCGGCGGGCGCGGTGGTGGCCGCGCTGCTCAGCGGTTGCGCGAAGACGGTTGAACGATTGGCGGGGGCGTAGGCGGCTCGCCCTCCCCCTCCGCCCTACTCCTCCACCCCGACCCGGTTGCGCCCGCCGCGCTTGGCGCTGTACAGCGCCTGGTCGGCGCGGCGGACCAGGGATTGGGAATTCTCGCCCGGACGGAATTGGGCGACGCCGATCGACAAAGCGACCGTGCCGTAATTGGCGTTGCGCGCCTTGTTGACGATCTGCCGCCCGCCGACGAAGGCGCGGACCTGCTCGGCCAGCTTGACCGCGTTGTCCAGGCTGGTGCGCGGCAGAATGATCGCGAACTCCTCCCCGCCATAGCGGGCGGCGGTGTCGCGGCCCTTGATGCATTCGGTCAGCATCCGGGCGACCAGCTTCAGCACATGATCGCCGACCAGATGGCCGTGGGTGTCGTTGAAGCTTTTGAAATGGTCGATGTCCACCATCAGCAGCGACAGCGGTTGCCCATCGCGCGCGGTCTCGTCCATCGCCTCCAACAGCATCAGGTCGAAGGCTTTGCGGTTGGCGATGCCGGTCAGGCCGTCGGTCATCGCCTCGCGCCGGGCGCTGTCCAGGCTGACCCGCATTTCGGCGAGTTGGTGGCTCGATTCCTGAAGTTGCAGTTGCAACGCCGTTTGCCGTTCGACGATGCCCGCCGTCTCGGCGGCGATGGCCGCGACCATGGCGCGCAGATCGGTCAAGCCAAGCGGTTGCGACAGCTCTTCGCTGAATCCCGACAACGCGCTGCCGTAGCGCTCCGTCTCCGACCCGACGTTGCCCAACTGCTCCAGAACCCGCCCCAAGGCGAATCGGGCCTTGTCGGAGGTTTCGCGAATCGCCTGGACTTCGGCGTCCAGCGAGAAAAAGCGCTTGAACAGCTCGTCGCACAGCGATTGCGACAGGGCGATTCCGTCCCGGCTGGCGATGTCCACCGCGCGGGTCAGATCAGGATGCTGGCCGCTGAAATAAACGAACCACAACGTGAAATTTTCAGGGTTCGGCAGCAAGCGATCCGACAACATACGGTCCATGGCCTTGGCGGCCAAGGCGCTGGCCTTGTCGAACTCCTCTGCGCTGCCCACGATTGCTACCCTGTGTATTCATTCGATCCCGAACGGTACGCGGGGTTGACGATGTCGGCAAGCGAGTCTTTTCGTCGCTTGTTGTCGAAATCTGTCGCTCAGTTGCACTCGCCCACCGAATGGGCGCCGCACACGCGCGCGCCGTCAACCCAGCGCGCGCCCGCCAGATTGGCGTTGCTCAGGTCGGCGCCGCCCAGCTTGGCCCCGGTGAAATCGGCGTTGACCAGCGAGGCCCCCACCAGCTTGGCGTTGCGCAGGTCGGCGGCGCGGAACGACGCGTCGGCCAGATCGGCGCGGGTGAAATCCACCTCGATCAAGCGCGCCCGGTCAAAGCGCGCGCCCATCGCCAGGGCGCTGATGAATTTGGCGCGATAGCCGTCGGCGTCGCTCAGATCGGCCCCGCGCAGGTCGGCGCGCTGAAACGTGGTGTCGCGCAGAATGGCGCCCCCAAGCTGCGCCCCCGGCAACGCCTGCCCCTCAAAGGAACAGCGCCGCCAGACCACCTTGGCCTGGGCCAGATCGTTGCACGCGGCCCAAACCGGACAGGACAGCGGCGCGAGCAACAGCGCGACGGCGACGCGGCGGGCGGCGGATTTCAGCATCATCCGGCTTACATGGGGAGCGCGGGACGCGGCGCAAGACCGCCCACCGCCCGCCCCGCCTGCGGCGGGCGCGGCAAAATGGCGTGGGCGGCGGCCTGCGCCGCCAGCGCGGCGGCGACAGCCTCGCCAAACGGGCAAGCGCGGCGCTGGGTCAGATCGACGTGCAGCAGCATGAACTCCGCCGTCGCCGCCAACGTCCCATCGGTGGCGTGGAACATCTCATGGAACAGATGCAGCCGCTTGCCGTCCGCCCCCAGCACCCGCGAGGCGAAACGCAACGGATCGCCCTCCACCACCTCCCGCGCGTAGGTCAGATGAGCGTCCACCACAAACAGCGACCGCTGTTCCGCCGCGACATAGGCCTTGCCCACCCCGAAATGGTCGAGCACGGCGTCGGTCGCCTGATCGAAGGCCAGCAGGTAATAAGCCACGTTCATGTGGCCGTTGTAGTCGATCCACTCCGGCAACACAGAGGCGGTGTGCAGGGCGAGCGGCGCGGGGTTGGTCATGAGGAAAGTCCCCGAAAACGGAGGATGTCGGACAGAACGTCAGCGACACAAGTGTCCATAGACCCGCTGCCCATGGCGCTTCACTTCATAGCTGAGCGTGCCGACGACATCCTTCGACGCTTCGTAATTCATCCGGGTGCAGGGAATGATGTCCGCCGGAATGCCGGTGCCAATCTTGGACGCGTAGGCGTAGCGCGGGGTCCGCCGTTCCTTGGGCGTGTCGTCGGGAACGATCACCAGCAGATCGTAATCGCTGTCCTCGTGGAAATCGCCGCGCGCCCGGCTGCCGAACAGATAGACGGCTTCCGGATTCAGGGCCGGAATGATCCGGTCCAGCAGGATCCGCAGCTTTTCATCCTCAACCGCCATAGCTGCCGCCATGTCCGCCGCCATCCGGGTCGCCGCCGCCGCGCCCATCCTAACACAGGATGGGCGACGGCGGCGGTCGCCCTTACACCGAGAAATATTTGGCGCGCGGGTGGTGCAGGACGATGGCCGAGGTGCTCTGTTCCGGGTGCAACTGGTCTTCGTCCGACATTTCAACGCCAATGCGCTCGGCCCCGAGCAGCTTCAACAACTGTTCCTGGTCCTTCAGATTCGGGCAGGCCGGATAGCCGAAGCTGTAGCGGCTGCCGCGATAGGATTGCTGCAACAGCTTTTCCTTGTCGCGGCTGTCTTCCGCGCCATAGCCCAACTCGGCGCGGATGCGGGCGTGGACATACTCCGCCATCGCCTCGGTCATCTCCACCGACAGGCCATGCAGGTAGAGGTAATCCTGATAGCGGTTCTCGGCGAACCATTCCCGCGCCACCTCGGCGCAATGCTGGCCCATGGTGACGACCTGAAGGCCGAGCACGTCGCGTTCCGGGTCGGTCACGTCGCGCAGGAAGTCGGCGATGCACTCGCCATCCTCCTTGCCCTGGCGCGGCAGGCTGAAGCGCGCGGCCTCCGTCGTGCCGTCTTCCTCGAACAGAATGACGTCGTTGCCGTCCGCCGCCGCCTTCCAATAGCCGTAGACGGCGGTCGGGCGCAGGATGTTTTCGCTGTGGGCGATCTTCAGAATGCGGTCGAGCACCGGGCGAAGCTCCTTCTTCGCCCACTCCTTGAACTCCTCGAACGACTTGCCGTCCTTCCGGTAGCCCCATTGCAGTTGGTAGAGCATCCGCTCGTTCAGATACGTGACCAGCGTCTTCAGCGGCACATGGTCGATGAGCTTCGGCCCCCAGAAGGGCGGGGTCGGCACCGGCACGCCCTCGGCCAAGCGGCGGCGGCGGGCGCGCACGGCGTCCTTGTCAACCGGCCCGGTCGCCGCGCTGGTCGCCTGCCCCAGCACGCGGCGGCGGTTGACCGCCTTGCCCGCCCGCTTGGCCTGGATGATGGACAGTTGCTGGTCGAAGCTGCCGTCCACCACCTTGTCCATCAGGGTCAAGCCGTCAAAGGCGTCGCCCGCGTAGGCCACCCGGCCCGAGCCGTAGGAGTCGACGCAATCGCCCTCGACATAGGCGCGGGTCAGCGCGGCGCCGCCCAGCAGCACCGGCACGTCCAACCCCTCGCGGGTCATTTCGGCCAGATTTTCGCGCATCACCACGGTGGATTTCACCAGCAGGCCGGACATGCCGACGGCGTCGGCCTTGTGCTCCTTCGCCGCCTGGATGATCGCCGTCACCGGCTGCTTGATGCCGAGATTGACCACCTTGTAACCGTTGTTGGTCAGGATGATGTCCACCAGATTCTTGCCGATGTCGTGGACGTCGCCCTTCACCGTCGCCAGAACCATGGTGCCCTTTTGCTGGCCGTCCGCCTTTTCCATGTGGGGTTCAAGATAGGCGACGGCGGCCTTCATGGTTTCCGCCGATTGCAGGACGAAGGGCAACTGCATCTTGCCCGCGCCGAACAGTTCGCCCACCACCTTCATGCCGTCGAGCAGATAGGTGTTGATGATCTCCAACGGCGGGTGCGCCGTCATCGCCTCGGCCAGATCCTCGTCCAGCCCGGTGCGGTCGCCGTCGACGATGCGCTCCTTCAAGCGCTCCTCGACGGTTTCGGCCCGCGCCTTCTTCTTGGCGTCCGCCGCCTTACGGCCCTCGAACAGCGCGATGAAGGCGTGCAGCGGGTCGTAACCGTCCGCCCGGCGGTCGAAGATGAGATCCTCGGCGGTTTTGACCTCGTTGTCCGGGATCTGGTGCAGCGGCAGGATCTTGGAGACATGGACGATGGCCCCGCTCATCCCCTTCTTGACCGCGTGGTCGAGGAAGACCGAGTTCAGCACATGGCGCGCCGCCGCGTTCAGACCGAAGGAGACGTTCGACAGGCCCAAAATGATCTGGCAGCCGGGCATCTCGCGGGCGATCGCCTCGATGCCTTCCAGCGTCCAGATGGCGAGCTTGCGGTCGTCCTCGTTGCCGGTGGCGATGGTGAAGGTCAGCGGGTCGAACAGCAGATCGGCGGGGGAGAGGCCGTATTCGTTGACCGCCAGATCATAGAGCCGCTTGGCGATGGCCAGCTTGCGGTCCGGCGTTTTGGCCATGCCCTCTTCGTCGATGGTCAGCGCGATGACCGCCGCGCCGAATTTCTTGGCCAGCGCCAGACGCTGGCGCGCCGGTTCCTCGCCATCCTCGAAATTGATCGAGTTCAGGATCGCCTTGCCGCCATAGAGCGCCAACGCCTGTTCCAGAACGCCGTATTCGGTGGAATCGATGACCAGCGGGGCCGTGACGGAGCCGACGAAACGCTCCATGACCGCGTTCATCTCCGCCACCTCGTCGCGCCCGACGAAGGCGGTGCAGACGTCCAGCGCGTGCGAGCCTTCCTTGACCTGCTCGCGCGCCATCTCGACGCAGCCGTCCCAATCGTTGCGCTCCTGCAACTCGCGCCACTTCTTGGAGCCGTTGGCGTTGCAGCGTTCGCCGATGGCGAAAAAGGCGTTTTCCTGGCGCAGCGTCACCTGCGAATACAGCGAGGCGACCGCCGGAACCCAATGGACCGTGCGGCCCTTCGGGTTGGGCCGGTGCGACCCGGCGGGGGCCAGCTTGCGCAACATGGCGTTGGCCGCGCCGATGTGCGGCACGTTGGTGCCGCAGCAGCCGCCGACCAGATTCACCCCGTCCTCAACGACGAAACGCTCCAGCCAATGGGCGAAATCGTCGGCGCGCAGCGGGTAATGGGTCTTGCCGTCCACCAATTCGGGCAGCCCGGCGTTGGGCTGGACCGAGATCATCCCCGGCCAATTCTGCGCCAGCCAACGGACATGCTCGCTCATCTCCAGCGGGCCGGTGGCGCAGTTCAGCCCCATCAACGGCACGTCGAGCGCCTGGATGATGGTGGCCGCCGCCGCGATGTCGGTGCCGACCAGCAGCGTGCCGGTGGTCTCCACCGTCACCTGAACGAAGACCGGCGTGTCGGATGTGGCCTCTGCCCGCGCGCGCTTGATGCCGTTGACCGCCGCCTTGATCTGCAAGGGATCCTGGCAGGTCTCCACCAGAATGGCGTCGGCCCCGCCCGCGATCAGCCCGGCGGCCTGGACGTAAAAGCTGTCCTCGGCGGCCTGATAGGCGATGTGGCCCAGGCTGGGCAGCTTGGTCCCCGGCCCGATGGAGCCGATGACGAAGCGCGGCTGCCCGTCGGTGAAGGTCGCCGCCGCCTCGCGCGCCAGCTCGACGGCGCGCTGGTTGATTTCAAAGGCTTTGTCGCCAATGCCGAACTCGCCCAACGTCACCGGCGAGGCGCCGAAGGTGTCGGTTTCGACCATGTCGGCCCCGGCCTCGAAATAGCCGCGATGAATCTCGCGGACGATGTCGGGACGCGACAGCGGCAGGATGTCGGTGCAGTTCTCATGCCCCCAGTAATCCGCCTCGACGTCAAGGTCGAGCGCCTGAATGCGGCTGCCGAACCCGCCGTCGCAAAGCAAAACGCGGTCACGCAGGGTGTCGAGGATGTGGGGCATGGGAGAGTTCTTATCCGTGGCTTGGGCGTGTTCAGGGGTCAGGCGAGATCGTGACGGTTGGCGGGCCACCAGTCATCGTCAAGAATTTGGTCCAGCGCGTAGGGGCATTCGGCGGGCAGATCGGCGGCGGCGACGCGATCCTGTTCCAAGCCTTCAACCGCGTAAATCCGGCCCCGCCGATAGCTTTTCTCAAGGTCGAGCTTGCCGCGCAGGCTCGGGCTGGCCCCCAGCGCGTCGTTGGCTTGGTTCCGGTGTTCGCGAACGGAGCGCCGCCAGCCGCCACGCGGTTCGGCGACCGGGGAGAATTCCAGCTTCAGCAGATGTTCGATCACACGGGTCAGCGCGCTTGCCAGCGCGTTGGCTTCGGATCGGCCCATGCTTTCGATCTCCTCGGCGACGTTCTCCCAATCGATGGGCGTGTTGGGGCGATCCTGCGCGGCGGCGCGCAGCAGGCGTGCCTGTTCTTGCGTCCAGGCGAGGAAATCCGCGTCATACCCGATCCGGCTGTCCATGGCTCACCCTCCGCAGCGTCGGTCGCAGCTTAGCACAAGCCCCCGCCCCCGTCTTAACGCCCGTCTCAGCCCGCCACGGGGGCGGCGGGGCTTTGCGCCTTCACGCCCAGCATCCGGCAGATCGCCATGGTCAGGTCGGCGCGGTTCAGGGTGTAGAAATGGAAATCCGTGACGCCTTGGGCCTGCAAGGCTTGGCACTGCTCCGCCGCCACCGTGGCGGCGACCAGTTGGCGGGTTTCCGGGTCGGCGTCCAGCCCCTCGAAGGTGTCGGCCAGGGCGGCGGGCATCGACGCGCCGCATTTCCCGGCGAACTCCACCGCGCGGGCGAAGTTGGTGATCGGCAGGATGCCCGGCACGATGGGCACATGGATTCCCGCCGCCGCGCAACGGTCGAGGAAGCGGTAATAGACGTCGTTGTCGAAGAAGAATTGGGTGATGGCGCGGGTCGCCCCGGCGTCAACCTTGCGCTTCAGATTGTCCAGGTCGAACTGGGCGCTGGGCGCGTCGGGGTGGCTTTCCGGGTAGGCGGCGACGGAGATCTCGAAATCGGCGACGCGCTTCATCCCCGCCACCAGATCGGCGGCGTAGGCGTAACCGCCGGGGAACGGCTCATAGGCGCCGCCCACCCCGCCGACGGCGTCGGGCGGGTCGCCGCGCAGGGCCACCAGATGGCGGATGCCTGCGTCCCAATAGGTGCGCGCGATGGCGTCGATTTCCTCGCGCGTGGCGCCGACGCAGGTGAAATGCGCCGCCGCCGGAATGCCGGTTTCCGCCTGGATGCGGCAGACCGTGGCGTGGGTGCGTTCGCGGGTCGAGCCGCCCGCCCCGTAGGTGACGGACACGAAGCTGGGCGCCAGCGGGGCCAGCCGATGGATGGCCTGCCACAGGCTTTGCTCCATCTTCTCCGTCTTCGGCGGAAAGAATTCAAAGCTGACGGACGGCAGCGGAGACAGGGGCGCGGTCATGACGAAACTCCGCTGAGCGTAAGGGCGGGGGAGGACGAGGGAGCCGCCGCAGCCGCCGCAAGGCGGGTGGCGGGCCAGATGGACACGGTGAGCGGATCGCCCGGCAGATGCGCCGCCGGGCCGCAGGACAGCCCCGATTGGCGGCACCAACCCGCGACCTCCTGATCGGAAAAGCCGAGTCGGCGGTGCGCGTGTTCTTCGCGCAGCGCCTCCAGCGTGTGGGGGGCGAAATCGACGATCAGCAGCGGCGCGCCGGGGCGCAGCACGCGGGCGGCCTCCGCCACCACTTCGGCCGGCGACTCGGTGAAATGCAGCACCTGATGGATGATGGCGGCGTCGAAGGATCCGCTGGGAAAGGGCAGTTGGTACATGTCGGCCTGCCGGACATGGCAATGGCGCAAGCCCGCCTCCTCCAGCTTGGTGCGGGCGACGGCCAGCATCTCGCGCGACTGGTCGACGCCGACCGCGCGCTGCACGCGCGGCCCCAGCACCTCCAGCATCCGTCCGGTGCCGGTGCCGATGTCCAGCAGCTCCTCGACGCCCGCCGCCGGGAACAGCCGCAGCAACGCCGCCTCCACCTCGCCCTCGGCGACGTGCAGGGAGCGGATTTCGTGCCAGCGCGCGGCGTTCTCGCGGAAATAGGCGGCGGCGGTTTCCGACCGGCCCCGCTTGGTCGCCTCCAACCGCTCCAGATCCAGCGTCAGGGTCGGATCGGAATCGGGGATGGCGTCCACCAGCACCCGCGCCAGCTCCGCCGACGAGCCTTTCTCGGCCAGACGGTAAAAGGCGAAGGTGCCCTCGCGGAAACGGTCGAGCAGCCCGGCGTCGCACAACAGCTTCAGGTGGCGCGACACGCGCGGCTGGCTCTGCCCCAGGATCTGGGTCAGCTCCGTCACCGTCAGCTCGCCATGGGCGCACAGCGCCAGCAGCCGAAGCCGCGTGGTTTCCGCCGCCGCCTTCAGGGTCGCAAGCAGATCGTCCATCGCCCCACACTCGAAACAGCGCCGCGCGGGGCGGCGCGCCCCGTCACTCTGGATACAGATATAAAGATATCTTTATGCCTCGTAAACTGAATTCGACACGAACGGAATCGAACCCTAAGGATCGCGCGCGTCATCGACAAAGGCCCGAACTGCGGCAATGGCGTCACAGGCTCCGCCGGGACTGTGTCGAACCCGCCACGAGGCTGGTCAAACAGCCACACCTGTGTTACTCGACGAAAAGGTGGAAATTGGACGATTTCTCGCACAATCTTCCTCATGAACGCGCCGCCGCCTCTGCCGGACTCCACGCTCCTTCCACAGGAGTCTTTGGATCCGATGGGGAAGACCGGCGATCCGACCCGAGTTGAGCCTCCAGAAAAGAGCCGTCGCACCATGAAGCTGGCCAGTCTCACACGCTCCACCCTCCGCTCGGCTCTCGTCGCCGCCCTTGCCCTGACCGCGACGGCTTGCGCGAACAAGCCGGTCGATTCAGGCTCCAAGGAGGCCGCCTACGAGGCCAACGACCCGTTGGAGGTGCCGAACCGCTTCGTCTTCGCCGCCAACGAGGCCGCCGACCAACTGGTTCTGCGTCCCGCCGCCGAGGTCTATGTGGCCGCCGTGCCGACCCCGATTCGCGACGCCATCCACAACTTCATCGACAATCTGATGGCCCCGCTCTACATCGCCAACAACCTGTTGCAGGGCGATTTCGAGGGCGCGCAATTCGCCACCGGACGTTTTCTGACCAACACGGTTCTGGGCGTGGGCGGCATCGCCGACGTCGCGACTCAGGCGGGGATCCCCAACCGTCCCGAAGATTTCGGCCAGACTCTGGCGGTGTGGGGCGTGGATGACGGGCCGTATCTGGTGCTGCCGCTGCTCGGCCCGTCGAACCTGCGCGACACCGTCGGCTATGGCGTGGACACCGTCGCCGATCCGGTTCGCGTCTGGGGTTACGCCACCGACCACAAGGGCGCGTTGACCGCCCGCGCCGTGACCAACGCCGTTGACCGCCGGTCGCGCGTGTTGAAGGAAGTGGATGATCTGCGCCGCAACTCGTTGGACTTCTACGCCACCGTGCGCAGCCTGCACCAACAACAGCGCCGGGCGGACATCGCCAACAAGCCGGTCAGCGGCCCGGATTTCCCGGACTTCACCTCCGCGCCCAAGCAATAAGGCATTGCCTGGTCGCGGCGGCCACGCGCAGGGCCGCCGCGACCGAACGCTTCGCTTTCGATGTTTCTTTGCCCCATGGGTCACATGACCGTTGACAACGACAACCAAGCCGCCACTTCTGCACCCATGATGCTGACACGTCGCCTGTTTGTCGCGTGCGCGGCCCTGCTCGCGGTGAGCAGTGGGGTCGGCCACCCTCTCGTTTCCTCGGCATTCGCGCAGAGCGCGGATCCGGGCGCAAGCGCCTTCATGCAAAAGCTGGGGAATGACGCCATCGGCACATTCTCCAACAAAAGCACCCCCAAAGAGCAAGCGTTGCAGCATTTCCGCACGCTGCTGCACAAGGGGTTCGACGTTCCCTACATCGGGCGTTGGGTGCTGGGCCGCTACTGGAATCAGGCGAGCGAAGCGCAGCAGGCCGAGTATCAGAAGCTGTTCGAGCAGTTGATCGTCGGCACCTACGCCGAGCGCTTCATCGAATATTCGGGCGAAACCTTCAAAATCGTCGGCGCGCTGCCCGAGGGCGAGACCGACACCATGGTCACGACTCAGATCATCCGGCCCAGCGGCCCGCCGGTGAACGTCAATTGGCGCATCCGCAAGAAGGACGCCGATTACAAGATCATCGACGTGGTGGTCGAGAATGTCAGCATGGGCGTGACCCAGCGGCAGGAATTCTCCTCGGTCGTGCAGCAGAATGGCGGCAAGGTCGACGGGCTGATTCAGGCTTTGCGCCAGAAGGTCGGCAAAGCCGGTTGACCACCGCGCGCTCCGCGCCGCAATTGGTTTTCTATGACAAGGCGGGGCCGTCTTCCATTGGAAGGCGGCCCCATTTGCGTTGGCGCGCGGAATCCGTGACGCGACGGCGCGAAGCGGCTATCCTGCATCAATGACTTGCCTTGCACCCCACAGGCACAACCGGGACCCGCACCGCCATGGCCGACCGTGATCCGACCGAGGTCGAGGAGATCCGCAAGATCATCCTGTCCCATCAGGCGTGGCTGAAACGACCCAGCAGCGGCAAGCGCGCCGACCTCAGCTTTCGCGATCTGTCACGGCTGAATCTGGAACGGGTGGCGCTGTCCGGGGCCAAACTGGCCGGGTGCAATCTGACCAACACCCGGATGGTCCGGGCCGATCTGACCCAGGCCGATCTGTTCGGCGCCGACATGGAGGCCATCAACCTGTCCGGCGCCATGCTGACCGGGGCCGATCTGCGCGGGGCCAACCTGCACCGGGCGCAACTGACCGACGCCAATCTACGCGGCGCCGATTTCCGCGCCGGGGAATTGCTGGACGACACTCAAAAGACGACCCGCGCCGGTGGCGTCACCCGCCTGACCGAAGCGAAGATGGAGCGGTCGATCCTGGCCGGGGCCAATTTTTCCGGCTGCGACCTGACCGGCGCCGACCTGAACGACGCCGACCTCACCGGGGCGGAATTGACCTCGGCGGTGCTGATGGGCACGGATTTCTGCGGAGCGACGCTGGACGGCGCGGTGTTTGGCAACACGGTGATGGATCAGGCGACGCTGACGCGCACCTACATCCCCTTCACCCTGCCGCCCGACGCCATCGTCCAGCCCAATTACACCGCCATGCCGGTGGCCGATTTTCTGGAGTTGGTCGCCAGCCACGAGCGGTGGGTGGACAGCGGCGGGGGCGAGGGGGCGCGGCTGGATCTGGATCTGGTCTCGGTCGCCGGGGCCGATCTGCACGGGCGCACGCTGGCCGCCGCGCGGCTGCGCCGCTGCCGCCTGCCCGGCGCGCGGTTGACCAAGGCCAGCCTGGACATGGCCGAATTGTCCTACATCGACCTCGACGAATCCGATCTCAGCGACGCCAGCCTGCGCGGGGTCACGCTGCGCCGCGCCTATCTGGCCCACACCCTGTTCAACCGCGCCGACGCCAGCCCAACGCAGTTGGCCGGAGGCCGAGCCTGGCCCGCCAATTTCGACGGGGCCGATTTCTCCGACGCCGATCTGCGCGACGCCCGCATGGGCGACGCCATCCTGCGCGGCGCCATTTTCACCAACACGCTGACCGATGGCAGCGGCATCGACGTCGCCAACACCGGGGCCATCGCGCCGCCGCCACCCGAAGAGCGCCGTCGGCAAAAGCGCTTCGTCCGCCCCGGTCTGGTGGTCCACACCGAACATGGCGTCTTCCCCGCCCGCAACTGGTCGGTCGGCGGTCTGTGCCTGCTGGCGGTCAACCAGCCCTACCGCCGAGGCCAAACCTTCCAGGCCCGCGTGGTGATGGCCGACCGGCAGGACGTGGCGGCGGTCGCCAATCTGGTGGTTTTGCACCGCGACGACGAACGCGGCCAACTCTCCGTCCGCTTCCACCAATATGGCGACGATCTGAAAGCCCTGCTGAAGACCGCCTTTCTGGAGCATCAAAAGCTGGCGGGTTGATCCCTCAGGCCGCCAGAAACCCGCCATCCACGCAAAAATTATGGCCGATCACGAAGGACGCCGCGTCCGACGCCAGCCACAACACGGCCTCGGCCACCTCGTCCGGTTGACCCAGGCGGCGGGCGGGCAGCCCGGCGGCGACCACGCTCATGTCGGCGATCTTTGACCCCAGCATCATCGGCGTCATGATGCGGCCCGGCGACACCGCGTTGACGCGGATCCCCTGCGGCGCGCACTCCATCGCCGCCGACCGGGTCAGGGCCAGCGCCGCCGCCTTGGACGCCGCGTAGAGGGACAAACCGGGATTGGGGTTCCGCACCCCGCTGACCGAGGCGTTGTTGATGACGACCCCGCCGCCCTGCCCGCGCATCACGGCGATCTCCGCCTTCATCGCCAGAAACAAGGCCCGGACGTTGGTGTCGAACACCTGATCGAACACCGCGTCCGGCTGTTCGTCCAGCGGCGCGCGCGGCTCTTGCCAGCCCGCGTTGTTGAAGGCGACGTCAAGCCGCCCGAACCGCTCCACCACCTGCCCGACCACGCCGCTCATCGCCTCCGGCTCGGTGACGTCGGCGGCGAGGAACAGCGATCCGACGCCGCCCGCCGCCGCGCACTCCGCCGCCACCGCCGCGCCTTTGTCCCGGTTGCGCCCGACCGCGACGACCGTCGCCCCCGACCGGGCGAAGGCTCGCGCCGTCGCCTCGCCAATGCCGGAGGTCGCGCCCGTCACCAGCACGATCTTTCCCGTGAAGCCCGCCATGGGTCCGTTCCTTTCCGAACACTCTGTGATCGGCAAAGAATGACGCCGCCCAACAGGGCCGGTCTTGGCGAAAATTGACCGGAGCCGCTCGTCACCCCCGCATGGCGCGGGCGTAACAGGACGGGGTGATGCCATAGGCGCGCTTGAAATGCCGGGTGAAGGCGCTCTGGTCGTAGAAACCAACCGCCAGCGCGGCGTCGGCCAACGGCGTTCCCTGCTCCAACCGCAAGGCCGCCGCGACCAGCCGGGTTTGCGTGAGGTAGCCGTGCGGCGTCAGCCCGGTCGCCCGCTTGAACAGCCGGATCATCTGAAAGGCGGTCAAGCCGGACGCCCGCGCCAAATCCTCCAGAGTCAGGCGGTTGGCGTGCTCGTCATGGATCAAGGCGACGGCCTGGGCGATGGCCGCCCGGTCCCGACCAACGGCGGACAGGCGGGGGCGGTCGCCGCCATGCCGGGCGATCAAGCCGCCGAAGCTGAGGGTCAGAAGCTCATCCGCCAGCAGCGGATCGCCGTCCGTCTCAAGCGCCCGGTGCAGGCGCAGGAACGACGCGACCAGATCGGCGTCCGGCACCAGATTGTCGGTGAAATAGGGCGTTCCCGGCCCGCCAACCAGCGCCGTCACCGCGTCGATGGCCGGTTGCCGCAGGTAAAAGGAGCGGTAGCGCCAACGCTCGCTGCGCCCCATCCGACCGGAATGCGGCTCGACGGGGTTGAAGACCATCAGCGCCTGTTCCTTCGCCTCTCCCGTCACGCCCCGGCTGCGGAACTCCGCGCCGCCGATCTCGGTGACGGCGACGACCAGCGCCTCGTGAAAATGCGGGGTGTAGTCGTGGCGTTTGAAATCCGCGTGGAGCAGCCGCAGGCCGGGAACCCGGCGATCCTGCCAGTAGCGCACCCGGTTCAACTCATCGCCCCGCGCCATCCGTGCCCCCGCTGAAAAACGAAAACGCCCCTTCCCCTGCGGTCAGAGGAAGGGGCGTTTTGCGTTAAACCGTCACCACGTTCAGCCGCGAACCAGCGGCTTGTACTTGATGCGGTGGGGCTGGTCGGCGTCGGCGCCCAAACGGCGCTTCTTGTCGGCTTCGTAATCCTGGAAGTTGCCCTCGAACCATTCGACGTGGCTGTCGCCCTCGAAGGCCAGGATGTGGGTGGCGATGCGGTCAAGAAACCAGCGGTCGTGGCTGATGACCACGGCGCAGCCCGCGAAGCCTTCCAACGCCTCTTCCAGGGCGCGCAGCGTGTCGACGTCCAGATCGTTGGTCGGTTCGTCGAGCAGCAGGACGTTCGCGCCGGACTTCAGCATCTTGGCCAGATGAACGCGGTTGCGCTCGCCGCCCGACAGTTGCCCGACCTTCTTCTGCTGGTCCGGCCCCCGGAAGTTGAAGCTGGAGACATAGGCGCGGCTCGGCATGGTCTTCTTGCCCAACTCAACCACGTCGAGACCGTCGGAGATTTCCTCCCACACCGTCTTTTTCGGGTTCAACGAGTCGCGGCTTTGATCGACATAGCCGAGCTTCACCGTGTCGCCGACGCGGAAGCTGCCGCTGTCCGGCCCCTCCGATCCGGTAATCATGCGGAACAGCGTGGTCTTGCCGGCACCGTTCGGGCCGATGACGCCGACGATGCCGCCGGGCGGCAGACGGAAGGACAGGCCGTCGATCAGCAGACGGTCGCCAAAGCCCTTGCCGATGCTCTCCGCCTCGATGACCAGATTGCCCAGGCGCGGCGGGGTCGGGATGACGATCTTGGTCTCGCCGCCGGTCTCCTTGGCGCTGTCCGCCAACAAGGTCTCGTAAGCCGAGATGCGGGCCTTGCTCTTGGCCTGACGGGCGCGCGGCGACTGGCGAATCCATTCCAGTTCGCTGGCCAACTGCTTCTGGCGCGATTCCTCCTGACGGCCTTCCTGCTCCAGACGCTTTTGCTTCTGCTCCAGCCAGGAGGAGTAATTGCCCTCATAGGGGATGCCCGCGCCGCGATCCAGCTCCAGAATCCAGCCGGTCACATTGTCGAGGAAATAGCGGTCGTGGGTGACGAGGACGACGGTGCCCTTGTAATCCTCAAGATGCTTTTGCAGCCACGCCACCGATTCGGCGTCAAGATGGTTGGTCGGTTCGTCGAGCAGCAGCAGGTCGGGCTTTTCCAACAGCAGGCGGCACAGCGCGACGCGGCGCTTTTCACCGCCCGACAGCTTTTCAACGCTGGAATCGCCGGGCGGGCAGCGCAGCGCGTCCATGGCGATTTCCACCGTACGGTCGAGATCCCAGGCGTCGGCGTGGTCGATCTTTTCCTGCAACTCGGCCTGTTCGGTCAGCAGCGCGTCGAAATCGGCGTCGGGATCCGCCATCATTTCCGAGACGGTGTTGAAGCGGTCGAGCAGCGCCTTGGTGTCGGCCAGCGCCTCAAGCACGTTTTCCTGAACGGTCTTGGTCGGGTCGAGCTGCGGCTCCTGCGCCAGATAGCCGACCTTGGCCCCTTCGGCGGCCCAGGCCTCGCCCGAATAATCCTTGTCCAGGCCCGCCATGATCTTCAGCAGGGTCGATTTGCCGGCGCCGTTGACGCCCAGCACGCCGATCTTCACGCCCGGCAGGAAGGAGAGCCACACGCCGTCAAGCGTCTTCTTGCCGCCTGGATAGACCTTGGTCAGGTCTTTCATGACGTAAACATACTGATAGGACGCCATGCGCCGCTCCGACCTTGTGCACCGGGGAAGAGAAAAAAGCGTCGCCACGCGGCGCCGCTTCGCTCGGCTCCGGTTTTAGCGCATAAGGGCGCTTGACGGAACCATGTTGAAACCCAACCAGACCGAAGGGGAGCGCCGTTGGTCGAGATTTATGTGGACGCCGACGCCTGCCCGGTGAAGGCGGAAATCTACAAGGTGGCCGGGCGCACCGGCTGCAAGGTGTGGATCGTCGCCAACAGCCCGCTGCGGCTGCCCACCGAATGCCTGTCCGAACTGGTCGTGGTCAGCGACGGGTTCGACGCCGCCGACGATTGGATCGCCGAACACGCCGGGGCCGCCGACGTCGTCGTCACCGCCGACATCCAACTGGCCGACCGCTGCGTCAAGCGCGGCGCCGTGGTGATCGGCCCGACCGGACGGCCCTTCACCCCGGACAGCATCGGCTCGGCGCTCGCCACCCGCGCCCTGATGCAGGATTTGCGCGACATGGGCGTGGTCAGCGGCGGCAACGCCCCGATGAGCCAGCAGGACAAATCCAAATTCCTGCAAACGCTGGATCAAGCGGTGCAGGCGCTGAAGGCCGGGCGGCGTCCGAAATTCCGGTGATCCCAGCAGCGCATGGAAAAGGCCCGATCCTACGGTCAGGATCGGGCCTCAATCGGCGCGGACGGGCGTGACCGCCCCCTCACATCACATCCAACCGGCTTCCTTTTCACAAGCCTTGCGGGCCTGCGGGTTGGCTTTTTCCCATTGGGTGATGGTGCGGGTTTCGTTGTCGTCCATTTTGTTGTTCATGCAGGTGCAGTATTTGGTGACGACCGCCTCCGCCACCTTGGCGTCGGAGTTGTCCTTCATGCACTGGGCGACCCATTTCGCGTTGTCGTCCGCCTGGGCAAGTCCGCCCGCGCACAACACACCAAGCGACAGAAAAGCCATGGCGACAAACTTCATGGTGGGTCTCCCCCAAATTTCGGCGGCGCGCCGGGATGGCTGGCCGCGCCGATGAGCGGCCCGATCACGGTGCCTTGGCAATTCGGGCTTTTCAATCGCTTAATATCTCTGATGCGTCACTTTGCGCATGATTGTTTCGTATGCGTGACAAAGGCGGGGCGGCCTCGACCGCCGCCCCAGCCGGTCAGACCCGCACGATCTTGCCGGGATTCATCAGGTTGTGCGGGTCCAGCGACCGTTTCAGCTCGCCCATGACGGCGTAGGCCTCACCGGCCTCCTGCTCCAGAAAGGCCATCTTGCCATAGCCGACGCCGTGTTCGCCGGTGCAGGTGCCGCCCATCGCCAGCGCCCGCGTCACCATGCGGTCATTCAGGCGCTGGGCCTCGGCCATCTCCTCCGGCTTGTCGGGGTCGATGACGTAGACCAGATGGAAATTGCCGTCGCCGACATGGCCGACCATCGGGGCCAGCATGTTGGATTCGGCCAGATCCTTCTTGGTTTCCAGGATGCAGTCGGCCAGCCGCGAAATCGGCACGCAGACGTCGGTCGGCCAGCCCTTCGACCCCGGACGCAGCGCCAGCGCCGCGTAATAGCCATCATGCCGCGCCTGCCACAGACGGGAGCGGTCCTCCGGGCGGGTCGCCCAGGTGAATTCCATCCCGCCATGCTCCTGCGCGATGGCGGCGGCCATTTCCGCCTGTTCCTTCACCCCGGCCTCGGTGCCGTGGAACTCGAAAAACAGGGTCGGGGCGACCGGATAGGTCAGCTTGGAGTATTTGTTGACGGCGTCCATCTGGACCTCGTCCAACAGCTCGATGCGGGCAACCGGGACGCCGACCTGGATGGTCTGGATCACCGTGTTGACCGCGCCGCGAATGTCCGAAAAGGCGCACACCGCCGAGGAAATCGCCTCCGGGATGCCGTAAAGCTTCAGCGTCACCTCGGTGATGATTCCCAGCGTCCCTTCGGAGCCGACGAACAGCCGGGTCAGGTCATAGCCCGCCGCCGATTTGCGCGCCCGCCCGCCGGTCTTGATGATCCGGCCATCGGCCAGAACCACCGTCAAACCCAACACGTTTTCGCGCATGGTGCCGTAGCGCACGGCGTTGGTGCCGCTGGCCCGCGTCGCCGCCATGCCGCCCAGCGAGGCGTCGGCGCCGGGGTCGATGGGGAAAAACAGGCCGGTGTCGCGCAGATGCTCGTTCAGGCGCTTGCGGGTCACGCCCGCCTGAACGGTGACGTCCAGATCGTCCGGGCTGACGCGCAGGATGCTGTTCATGCCCGACACGTCGATGGTCACGCCGCCGCGCAACGCCGCGATGCCGCCCTCCAGCGAGGTGCCGGTGCCGAACGGGATGATCGGCAGCTTGTGCTTGGCGCAAATCTTGACGATGGCGCTGACCTCTTCGGTCGAAAGCGCGAAGGCCACCCCGTCGGGCGGAAAGGGCGTGTGGTAGGATTCGTCCTTGCCGTGATGCTCGCGCACCGGGCCGGAGGTGCTGAACCGCTCGCCCAGCAGCGCCGTCAACTCGGCCCGCGCCTCGTCGGTCAGCGCCGCGCGCGGCTGGGTGGTGGCGATGGCGGTCATGGGCGATGTCCTCCCCGGTCCTGGGTTCGTTGGTATGACCAAGGGAGGCTAAGACGGCGGGCAAGCCGCTGACAAGACGGGCAACGCGCAGGGGTGGGATGCGGGGGCGCGCCCTCCCCCACCCGCGCCCGTCCGCGCCGTCAGGAGGCCATCACGTCGCCATACCCCCCGCCGCCCGGCGTTTCCACCACCAGGGCGTCGCCGGGAATGACCGCAACCCGGTCCTGCGGGGCCAACTCCTGCACCGTGCCGTCCACCCGCAGCAGCCAGGTCCGGCCCACCGCGCCGTCCATGCCGCCGCTCAAGCCAAAGGGCGCGACCCGGCGGCGGTTGGCGAGGATGGCGGCGGTCATCGGCTCCAGGAAGCGCAGACGGCGCGCCACGCCGTCGCCGCCGCGCCAGCGCCCGCCGCCGCCCGACCCGCGCCGGATGCGGAAGCTTTCGACCAGCACCGGGAAGCGCCATTCCAGCACCTCCGGGTCGGTCAGGCGAGAGTTGGTCATGTGGGTCTGCACCGCGTCGGTTCCGTCAAAGCCGTTGCCGGCCCCCGACCCGCCGCAAATCGTCTCGTAATACTGGTGCCACTGGTTGCCGAAGGTCAGATTGTTCATCGTGCCCTGCGCCGAGGCCATCACCCGCAACGCGCCGAACAGGGCGTCGACGATGCATTGGCTGGTTTCGACGTTGCCCGCCACCACGGCGGCGGGGGATTGGGGGGCCAGCATCGAGCCTTCGGGGATGACGATCTCGATGGGGCGCAAACAGCCCTCGTTCATCGGGATGTCGTCGTCCACCAGCGTGCGGAAGACATAGAGCACCGCCGCCCGGCAGACCGATGACGGCGCGTTGAAATTGTTGGGCAGTTGGGCGCTTGTCCCGGTGAAATCGACCTTGGCCGACCGCTTGGTCCGGTCGATGGAGACGGTCAGCTTGATCGTGGCGCCATTGTCGAGCGACAGCGAGAACGCCCCGTCACGCAGCACGCCGATGACCCGGCGCACCTGCTCCTCGGCGTTGTCCTGGACATGGCGCATGTAGGCGTTGACCGTCGGCAGGCCGTGCAGGCGGACGATGCGGTGCAGATCACGCGCGCCCTGCTCGTTCGCCGCGATCTGCGCCTTCAGGTCGCCGATGTTCTGCGCCGGGTTGCGCGCCGGGTAGGGACCGGCCCCCAGCAGCGCCAGCAGCGCCTCTTCGCGGAACTGGCCGTTTTCAACCAGCGGCACGCAATCCAACAGCACGCCCTCGTCGGCGATGGTCAGGCTGTCGGGCGGCATCGAGCCGGGGGTGACGCCGCCGACGTCGGCGTGATGCCCGCGCGAAGCGACGAAGAACAGCAGCTCGCGCCCGGCCTCGTCGAACACCGGCGAGACGACGGTGATGTCGGGCAGATGGGTGCCGCCATGGTACGGGTCGTTCAGCGCGAAGACCTCGCCGGGGGCGAAGACGCCCTCGCGCCGCTCCTTCACCGCGCGCACGCTTTCGCCCATGGATCCCAGATGCACCGGCATGTGCGGGGCGTTGGCGATCAAGCCGCCGTCGCGGTCGAACAGGGCGCAGGAGAAATCCAGCCGCTCCTTGATGTTCACGGAACGGGCGGTCTTTTCCAGCGTCACGCCCATGCGCTCGGCGATGGACATGAACAGGTTGTTGAAGACCTCCAGCGTCACCGGATCGACCTTGGTTCCAGCGGCCAGCCGCTGGTTGACCGGCTCCAGACGGGTCAACACCAGATGGTTCTTGCGCGTCACCTCGGCGATCCAGCCCGGTTCGATCACCGTGGTGGCGACCGCCTCGGCCAACACCGCCGGACCGACGATGCGGTTGCCGGGCTGCAACTGGGCGCGGTCGTACAGCGGCGCCTCGCGGTCCTTGCCGCCGGTGTGGAGAGTCACCGTGGCCAGACGGCGCGGCAAGGCGCCGGTGGAGCCGGTCACGTCGGGATCGTCGGGGGCGTCGGTCAGCCCGATGGCCTCCAGCGTCACCGATTCGACCTCCAGCGCCGAACCGGGGGTGAGGAAGCCGTAACGCTGGCGGTGCGCCGTCTCGAACGCCGCCGCCATGACGACGCGGGAGCCGAAGGGCACCGCCAGCGCGGTGTCCGACCCCGCCGCCTTGACATGGACGCGGCGGTGGACGACCTGCCGCTCCGGCGCGACGCCCTGACGGGTCAACTCCGCCCGCCCCTCGCTTTCCAGATCGGTGAAGAGCAGGGTCAGCCGGTCCACCACGGCGTCGCTCAACGGCCCTTCGATGGCGCGCTCGCGGATGGCGACGATGTCGGCCAGCCCGATGCCGTAGGCCGACAACACGCCCGCCTGCGGGTGCAGGAACACGCGCGTCATGCCCAGCGAATCGGCCACGGCGCAAACATGCTGCCCCGCCGCCCCGCCAAAACCGTTCAGCGTGTAGCCGGTGACGTCGTGCCCGCGCTCCACCGAGATTTTCTTGATGGCGTTGGCCATGTTGTCCACCGCCACGCGCAGGAAGCCTTCGGCGACCTGCTTGGCCGTCATCGCCGTGCCCAGCTTGGCGTTGACCGTTTCGGCCAATTCGGTGAAGCGCGCCTTCACCACCTCGGCGTCGAGCGGCTGGTCGCCGGTCGGGCCGAAGACATGGGGGAAGAAGCGCGGTTGCAGCTTGCCGACCATCACGTTGCAGTCGGTGACGGTCAACGGGCCGCCGCGCCGGTAGCAGGCCGGGCCGGGGTTGGCCCCGGCGCTGTCCGGCCCGACGCGGAAGCGCGTGCCGTCGAAGACGCAGAGCGAACCGCCGCCCGCCGCCACCGTGTGGATGTTCATCATCGGCGCGCGCACACGCACCCCGGCGACCATGGTGTCGAAGGCGCGCTCATACTCCCCGGCGTAATGCGACACGTCGGTCGATGTGCCGCCCATGTCGAAGCCGATGACCTTGTCGAATCCGGCCATCCGCGCGGTGCGCACCGCGCCGACGACGCCGCCCGCCGGGCCGGACAGGATGGCGTCCTTGCCCTGGAAACGGTTGGCGTCGGTCAGGCCGCCGTTCGACTGCATGAACATCAGCGGGATGGTTCCCGCCTCGCCGCTGAGATCCCCGGCCAGCCGGTCCACATAGCGGCGCAGGATGGGCGACAGATAGGCGTCGGCCACCGTGGTGTCGCCACGCCCGACCAGCTTCATCAGCGGGCTGACCAGATGGCTGACCGACACCTGGGTGAAGCCGACGGCGCGCGCCAGCGAGGCGACCTGCCGTTCATGCTCGGGGTAGCGGTAGCCGTGCATCAGCACGACGGCGGCGGCGCGGTAGCCCGCGCGGAACGCCTCCTCCAGCCCCCGGCGGACGCTGTGCAGGTCGATGGGCTTCAACACCCGGCCATCGGCCATCACCCGTTCCGGCGCCTCGACCACGCGGGCGTAAAGCTGTTCGGGCAGTTGGATGCGGCGGGCGAAAATCTTGGGCCGGGCCTGATGACCAATGCGGAGCTGGTCGCCGAAGCCTTCGGTGATGACCAGGACCGTCGGCTCGCCCTTGCGCTCCAACAGGGCGTTGGTGGCGACGGTGGTGCCCATCTTGACGGCGGCCACCGCCTCGACCGGCAGCGGATCGCCGGGCTTCAGCCCCAGCAGATCGCGAACGCCCTGGACGGCGGCGTCGGCGTAGCGTTCGGGGTTGTCCGACAGCAGCTTGTGCGTGACCACCGTTCCATCGGGACGGCGGGCGACGATGTCGGTGAAGGTGCCGCCACGGTCGATCCAGAATTGCCAGCGCGCCTGTCCGTTCGGACCCGCGCCGTTCTGTTCCACACCGTCACGCTTGATCCCGTCCATGCTCGCACCCACGCTGTCGCCGCGCGGCAGACGCGCCACGCTCGCCGCCGGAGTTTCGCCATCCGGCGGCCAACGTCAACGGCTTGATGCGGCGAAGCGAAGGATTTCGCCGACGGGTCAAGCGGCGGCGCGCTGTTGCGGCCCGCTGGCGAAGCTGGCGAGCATGGAGTTGAAGGCCCCAGCCCCGTCTTCCAGCGCTTCCAGGGCGAAGGAGAACTGGTTGGGCGGCGGCAAGTCAAAGCTGGCGGCGATTTCACCGCACTCGATGCTGGACCGACCGCCGAATCGACGGGCCAGCGCCCGCATCCGCACATTCTCGGCCAGACACTGGATGTGGACCCGCCCGACGGAACGGTTGCGCGCCACCGTCAGAGCGCGGCGAATCAGGGTGCTGCCGACGCCCCGCCCTTGCAGCTCTTTTTCGACGCTGACGCCGAATTCGGCCTCGTTCGGCCACAGGATTCGGTCGCTGCACAGCTCGATCGCGGCGCGCAATTCACCGTCCAGGAAGGCGCCGATCAGAATCGTGCGGCTCCAGTCGATGCCCGCGCAATGCCGCGCCAGCGACTCGTCCGACACCGTTCCGGTGAAGCGGGCGTAGCGGTCGGCGCGATCAAGGCGAAGAAGATGCGCCCGGTAGAGGGGCAATTCGGTCGGCAGGATCTTGCGGATGACAGGCATGGCTCTCGCTCACGGTTCTCGAATTACGAAAACGCATTGCGCAGAACGTTCGTCCCTGAATCGTTGGTTCCACAGCCATTGTGTTTTGGCCTGATGCGGGAACCGATGGCGGCGCATTGATCGCGCGCCGCTCTTGTGCACTGCAACATGGCGCTTTCGCTGAATTTCGCAAGCGCTCATTGGAAATTTGCAAAGCGAACACGTCAGCCCTGTTGCCGCATCGCAACAGTTGGCCCAGCGTCGTCAAGCCTTTATGCTGGGCGCCACCTTCACGGCGCGGACGATGGCGATGAGCATCTGGGGCAAAATTCTGGGCGGGGCGGCGGGCTTCGCCATCGGCGGGCCGCTGGGCGCGCTGCTCGGCACGCTGGCCGGTCACGCGGTGGACCGGCTGAACGACGGCTGCGCCGACACGCCGGAGGCTCCCGACGACGGAACGGCCCCCACCCAATCCATCGCCTTCACCATCGGCGTCATCGCCCTGTCGGCCAAAATGGCGCGGGCCGACGGGGTGGTGAAGCGGGTGGAGATCGACACCTTCAAGCGGCTGTTCCGGGTGCCGCCGGAGGAGTTGGAGAATGTCGGGCGCATCTTCGACCTCGCCCGCCGCGACACCCACGGCTTTGAAGAGTACGCCCAGCAGATCGCCGCTCTGTTCGAGGACCGCCACGCGGTGTTGGAGGAACTGCTCGACAGCCTGCTGATGATCGCCGAGGCCGACGACGAGCTGCACGAGACGGAGGTCGCCTATCTTTACCGCGTCGCCCAAATCTTCGGCTTCGCCGAGGTTGATTTTGAGCGGATCGTCGCCGGTCATCACCGGGCGGGCCAACCCGCCGACGCCGACCCCTATCAAATTCTGGGCGTCGCCCGCGACGCCGACGACGCGACGATCAAGGCGGCGCACCGGCGGCTGGCGCGCGAGCATCACCCCGATCTGCTGGTGGCCCAGGGCATGCCGCAGGAGTTCGTCGATCAGGCCACCCACAAGCTCGCCATCATCAACGCCGCCTATGACCGCATCAAAAAGCTGCGGGAAAACGCGCCCGCCCTGGCGTGAGCGGCCTTGCCCGGTCCGCGTCGCTTGCCCCCCTCCCCGACCCTCCCCCGCGTTGCGGGAGAGGGGGCTTGCGCCCCTTGTCGACGCGCGGCGGAGTTCCCTCTCCCGCCAAAGGCGGGGGAGGGTTAGGGAGGGGGAAAAACGCGACCCGACACTCACAATTCCGCTTACTGTCGCGCGCATCGGCGCGCCGATAGCGTCCATTTTTTGATTCTCATTGCCCGGCCTCCCGTTATCTGACGTAGGATTCCCCAACCAGCGGGCCGCCCGTCGCGCCCGTCGCCTTTGTGGGAGAGAACGGGATGGCGCGCCGCGTTGCCGATGTTGGGCTTGCCCTGCTGCTGGGGCTGTTGGTTGGGCATCCGTCCGGGGCGTGGGCGCAAAGCGCCGTCCCCGCCGCCGCGCCATCCTCGACCGTCACGGCGCCCTCGACCGTCACGGCGGTTGTGAACGCCGACCTCAAGCTGCCCGTCATCCTGGCCGCGCTGGTCGGCGGGGTGTTCGTCTTGGCGTTTTTCCGGCGGTTCGGGCGCGATCCGGTGACGGTCTATCCCGACGTGCCGCAGCCCAAGGGATACGTCGCCCCGTACAGCCTGTCGCGCTTTCAGCTTTTGTGGTGGAGCGGGGTCGTCACCGCCTCTTACACGTGGCTGCTGCCGATCACCGGCTCGATGGACACCATCTCGACCGGGGCGATGGCCCTGATGGGGATCGTCGGCGGCACCTCGGTCCTGTCGGCCACCCAGGACAACCGCCCAAGCGCCGGACCAAAGGACGACGCCGCCGACCGGGACAAGCACCGCGCCAATTATCTGGCCGCCGCCGCCGCCACGCCGCCCGACACGGCGGCGATGGCGCTCAGCCTGAACGAGCTTTACCCGGCCTCGCAAGGCGTGCTGCCTGATCTGCTGACCGACCTCCACGGCTACAACATCGCCCGCTTCCAGTTGTTGATGTGGACCATCGTTCTGGGCGTGTCCTTCCTGTACGAGGTCGTCCACGATCACACGATGCCGGAGCTGTCCACCAACCTGCTGGCCCTGACCGGCATCAGCAACGGCACCTATTTCGGTTTCAAGATGCAGGAAAAGCAGGTGACGCCCGCCGCCGATCCCGCCGCGACCTGACGCGCAACCCGGCCCCGGCGCAATTGACCGTCGCCGGATTGGGGAAGACCGCGCTATAACGCCGGTCTTCCCTTCCGCAGTCCGGCGCACGAACGGTCCATGGCTCCTCCCGCTCCCATCACGGCCCTTCAGGGCGTTTCCGTCACCTTTGGCGGTCGTCCGCTGTTCGAGAGCATCGACGTGTCCATCGGGCGCGGCGACCGCGTCTGTCTGGTCGGGCGCAACGGCTCGGGCAAATCGACGCTGCTGAAGGTGCTGGCCGGGCAAATCCTGCCCGACGCTGGCGCCCTGTTCGTGCAGCCCGGCGCGCGCGTCGCCTATCTGCCGCAGGAACCCGACTTCACCGGCTGCGCCACCGTCCAGGATTACGTCGTCCAGGGCCTGCCCGCCGACGAGCGGGACGAGGCGCACCGGGTGGACGCCGTGCTCGACCGTTTGCAGGTGGCGGGCGACCGCGACCCGCGCACGTTGTCGGGCGGCGAATCGCGGCGCACGGCGCTGGCCCGCACGCTGGTCGGCAACCCCGACGTCATGCTGCTGGACGAACCGACCAACCATCTGGATTTGCCGACCATCGAATGGTTGGAAGAGGAGTTGCTCGCCTATCGCGGCGGCCTGCTGCTGATTTCGCACGACCGCAGCTTCCTCAACCGGCTGGCCAAGCGCACGCTGTGGCTGGATCGCGGCACGGTGCGGGCGACCGAACGCGGCTTTGCCGAATTCGAGGCGTGGCAAGCCGAAGTGTTTGAAGCCGAAGAGGCCGCCGCCCACAAGCTCGACCGCAAGATCGAGGCCGAAACCAAATGGATGCGCGAGGGCATTTCCGCCCGGCGCACCCGCAACATGGGCCGCGTCCGCAACCTGCAAGCCCTGCGCGGCGACCGGGCCGACCGCATCCGGGGCGGCCAACAGGCCAAACTGGCGGTGGCCGAGGCCGAACGCGGCGGGCGACTGGTCATCGAAGCGACCGGAATCTCAAAGAGTTTCCAGTCCGACGCCGGGCCGAAGACCATCGTCCAGGGCTTTTCCACCCGCATCTTGCGCGGCGACCGGCTTGGCCTGATCGGCCCGAACGGGGCGGGGAAATCCACCCTGCTGAAGATGCTGACCGGCCAGTTGGAACCGGACGAAGGCGTCGTCAAGCTCGGCACCAACCTGGACACCGCCTATTTCGACCAGCGGCGCGAGGGGCTGGATCCCGAGGACACCATCCGCAAGGTGCTCTGCCCGTTTGGCGGCGACGCGGTGATGGTCAACGGCCAGTCGCGCCACGTCGTCGGCTACATCAAGGATTTCCTGTTCGACACCCGCCAGTTGGACAGCCCGGTCAAGGCGCTGTCGGGCGGGGAGCGCAACCGGCTGCTGCTGGCCCGGCTGTTCGCCAAGCCCAGCAACATGATGATCCTCGACGAGCCGACCAACGACCTCGACATGGACACGCTCGACCTGCTGGAAGACGTGCTGGGCGATTACCAGGGCACGCTTTTGCTGGTCAGCCACGACCGTGATTTCCTCGACCGGCTGGTGACGAGCACCATCGCGCTGGAGGGCGACGGCACGGCCACCGAATATGCGGGCGGCTATTCCGATTACCTGAACCAGCGCCCGGCCAAACCCCCGACCGCCCCCGCCGCGAAGCCGAAGGCCGCCGCGCCCAGCGCCGCCCCGGCCAAGCCGCGCGGCAAGCTGAGCTACAAGGACCAGCGCGAGTTGGACGAGTTGCCGACCCGGATGGACGCGCTGTCCGCCGAGATCGTCAAGCTGGAAAGCGCGCTGGCCGATCCCGACCTGTTCACCCGCAACCCGGCCAAATTCCAGAAGACCAGCGAACAGCTCCACGCCAAGCAATCCGATCTGGCCGCCGCCGAAGAGCGCTGGCTGGAGTTGGAGGCTCTGCGCGAGGAGTTGGAGGGCGGCAAGCCATGACCTTCGTCCACGCCCTGCAAGCGCTGCTGGTCATGGCCTTGTGGGGGTTGAACTTCGTCGTGTCCAAATGGGCGCTGCACGAATTTCCGCCGCTGTTCCTGATGTGCGTCCGCTTCGCCCTGGTGGCGGCGCTGATCGTTCCCTTCTTCCGCATCCCGCGCGACAAGATCCTGAAGGTCGCCGCCCTGTCGGTGACGCTGGGCAGCGTCCATTTTCCGCTGATGTTCACCGGCCTCAACGGCATCGACGCCGCCACAGCCTCGCTCGCCGTGCAGGCGCAGGTTCCCTTTTCCTCGCTGCTGGCCGCCGTGATTTTCAAGGACGCGCTGGGTTGGCGGCGCGGCGTCGGCATGCTGGCCGCCTTCGCCGGGGTGCTGGTGATCGCCGGAGAGCCGCGTTTGGGCGACGCCCTGCCCTCGCTGGCCATGCTGTTGGCGGCCAGCCTCGCCTTCGCCGTCGCCAGCATTCAGATGAAGCTGATCGGCGCGGTCAACGGCTTCGCCGTCAATGGCTGGATGGCTTTCATGGCGATGCCTCAGCTTCTTATTCTGTCGCTGCTGTTCGAGAACAACCAGATCGACGCGGTGATGAACGCCAGTTGGGTCGGTTGGGCCTCGCTGCTTTACATGGCGGTGGCCGTCACCATCCTGGCTTATGGCTTCTGGTATCCGCTGCTCGCCCGCTACGACGTCAACCAGACCATGCCCTATCTGCTGACCGTGCCGGTGTTCGGCGTGGCGGCGGGGGTGCTGTTGATGGGCGATCCGGTGACGATCAACCTCGCCATCGGCGGTCTTCTGACCATCGGCGGCGTCGCGGTAATCGTCAAACGCCGCCCCCGCACGGTCAGCGAAACGGTGACGAACCCGACATGACCGGCGCGCGGATCAATGCGCCGGTCGCGCGCCCCTCCCCCAACCACGGCCTACGGGCGCCGGGCGCGCGGGCCGAATTGCTGATTCTGCATTACACCGGCATGCCGACCGCCGCCCACGCGCTGGACCGCCTGTGCGACCCGGCGGCGCAGGTCAGCGCCCATTACACGGTGGACGAGGACGGAACCGTCTACGCCCATGTCCCGGAGGATCGCCGGGCTTGGCACGCCGGTCTGTCGCAGTGGCGGGGGCTGGGCGACGTCAACAGCCGCTCCATCGGCGTCGAGATCGTCAACCCCGGCCACGAGTTCGGCTATCGCCCCTTTCCCGCCGCGCAGATGGCGGCGGTGACGGCGCTGTGCCGCGAGATCATCGACCGCCACGCCATCGCCGCCGCCGACGTGCTGGGCCACAGCGACGTCGCCCCGGCGCGCAAGGAGGATCCGGGCGAGCTGTTCGACTGGCCCGGCCTCGCCGCCCAAGGAATCGGCCTGTGGCCGGACCCGACCGACGCCGACGTCCAACCCGGCGACGACGCCCTATCGACCGACGCCGTCGCCGCTCTGCTCGCCCGCTATGGCTACAACGCCGCCGAACCGCGAGCGCTGTTGAGCTTCCAGCGCCATTTCCACCCCGCCGCCCTCACCGACCACGCGGGATCGGGACGCCCCGACGCCGAAACCATCCGCCGCCTGCGCGCCTTGCTGCGCCAGACCGGACGCTGACAACCGGGCGCTGACTGACCGCCGCTGACACGCCCCCTCCCGCACAGGCGCCGCCATGACCGACGATGACCGTTCCAGCCGTGAATACCCGGATCGCCCATGGGTTGGCGTTGGCGTGGTGACGTGGCGCGGCGATCAACTGCTGTTGATCCGGCGCGGCAAAGCCCCCCGGCTTGGGCAATGGAGCCTGCCCGGCGGCGCGCAATCGGTCGGGGAAACCGTTTTTGAAACGGCGGCGCGGGAGATGCGGGAGGAAACCGGCCTGACGGTGACGCCAACCGGAATCATCACCGTGGTGGACGCCATCACCCCCGACGAGGCGGGGCGCGTCCACTATCACTACACGTTGGTCGAGGTGTCCGCCGAATGCCTGGACGGCGATCCGGTTTGCGCCGACGACGCGCTCGAAGCCCGCTGGGTGGACGTCGAGGAGGCTGGACGCTTGGTCCCGTGGGACGAGACCCGCCGGGTGATCGCCCTGTCGGCGGCCCAGCGGGAACAAGGCTGAGCAGGCGCTTTTCGCCGGGGGGGTACGACTGGCCCCCACCCCGGCCCTCCCCCGCTGACGCAGGCTACGGCATTCACACATCTTCGGTTTAGGCAACTCATTGCAAGAAAAAGAACTTTTCTCCGTCATTCCCGCGAAGGCGGGAATCCAGACTTATCCATAGGGTTCGTCTGGCAAACTCTGGATCCCCGCCTGCGCGGGGATGACGGAAAATCCGTTTTCATTTCAATTGGTTGCAGTAAGGAAAAGATGTGTGAATACCGTAGCTGACGCAGGGGAGGGGGCAGAGAAAAATCAGACGTTGAAGCGGAAGTGGAAAATGTCGCCGTCCTGGACGACGTATTCCTTGCCTTCCTGGCGCATCTTGCCCGCGTCCTTCGCCCCTTGTTCGCCGCCCAGCGTCACGAAGCTTTCGTAATCGATGGTTTCGGCGCGGATGAAGCCGCGTTCAAAATCGGTGTGGATGACGCCAGCGGCTTCCGGGGCCTTGGCGTGGCGGCGCACGGTCCAAGCGCGCGCCTCCTTCGGGCCGACGGTGAAGAAGGTGATGAGGTCGAGCAGCTTGAACCCGGCGCGGATCAGCTTGTTCAGGCCGGTTTCCTCCAGCCCCATCGATTCCAGGAATTCCGCCTTTTCCGCCGGGTCGGCGAGCTGCGCCACCTCGGATTCGATGGCGGCGGAGATCACCACCATTTCGGCGC
This sequence comes from Azospirillum sp. FG154, assembly GCF_057809575.1. Taxonomy (NCBI): domain Bacteria; kingdom Pseudomonadati; phylum Pseudomonadota; class Alphaproteobacteria; order Rhodospirillales; family Azospirillaceae; genus Azospirillum; species Azospirillum sp. FG154. The sequence continues at coordinate 136,785 of NZ_JBMDKF010000007.1, read as the reverse complement.
CCTCGGCCTTGGCCTTTTCCGCCACCTTGGCGGTGAAGGCGTTGCCGGTGGCGGCGGACGCCTCCTCGACGTTGCAGACATAGAGGACCGGCTTGTCGGTCAGCAGCATGAACTGGCGGAACACCGGCTTTTCGTCGGCGTCGAGTTCGACGACGCGGGCGGGCTTGCCCTCTTGCAGAACCTTGAGCGCCCGCTCCATCAGGTCGGCCTTGACCTTGCTGTCCTTGTCGCCGCCCTTGGCCTTCTTCTGAAGGTTGTTGATCTGGCGTTCCAGGCTTTCCATGTCGGCCAGCATCAGCTCGGTCTCGACCACCTCGGCGTCGCGCAGCGGGTCAACGCCGCCCTCGACATGGGTGATGTCGTCGTCGATGAAGCAGCGCAGCACATGGACGATGGCGTCCACCTCGCGGATGTTGGCCAGGAACTGGTTGCCCAGCCCTTCGCCCTTCGACGCGCCCCGGATCAGACCGGCGATGTCCACAAACTCCAACTGGGTCGGAATCGTCTTCTGCGACTTGGCGATCACCACCAGCGTGTCCAGCCGGGGATCGGGAACGCTGACGCGCCCGACGTTCGGCTCCTTGGTGCAGAAGGGAAAATTCGCCGCTTCGGCCGCCTGGGTGGCGGTCAACGCGTTGAAGAGAGTCGACTTGCCGACGTTGGGCAGGCCGACGATGCCGCAATTGAAGCCCATGGGGTGGGTGCTCGCCGTCAAAATACCGTGGATTGACGCGCTTTATCCTACGTTGGGAGGGAAAGCGCAAACCCCAAGTGGGAAAAGGTCCTGCGGGGAGCGGTCAACGCCCCGCCGTCGCCAGCGTCACCTTGTTCATGAAATTCTCAGGCTGGCCCTCGACCATCAGCGGCAGCGCGTCGGCCACCGCGTCGAGCAGCGGGTCGATCCAGCTTTGATCGGCCTTGGCGAAGTCGTGCAGGACATAGCCGCTGACCAGATTCTTGTCGCCGGGATGGCCGATGCCCAGCCGGACGCGCCAATACTCTTTGCCGATGTGGCTGTCGATGGAGCGCAAACCGTTGTGGCCGCCATGGCCGCCGCCCTTCTTCACCCGGATCTTGCCGGGGGGCAAATCAAGCTCGTCATGGATCACCACGACGTTTTCCGGCTTCAGCTTGAAGAATTGCAGCGCCGCGACCACCGATTGGCCGGACAGATTCATGTAGGTTCCCGGCTCCAGCGCCAGAACCTTGTCGCCGCCGACGTTGCCCTCGGCGGTCACGCCCTGGAAACGCTTCTTCCACGGGCCGAAATGGTAGCGGCGGGCGATGGTTTCGGCGGCCATATAGCCGATGTTGTGGCGGTTGCGCGCGTATTCCGCGCCGGGGTTGCCCAATCCGACCAGTAGAAGCATGGCCCTTGCCGTTCCTTGAGGAAAACCAGCCCACAAACAAAAGCGGGGGGCCGAAGCCCCCCACCTTGTCATCACTGCGGACGCGTCGCCGATCAGGCGGCGTCGCCACCCTCGGACTTCAGGCCCGACGGGGCGATGATCGTCGCGATGGTCATATCCTGCTCGTGCGAGACCGAGACGATGCCTTCCGGCAGCGTGATCGCCGAGATGTGGATCGACGCGCCGACCTCAAAGCCCTCGCACGAGACCGTGATGTGCTCGGGGATGTTGTCCGCCGGGCATTCCAGGTCGAGCGAGTGGTGAACGACGTTCAGGACGCCGCCGCGCTTCAGACCGGGCGACTTCTCCTGGTTGACGAACTCAACCGGGACATGCACGACGATGCGGGTGTCGCTGGTGACGCGCAGGAAATCCACATGCAGCGGGAAATCCGTCACCGGGTGGAACTGCACGTCGCGCGGCAGCACGCGGTGCGCGACGCCGTCAACGGTGACGTCGTACAGGTGCGTGAAGAAGCCCGGCTGATGCAGCACGCGGGTGAACTCGAACTTCTCGAGCGAGATGGTGACGGGAGCCTGCTTGCCACCGTAGATGACGGCCGGAATGCGGCCATCACGACGGGTTTGGCGGGCGGTCCCCTTGCCGGCCCGTTCGCGCCCTTCGGCGCCGAGCGGAATGATCTTGGTCATGACGATGCTCCAAAAACGAAAATGGCGCCGGCCTCCAGGGGTGCCGACGCATGGGCGCGGTGCTTAAGCCATCCCGGCCCCACCGTCAAGAGGGCGTCTGACCCGCGCGCCAACCCTCTTGACCCGTTCCGCCAGCGGTTCACCATGTCCTGACCAACGGCGAGGCTCCCCCCATGCAACGGTCGGCGATGAAGCTCAACGAGATCCACACCTTTGTCGTGGTGGCGGAGGCGCAATCGGTGCAGGACGCCGGGCGGCGGCTGGGGTTGACCCAATCGGCGGTGTCGCGGCTGATTCAGCGGTTGGAGGCGGAGTTGGGCGTCACCCTGTTCGACCGCCAGACCAAGCCGCTGTCGCTGACCCGCGACGGCGAGGTCGCTTTGTCGCACGCCCGCCGCATCCTGAACGCCGCCGCCGATTTTTCCGACGCCTTCGCCGGATCGGTCGAGCCGAAGGGGCTGTTGCGGCTGGGGGTGGCCCATGTGTTGGCCACGCTGGCCGCCGGGCCGCCGTTGGACGAGCTGCGCGCCGGGTTCCCCGGCCTGACCGTCCGCCTGCATTCCGATTGGAGCAACCCGTTGATGGAGCAGGTGCGCAACGGCGCGCTGGACGGCGCGGTGGTCCTGCTGTGCGAGGGGCAGACCCCGCCGGAGGATTTGCCCTGTCGCTGTCTGGGCCGCGAGCCGGTCAGCGTCATCGCCTCCGTCGAGCGCGCCGCCGCCGGTCCCTGGAGCCTGGACGCGATGAACCGGGTCGGCTGGGTGCTGCAACCGGACGGCTGCCGTTACCGCAACGCGCTGGGCGTCGCCTTGGCCCCGCTGGGGCAGCGGCCCAACGTGACGGTCGAGGCGTTCGACCAATCGCTGCTGCTGTCGCTGGTGGCGCGCGGAGTCGGGTTCGGGCTGGCCCCCTTGCAAGTGTTGGGATCCAACAGCGTCGCCGACCGCGTGCGCCCGGTGGAGGCGCCGGACCTGAAGCCGACCGTCACGGTCTGGCTGGTCAAATCGCGGGTGATCGGGCGGTTGGGCGCGGTGTTCGACCGGCTGGAGGACAGCCTGAACCGGCAACTGACGCACAACGCCCCGCCCCTGGACGCGGCGCTCTATTCCGCAGCGGAATGATTCACCCACCCATTATGAATTTGTCGGAATTGCGGGGCGGGCCTATCGTCAGCCCATCACCAAACGCGGCGCCCTGACGCCCGCGCCCAAGGGAGAGACCCCGTTGACCACCACCACCCCCGCGCGGGAACCGGCGCCGTCCTGGCGGACGCCCGCCCTTGTCGTCGTTTGCGGCTGTTTGATTTCGATGCTGGCCTTTGGGCCAAGGTCGAGCATGGGGCTGTTCATCGGCCCCCTGTCGGAGGCGCATGGCTGGGGCCGCGACGTCTTCGCGCTGGCCATGGCCTTTCAAAACATTCTGTGGGGGGCGGGCGGCCCCTTCGCGGGCGCCTTGACCGACCGTTACGGCCCGGCCCCGGTGCTGGCGGGCGGCGGGCTGCTCTACGCCGCCGGGTTGGCGCTGATGCCCTACGCGCAAACCAGCACGGAGCTGTATCTGACCGCCGGGGTGTTGATCGGGCTGGGCCTGTCGGGGGCGTCCTTCGGCATCGTCATCGCCGGGTTCACCCGGCTGTTGCCCGCTGAAAAGCGCACCTGGTCCATCGGAATCGCCACCGCCGCCGGGTCGATGGGGCAATTCCTGTTCGCGCCGATGGGGCAAGCCTTCATCGCCGGGTTCGGCTGGCAGACGGCGCTGTTGCTGTTGGGCGGCTCCATGCTGCTGGTGCCGCTGTTGGCCGGGGTGTTTCCCGGACCGCGCGGCATGGCGTCGTCCGGCGCGCCCGCCGTCACCGGGGCCAACATCGGCTATGTCGCGGCGGTGCGCCAAGCCTTCCAGCACCGCAGCTATGTGCTGCTGGTCGCCGGGTTCTTCGTGTGCGGCTTTCAGTTGGCCTTCATCACCACCCATCTGCCGCCCTATCTGACCGCCGCTGGAATCAGCCCGTCGCTGGCCGCCTGGGCGCTGGCCTTGATCGGGCTGTTCAACGTCGTCGGCTCCTACAGTTCCGGCGTGTTGGCGGGCAAGATCAGCAAGCGTTATCTGTTGTGCGCCAATTACTGTTCGCGCGGCGTGGCGACGGCGGCCTTCGTGCTGCTGCCGATTTCGCCGGTGACGGTCATCGCCTACGCCGCCGTGATGGGGCTGTTGTGGCTGTCCACCGTGCCGCCGACCTCCGGTCTGGTCGCCGTGATGTTCGGCACCCGTTACATGGGGACGCTGTACGGCTTCGCCTTTTTCAGCCATCAGGTCGGCGGCTTCCTCGGCGTCTGGCTGGGCGGCGTGCTGTATGAGCGCACCGGATCCTACGACGTGGTGTGGTGGCTGGGCGTGGCGTTGGCGATGTTCGCCACCCTCATCAACCTGCCGATCATCGAGCGCCCCGCCCCGTCGCTGGCGGCGTCGGAAGCGAAGGCGTAACCTGTCATCATGACCGCCCCCGCCCCCAACGCCCCCGCCACGCTCGGCTCCGGCCATGGCCTCGCCATCGCCTTTTTCGTCGTCGTGCTGGCGGTGTGGGCGGCGGTGATGGCCGCGTCGCTGCGGCAAGCCGCCCTGCCCGACGACACCGACGGCCTGATGCTGGCGGTCTTCCACCCCGGCGCCAGCGAAGACGACGCCTTCCGCGCCATGGTCGCGGCGGGCGGCGAGCCGGTGCGCGCCACCTGGCTCGGCTTCGCCTATGTGGCGCGCGGGCGGGAACCCGGCTTCGTCGGTCGCCTGAAGGCCGAGGGCGCGCTCGCCGCCTTCGGCGAACTCCCGGTCGGCCCGACCCTGGGCGGCTGCGCCGCGATGCCGGTGGACGTAGCGAAAATCGCGGCGACAAAGTTGCAGTGAGGGAGAGGGGGCGGCAAACTAGTCGAGGCGGACCTGGTTCAAACCACGCTCTAGAGCATTTGCCAATCGTTCCAAATTTCCTTTTAGAGTTTTCGTAGGTATCAAAACTTCAAGATGGATTTCTCGTTGACTATATCTAGTGGTTTCTAAAATTTCCCATCCACTTCCTTTGAGAATATCCTTCGCCGTTTGAAGTTTTACCGACCACCGTTTATCAACGTTTGTCCAATCCGTTACGCCTGTCGCTACATTCTTAAATTGTACAGAAACTGATCGTGTTTGCAGGTTGCCTCGGATTGAAACCATCCGACCAGCTTTTAGCTCTTTAGAAAACTCATCACCCGCAGCATTCGAGATGTAATCCACATTAAGTACTCGCACAAACAACTCCTCGGCCCAAAACTCTGGACTGAGATCATCCCACCTTCCATCAACGGCATCTTGGATCTGATCCAATTCAATACGAATAAAACGGACACTGGCCCTACTCGAAACTTCCGAAGAAGTGGAGTTTTTAATTAGTCTAGAAAGTCTTTTTGTAGCAGACCTCCATTTTAAAGAATGGTCATGCTTAAATGATTTTAGTCTTTCACTCCATTCCGTGGATTTACTGCCTCCAGTTGGTGGCAATAAACCTGTATAGGCTGAAAAAATTGTCATTCCAATCCCATAAGAATCAACTTTAGTCGAGCGCGCCTGCATACCATCAATATCTTCTAGTTGTTCGGGAGCATAGTAACCTGCTTCTTCAATGCTTCCACTTACAGTCCGCCCTTGCGCCTTGGAGTGCCATGACATATCAAAATTCAGAAGCGCCACATCATTCCGATTAACCTGCATGGAATCCAAGGCACTGTCGGCCCAATGGAACCACGGCACCATTACATTGGAAGGACGAATATCACGATGTAACACACCTTGTGGGAGGTTATGGCTAAATTCAACATGGCGGCACACATTCCGTAATATTACAATACCGTCCTCCCAAAACTTGAAGTGTCCTGATTTGATAACACTCCAAAGATTGTCGCCTTCAATATATTCCATAATCACACAGGTTGGAATCTCAAAGGCATTAATAAGCTTTGCCGTTCCCGGCACTTCTGCTTTAGTCAGATACTTTAGGCATTGCACCCCACGGCGAAAACTATCGATTTTATCTCCTCTTAACAAATTATCCATATGGATAATTTTAAGGGCATAATAGTTTCCTTCTTTATCAGTCAATTTCCAGACAGCAGAGAATGGCCCTCCAGTAATTTTCTCAATAACATTATAACCATGAAATTTATTATACCCTTTTGTCGATGTCAGATGCCATGACTGATGAATTGCCCCAGAGTAGTTTTCCAAAAAATTTTTATACTCATCACATTGAGTCTTACCATCGTTACGTTCGATTATTCCTTTAGCATAGCTCGCCAACGTAAGCCGCAACTCATCGTCATCGTCAAGATGACGAAGCTCCCTCTCGCTTGGAATACTATTTCGTGAGCTTACAAGACCAACCACTGCTGGAGCCAATTCATCTTTTGAAATAAATTCTTTCAAGTCTAAAAATATATTCTTAAGAACAGAAGTATGGTCCGGCTTTCCATCAGCATCAATTCCAGGCTCATATCTGATCACCTGAATACCTGCTTTAGTAGCCCACCTCTCTGTTTCTATATCTCGACGATCCGTAATCCAAAAATGCTGATCAAGGTCTATTTTATTAGCTATAAGTCTCTCCAAGAAACCACCAACAGCAACATCATCAGCAGATATTCCCATGAAGACGATAATGAAATCCTGCATAACAAAATTAATGAAATTCACATACTGTGGATCGCTTGAAATTCGCGTAAAATCATCCTTTGTGAAAACCCAGCTTTTCGCAGCTTCATGAACGCCGTGCAAATTTGCGATAAATGGCTTTCTCCTCTTCACTAAATGGAGATAATCCCCAGCTTCTTTCCCGTTAAAATTTGCCACATCTTCGTAAGGTCGCACTTTTCTGTGTGCCTTATAAGCGAATTTATCAATATTGAGGGTAAGGAAGCTGGACACGCCATCAAGCCTCCAAATTTCTTTATATATTTCTGGAGGATCCATATTCTCGGCATCCTCAAATATTTCTCTGATCGCCGCCTTGTAGGAAGGCTCACCCATCACCCCGTGCAAAATTTGGAAAGCTTCCCAAAGATTATCTGTATCGTGAATTCGCTCGAGTTCATTTTCTTTTTTCTTGGCATCCTCCTCTCGAAGGGTCACTAGGCTTTCTAAAGCCTGATTTTCCATGTTTTTTTTGAGTTGCAGCCAAGTTGGCAACCCAGCAGGCTGACTCAACCCCGCTCCCGTCCAGAAAGCAAGGTCCTTTCTCCGTTCGGCATAAATCTTACGAAGACGCTGATAAGAAGGTTGAGAATTATTGAATGGCATGTTGATTTCCAAGAAAAGAGAACTAGATAGAAAAATCTTAGATAGTACTACATCTCAAAACAAGCCTTTTTTTATTTAATTTTCTTTCGTTACAACGTAATAAATTTCTAAAATAGACATCTGAACGCTAAACAATCTAACAATTAGTGGAAAAGAAATTTATTCCTCAAGCATCTCAACGATATATTTTTACCGATAAGCGCTGAAAAATTATCAAATATGGTGAAAAAATTATCTGACTTATTTTTCCATTACCACCCAACATTCACCCACGACTCAAGCCTGCTCTTCGCTCACCCAAACCGCCAACACCCATCCCCATCCATCTGTGTCTATCTGTGTTCATCTGTGGACAAAAAACAAAACCCCTCCCCCGCGTGACCACGGGGAAGGGGTTCCGTTTCTCTCAATCCCGACCGGCGCAAACGCCGACCGCGATCAATACATGTGCTGGCCGCCGTTGACCGACAGGGTCGAGCCGGTCATGAAGCCGTTGTCGTCGGCGACGAGATACAGCACGGCCTTGGCGATTTCCGACGCGCGGCCCAGACGGCCGACCGGGATGCGGGCGACGATCTTTTCCAGCACGTTGGGGGGAACCGCGCGCACCATGTCGGTGTCGATGTAGCCGGGCGCGATGGCGTTCACGGTGATGCCCTTGGCGGCGCTTTCCTGCGCCAGGGCCTTGGTGAAGCCGTGGATGCCCGACTTGGCGGCGGCGTAGTTGACCTGACCATACTGACCGGCTTGGCCGTTCACCGAGCCGATGTTGACGATGCGGCCAAAATTGCGCTCGCGCATGCCGTCGATGACGTTGCGGCACATGTTGAAGCAGGAGGACAGGTTGGTGTGGATCACCGCTTCCCACTGCTCATAGGTCATGCGGTGCATGACGCCGTCGCGGGTGATGCCCGCGTTGTTGACGAGAACCTCGACCGGGCCGAGATCGGCCACGATTTTGGCGATGCCCTCCTTGCAGGCGTCGAAGCTCGACACGTCGAACTTGTAGGCCGGGATGCCGGTGCGGGCGGTGAATTCCTTCGCCGCTTCGTCGTTTCCGGCGTAGGTGGCGGCGACGCTGTAACCGGCCTCTTTCAGGCCGACGGCGACGGCTTCGCCGATGCCGCGCGTGCCACCCGTAACGACTGCAACACGAGCCATGGTATTTCTCCCCAGTTTCTGTTTGGTTTTGGTTGGTCGGTTTGTTTTTGTTCTTGGAACTTCCGCATCCAGCGTCGTCAGAACCACGCGCGCGACGGATGCGGGGCGAACCGTCGCCCCGCTTGAGGCGACGGCCCGGCGTCTTGCTCAGTCGCGCTCAACGCAAAGCGCGATGCCCATGCCGCCGCCGATGCACAGCGTGGCGAGGCCCTTCTTGGCGTCGCGCTTCTGCATTTCAAACAGCAGCGTCGTCAGAACGCGCGCGCCCGAGGCGCCGACCGGGTGGCCGAGCGCGATGGCGCCGCCGTTGACGTTGACCTTGCTGGTGTCCCAACCCAGGTCCTTGTTGACCGACAGCGCCTGAGCGGCGAACGCCTCGTTCGCTTCGATCAGGTCGAGGTCGTCCACGGTCCAACCGGCCTTCTTCAGCGCCAAACGCGACGCCGGGATCGGACCCGTGCCCATGACCGACGGATCGACGCCAGCGGTCGCCCACGACACGATGCGGGCCAGCGGGGTGACGCCGCGCTTGGCGGCGTTCTCGGCGCTCATCAGCACCAGGGCGGCGGCGCCGTCGTTGATGCCCGAGGCGTTGCCAGCGGTGACGGTGCCGTCCTTGGAGAAGGCCGGGCGCAGCTTGGCCAGCGATTCCGGCGTGGTGCCGTGCTTGGGATACTCATCGTCCGACACGACGACGTCGCCCTTGCGGCCCTTGATCGTCACCGGGACGATTTCGTCCTTGAAACGACCGGCCTTCTGGGCGGCTTCGGCCTTCTGCTGCGAGGCGGCGGAGAAGGCGTCCTGCTCTTCGCGGGTCAACTGCCACTGGGTGGCGATGTTTTCCGCCGTCGTCCCCATGTGGTAGCCCTTGAAGGCGTCGGTCAGGCCATCGACCAGCATGGTGTCGACCAGCGACGCCGTGCCCATCTTGGTGCCGTTGCGCAGGTGCATCGTGTGCTGCGCCTGGCTCATGCTCTCCTGACCACCGGCGACGATGACGTCGGCGTCGCCGTTCCGGATGGCCTGGAAGCCGAGCGCGACGGCGCGCAGACCCGAACCGCAGAGCTGGTTGATGCCGAACGCGGTCGCTTCGACCGGGATGCCCGCATTGACGGCGGCCTGACGGGCCGGGTTCTGGCCCTGACCGGCGGTCAGAATCTGCCCCAGAATGACCTCGTTCACTTCCGCCGCGTCGGTTTTGGCGCGGGCCAGCGCCTCACGGATCGCAATCTCGCCCAGCGCGTGGGCGGACAGGCTGCTGAGAGCGCCATTGAAGCTGCCGATGGGCGTGCGCGCGGCACCGGCGATGACAACCACGGTCATGGTAACGCTCCTCGATATGGGACGGTTTTATTATGGCGCTGGTGGAACGCTTGCAGTGAAGACACCTTAAAGTGCGAATGCGGCCCAATGCAAGATGTCACAACAGCACCGGCTATCCTGTCGCAGCAAGCCAATCGGCCAATGGTCGCCACACTCCGGTCTCCGCACCGGCGCTCACCACCATGCCAATATGACCCAAAGGCGGCACGATCATTTCGGCGCCGGGTATCACTTTTGGCAGAGCCATCGCCGAAGCGGGCGGCACGATGCGGTCACGCTCGGGAATCAGGGCCAGGGTCGGCACGCGGATTTGCGTCGGATCGACCGGCAGGCCGCCGACCAGCCAGTTACCCGTCACCGTGTCGTTGCGGCCATACCAACCGGCCAGCGCGTCGCGCGCCACCGCCGCGACCAGCGGCACGCCGTCGTTGAGCCAATCCTCCAGCGCGACGAAGGCGACGGCGGCGCGGCTGGCTGGATCCATGCGCGCGAACTGGCCGAACTTCTTCAGCGCCAGCATCGGATCCAACTGGGTGAACAGCGCCTGAAGCGCGTCGGTCGGCAATTCCCCCCAACTGTCCAGGGCCGGGCCAAAGGGTTGGAACAGGGCGGCGGCGCGCTTGGCCGTCGCCGCGTCCTCCGCGTGGAAATCCCAGGGCGTCGCCAGCAACCCCAGCCCGGCCACCGCCTTTGGACGGCGCAGCGCCAGCGCCGTGGTCAACAACCCGCCCATGCAATAGCCGACGATGGGAACCGGGCGCCCGGTTTCCTCGACGATGGCGTCGAGCGCCCGCTCCAGCCGCCCGGCGATGTAGTCGGTCAGGGTGAAGCGGCGCTCCAGCGGCCCCGGCGTTCCCCAATCGATCAGCAGCGGGCGGACGCCATGCCCGGCCAGCCAGCGCATCAGGCTTTTGCCCGGCGACAGATCCAAGATGTAATGACGGTTGACCAACGACGGCACGAACAGGGCCGGACGCCCGCCCGGCGGCCCGTAATCCAGCAGGCGCGTCGCCCCCTCGCGCCAAACCACCGGCGGGTCGGGCAGATCGCGGTGGTAGGGGTGCTGGCGGTAACGCTCGATCCCGGTCAGCACCGAATCGATCCGCCGCCGCATCTCGCGGTCCACCGCCGCGCGCAGCGCCTCAGCGCCCTGGGGCTGGCTTTCGGCGTGGGCGAGCTGTTGGCGCAGCTCCTCCGCCCGCTGGCGCAGCGGCGGCTTCCATGGCAGCAAGCCGCTCTTCAAGAGCGGCAATCCGCCCGAGGAGCTGAGCAACATCGCCAACACCGTGTTCAGGTGCAGGCTGAGCGGGCGCGGCCCCCGGCGCGGCGGCGCGCCATCCGCCCGGCGCGCCGTCATCGGTGGACTCCCTTGCGGAGCGGGGGGCGGGCTGCGGCCATGCGGAATAAGGCGCCGGGTTCATGGGCTGCGGGGTGACGGGCGGGCGCGGATCCCAGCCGGTTCCGGGCGACCCGGAAAAAGCGAAACCCGCCGGTCCGAAGGCGAAGGGCGCCATCGCCGCCGCTCCCTGCCCCATCATCTGGAAAAGCCGGGCCATCATGTCGGCCGCTTCGGGATCGGCGGCGGTCGCCGCCCATTGATCCTGCCACAGGTCCAGATAGCGGCGCGCCAGCGTTTCCAAAGACGGAATGTCGGAGTCGGACGGGTCGGCCATGAGCCGCACTATAGGCAATCCGGCGACCGCTTGACCAGCGCCGGATGCTGCGGTCCTGAAAACGTCATCGACGCGCAACGGGCGAAACGCCGCCGCGCGCCCGCGATCAACCCGATCCCGCGACCCGGCCCCGCGACCGCATGACGCGGCGCAAGGCTGGACAAATTGCTATCCCTTCGAGTAGTCCTAGGGACGGATCGATTTCCGCCGAACGTCCCTTCTTGAAAGATTACGCGATGGCCGACAAGGAAGACCAGAAGTCCGCTCCGATCACGATCAAGAAGTACGCCAACCGGCGGCTCTACAACACGGCCACCAGCAGCTATGTGACGCTCGATCACCTCTGTCAGATGGTTAAGGACGGGTTGGATTTCGTGGTCTATGACGCCAAGACCGGCGAGGACATCACCCGTTCCGTCCTGACGCAAATCATCGTGGAGGAGGAAAGCAAGGGGCAGAATTTGCTGCCCATCAGCTTCCTGCGCCAGTTGATCGGCTTCTACGGCGACAACATGCAATGGGTGGTGCCGCGCTATCTGGAATATTCGATGCAGTCCTTCTCGCGCAATCAGGATCAGGTGCGCGATTATTTCCAGAACACCATCGGCGGCATCTTCCCCTTCGGTCGCCTGGACGAGGTGAGCAAGCAGAATTTGGCGATGTTCGAGCGCGCCATGCGCATGTTCACGCCCTTCGGCCCGACCGGCGCGGGGGACGAGCCTCCGGCCCCCACCGCCCGCCCCGCCGCCCCGCCGCAGCCGGGGCCGACCTTTGACGAGTTGCAAAAGCAAATCGACGCCTTGCAAAAGCAGATCGCCAGCATCGCCATTCCGGGCAAACCTGACGGCAAGTGACGGGCGGCAAGCGACGGCGGCGGACGGCGGAACGGTCCAGACGCGCGCAAAAGCAGGAACAAGGGCGGGGCCAGCACCCCGCCCTTTTTTGTTGCGCGCCCGACCCGGCAAGCGCACCGTTCCAGGGGATCAAGGAGCATTGAGGGGCAGCGTTTTCTTCCACAGCGCCAAAGCGGCGCCGACCATGAAGGAATCGACGATGACCACCGAACTGACCGTCACCATCACGCTCAACGCCAGCGACCACGCCGACGTCGCCCAGTTCGAGGCGACGCTTCAGGACTGGTTGCTGCGCCAGCCGACCGTCGCCGGGATGACGCTGACCGAACCGGGTCTCCAGGACGGCCATGTCTGGCATCCGTCGCAAAAGACCACGCTCAGCACCGGACTGTGCAATCCCTTCGCTCCGTAAAGCTGGGGCGCGGCGAGCGGCGCGGCGACCAACCCATTCCCAAAACCGTTTGGAACGATCCGTTCAATCAGGGGAACTCCGCACAGGGATTCCATCAATTGCGCGGACGTCGGAATCGGCGCCTCCTGTATCCTGATGGAACGCAGATCAGAGGATCGACCAAAGAGAGCAGGCAAATCACCTCTTCCGCCACGCGGCCCCTTCCCTCAGCGCCCGGATTGCCCATATCATCCCTATATGAGAGCGCAGCGATTTATCAGACTGCGCCGTGACGACATTTGATTGAGACCATGGGCGATCAGGACAAGCACGACAACGACGGCCCCAACAGCGGCGTGGTCATCAAGGCCAAGCCGAAAACGAAAAAGCCGTCGATGTACAAGGTGTTGATGCTGAACGACGATTACACTCCGATGGAGTTCGTCGTTCTTGTTCTCGAACGTTTCTTCGCGAAGTCGCGCGAGGAAGCGACCCGGATCATGCTGCATGTGCACCGGCGGGGCGTGGGGTTGTGCGGCGTGTTCACCTATGAGGTGGCGGAGACGAAAGTCACGCAGGTCATGGACTTTGCGCGCCAGCACCAGCATCCGCTGCAATGCACGTTAGAGAAGGACTAGACCCATCCATGCTGTCGCGTAACCTGGAACAGACGCTGCATCGGGCACTGGCCCACGCGAACGAGCGCAGGCACGAATACGCGACGCTCGAACATCTGCTTCTCGCGTTGACAGAAGACACCGATGCCACCGCCGTCTTGCGCGCTTGCGGAATCGATTTGGACCGCCTGCGCGCCGAACTGACCGAATACATCGACAACGAGCTTGCGAACCTTATCACGAGCAGGCCCGACGACGCCAAGCCGACGGCTGGCTTCCAGCGGGTGCTGCAACGTGCGGCCATCCACGTCCAGTCCTCGGGGCGTGAGGAGGTGACGGGCGCCAACGTGCTCGTCGCTCTGTTCTCGGAACGCGAGAGCCACGCGGTTTACTTCCTGCAAGAGCAGGAAATGACCCGGTTCGACGCGGTGAACTACATCTCTCACGGAATCGCGAAGGCTCCAGGCCGCACGGAAACCAAGCGGGTCTCGGGCGCCGACGACGAGGCGGCGGCGGAGAAGGTCGTGAAAAAAGGCAGCGAAGCGCTCGACGCTTATTGCGTCAATCTGAACAAGAAGGCCGCCGGTGGGAAGATCGACCCGCTGATCGGACGGGAGCAGGAGGTCGAACGGACCATCCAGATCCTGTGTCGGCGCTCGAAAAACAACCCGCTCTATGTCGGCGATCCCGGCGTCGGCAAGACCGCCATCGCCGAAGGGCTGGCCCGCCGCATCGTTCAGAACGAGGTGCCGGAGGTTCTGCGCAACGCCACCATCTTCGCGCTCGACATGGGCGCGCTGCTGGCCGGCACGCGCTATCGCGGCGATTTCGAGGAGCGGCTGAAGGCCGTCGTCTCGGAGTTGGAGGCGACCGAGGGCGCGGTTCTGTTCATTGACGAGATCCACACGGTGATCGGCGCCGGGGCGACCTCCGGCGGGGCGATGGACGCCTCCAACCTGCTGAAACCGGCCTTGGCGTCGGGCGCGCTGCGCTGCATCGGCTCGACCACCTACAAGGAATACCGCACCTATTTTGAGAAGGACCGGGCGCTGGTCCGCCGCTTCCAGAAGATCGACGTCAACGAGCCGTCGATCGAGGACGCGATCAAGATTCTCCAGGGCCTGAAGCCCTATTACGAGAAGCATCACAAGGTCAGCTACACCGCCGACGCCATCCGCTCCGCCGTGGAGCTGTCGGCGAAATACATCGGCGACCGCAAGCTGCCCGACAAGGCCATCGACATCATCGACGAGGTCGGGGCGGCGCAGATGCTGCTGCCGGAGAACAAGCGCAAGAAGAAGATCGGCGTGAAGGACGTGGAGGCGGTGGTCGCCAAGATCGCCCGCATCCCGCCGAAATCGGTCAGCCGCGACGACAAGGAAACGCTCCTCAATCTGGAACGCGACCTGAAGACCATGGTGTTCGGCCAGACCAAGGCCATCGACGCCCTGGTGTCGGCGATCAAGCTGGCGCGGGCCGGTTTGCGCGAACCGGAAAAGCCCATCGGCAACTACCTGTTCATCGGCCCGACCGGCGTCGGCAAGACCGAGGTGGCTCGCCAGCTCGCCCTGACCTTGGGCATCGAGCTGACCCGCTTCGACATGTCCGAATATATGGAGCGGCACACCGTGTCGCGCCTGATCGGCGCCCCGCCGGGCTATGTCGGCTTCGACCAGGGCGGCATGCTGACCGACGCCATCGACCAGCACCCGCATTGCGTCCTGCTGCTCGACGAGATCGAAAAGGCCCACCCCGATCTGTTCAACATCCTGTTGCAGATCATGGATCACGGCAAACTGACCGATCACAACGGCAAGATCGTCGATTTCCGCAACGTCATCCTCGTCATGACGTCGAACGCCGGGGCCGCCGACATGGCCAAGCCGGTGATCGGCTTCGAGCGGGATCGTCGGGTTGGCGAGGATATGGAAGCGGTGGAGAAGCTGTTCACGCCGGAATTCCGCAACCGGCTGGACTCGATCATCCCCTTCGCTCCGCTGAGCCAGGAGGTCATCAGCCGCGTGGTGGACAAGTTCATCATGCAGATGGAAGCCCAGTTGGAAGACCGGGGCGTCTCCATCGAGTTGAACGATGAAGCCCGCGAGTGGCTAGGCAAGAAGGGCTACGATCCGCTCTATGGCGCCCGTCCGCTGGGTCGGGTGATTCAGGAATACATCAAAAAGCCGCTGGCCGAGGAACTGCTGTTCGGCAAGCTGACCAAGGGCGGGCTGGTCAAGGTGACGGTGAAGGACGGCAAGCCCTTCTTTGAATACGCCGAGGGCAACCGCGCCAAGCGCAATTCCAGCGACGATGATGAAGAGGGTTTGGTCAGCGAAATGGCCGAGTGATCGGGCATCCATACCGCAGATACGACGAAAGGGGGCCTTGCGGCCCCCTTTTTGTTTGTCAGCGGCGTTTCACCACGCCTTTCGCGCCGCACAACCGATGAGCGGCGTTTCCCCGCCGCCCGGACCTGCGCTATGGTCGGGGCCATGATCGAACCCGCCCCGCACATCGCCTTCCCCGCCCTGCCCAGTCCGGACGCCCTGCGCATGGCCTTCGTCTGCGCGGACACCGAAGAGGCGCGCGCGGCGCGGACGCGGTTGGCTCATCGCTATGGCAACGCCCCCTTGACCGAAGCGGACGTCATCGTCGCTCTGGGCGGCGACGGCTTTCTGCTGGAAACCCTGCACCGGGCGCTGGCGCTGAACCGAGAGCGCCCCTTGCCGGTCTATGGAATGAATCGCGGTTCGGTCGGCTTCCTGCTGAACGCCTATCGCGAGGACGAGATCGCCGAGCGGGTCTCCGCCTCCCAACATGTCCAACTCAACCCGTTGCGCATGATCGCCACGCGGGTCAATGGCGAGCGGGTCGAGGCGTTGGGCATCAACGAGGTGTCGTTGCTGCGCGAGACTCGCCAAGCCGCCAAGCTGACCATCACCGTGGACAAGGTGGTGCGGCTGCCCGAACTGATCTGCGACGGCGCGTTGGTCGCCACCCCCGCTGGAAGCACCGCCTACAATCTGTCGGCCCATGGCCCCATCGTGCCGTTGGGCGCCGGGGTTCTCGCTCTGACGCCGATCAGCGCCTTCCGCCCCCGACGCTGGCGCGGCGCGCTGCTGCCGCACACCGCCAAAATCACCTTCGACATTCTGGACGAAGGCAAACGCCCGGTCAGCGCCGTGGCCGACTTCACCGAGGTGCGCGAGGTTTTGCGGGTCGAGGTGCAGGAATGCCGCGACGTCGCCCTGACCCTGCTGTTCGACCAGGAGCTGAATTTCGAGGAGCGCATCCTCAAGGAACAGTTCGCCCCCTGATGGACCAACGGCGGCCCGCCGACGCGGACGCCCGCCCTACTCCGCCGCCTGACTCAGCCGTCGGTCGGCGGCGTAAGCGGCGATGCGCCCGATCAGTCCGTCGATCGCCGCCTTCAGCGCAAGGAAACCGTCGTGCCGCTCCAGCGTCTCTTCGTTCATGTAGAGCCGCCGGTTGATCTCCAACTGGATCGAATGGCGGCCCCGCGACGGATCGCCGTAGCGCGCCACCAGTTCCACCCCCTTGTAGGGGTTGTTCAGCGCCACCCGATAGCCGTAGCCGCGCAAGGTGTCCGCCACCAACTGGACAAAGCCCGGCTCGCTGGTCGCGCCGTCGCGGTCGCCGATGACGAAATCGGCCAGCGCCGGCTCGGCGGCGCTTGATCCGACCAGCCCAGGGCTGGACGTCCCCAGAACAGACGGCATGGAGTGGCAGTTGACGTGCCAGACCACGCCGAAGCGTCCAGCCAGCCCATCGAGAATCTGGCCCATCTGGCTGTGGTAGGGGCGGTAATAGCGCCCGATTCGCTCCTCCACATCGGCGACCGACAGCTTGCCGTCGTAAAGCGGCAAGCCGGGGCGCAACAGGCTGCGGATCAGCCCGGCCCCCACCGCGCTGCGCCCGGTGGGGTTCAGCGGAGCGGGCCAGGCGTCGTCGAGCAACGCCGGGTCGATGTCGTCCACCGCCCGGTTGACGTCGATGCAGACGCGGGGAAACAGCGCGCACAACAGCGTCGCGCCATGATCGGGGGCGCTGGCGAACAGCTCCTCGACATGGCTGTCCTCGGCGTGGCGCAACAGGCCCAGCGGACAGGCGAAACGGATGTCGGGCGGGTAAACCCGTCCGCTGTGCGGCGAATCGAACAGGATGGGCAAACGCCGCCCCAGCGGATCGTTGCGGACCAGGACGTCCTCGATCACCAAACTCATGACAGCCTTCCCGTCCGCGTCCCCGCCCGACCTGCGGCGCTGCGCCGCAACACATCGACCGCCCCTATAACCCAAGCGTCAACCCGTCGTCGATGCGAAATCGTCACACGGACGCCGCCAAACCGCAACAGAGTCGAAACCATCGCGACGCCAAGACGGCCCGGCTCGCCCCACTGGCGCGGCGGCCTTCGCTTCGCCATACTGGCGACTCCAGGCAACCGCGCCGAGCCGACCGCGTGACCGACCCTCTGTTCGCCCCCATCGAGCTGACGCCGCCCGACATCGCGCCCCACCGGCGTGGCAACACCGGGATCGAGCACGTCACCAGCCTGACCTCGGACGAGCCGGGACCGCATGTCGTGCTCAACGCGCTGGTTCATGGCAACGAGATTTCCGGGGCCATCGCGCTCGATTCCCTGCTGCGCCTGCGGCTGAAGCCCCGGCGCGGACGGCTCACCTTCGTGTTCGCCAACACCGACGCCTATCGGCTGTTCGACCGGCAAAACCCCTACGCCTCGCGCTTCATCGACGAGGATTTCAACCGGATCTGGTCGCCCGAACATCTCGATGGGCGGCGCGACAGCGCCGAACTGCGCCGCGCCCGGCAGTTGCGCCCGGTCTATCAATCCGCCGACCTGCTGCTCGACCTGCATTCGATGACCGCCGACACCGCGCCGCTGACCCTGTGCGGGCGGACCACGCGCGGGCGCGATCTGGCCTTGGGGTTGGTTCATCCGTCCTGGGTGGTCGCCGACGACGGCCACGCCGGGGGGCGGCGGTTGATCGATTTCGGCGCCTTCGCCGAACCGGAGGGCGCGCGCACGGCGATTTTGGTGGAGTGCGGCCAGCATTGGCGGGAATCCACCGCCACCGTCGCGTTGGAAAGCTGCCTGCGCCTGCTGCGCGGGTTGGAGATGATCGACGAGTCGGTGGGGCCGCGCCTGCTGCCGCGCGCCGATCCGCAACGGCTGGTCGACGTCACCGACGTCGTCACGGCGGGCAGCGACCTGTTCCGCTTCACCGCCCCCTTCGTCGGGCTGGAGGTGATCGGGCGGGCTGGAACCACCATCGGCTGGGACGGCGACCGGGCGATCCGCACCCCCTACGACGATTGCGTCCTCATCATGCCCGCGCGCCGGGTCAAGGCCGGACAGACCGCCGTGCGGTTGGGGCGAATCGTGACGCTCTGAAAATCCGCATGCCCCCTCCCCAGCCCTCCCCCGCGTTGCGGGGGAGGGAAGCTTGAGCCTTGTCGAGCAGCGGCGGAGTTCCCTCTCCCGCGCAGCGGGGGAGGGTTAGGGAGGGGGCGAAACGCTGAGAGGGGCGCCGCTCACTTCGCCGCCGGTTTGCCCTTGGTCCATTGGGCGTTGGCGCTGAACAGCGGCACGGTGGAGATCGACATTTTGGCCGAGGCGTTCGTCACCTGACGGCTGTAGACGACGTAAACCAGCGTGTCGTTGACGCGGTCGTAGATGCGCCGGATCGCCACCGATTTGAAGATCAGGCTTTTGCGTTCGGAAAACACCTCTTCACCCTTGGGCGACAGTTCGATGTCGCCGACCGTCACCGCCCCGGTCTGGCGGCAGGCGATGGAGGCGTTGGACGGATCCTCGAACCAATTGCCCTTGGACAGCCGGTCGATCAGGCTGCGGTCGAAATCGACCAGATGGCAGGTGACGCCCTTCACCTTCGGATCCTCGACGGCCTGGATTTCCAACCCGTTGCCGGTCCAGTCGTTGGAAAAGCGCCCGACCACGGAATCGGCGGCGGCGGGACGGGCGAGGCTCGCCACCGCCAGCGCGGCCAGCAGGGCAAAGGACGACAGGCTGCGCATGACGGGAAACGCTCCAACGGGCGAAAGGGGAAAAGACCACGCTGTAGATCGGGAGACCCGCCGCCGCCGTCAAGCGGCGCCCCGCGCGAAACCCGCCCTCACCCCGCGACGGCCAGCGGCAGGTTGACCAGGAGATTTTGCGGCTTCAGGCGCAGGCGGTTCTGTTCGTTCATCGCCATGCCGAGATAGACCGGACGCCCGGCCAGATCGGGCCGCATCGCCGCCGGGTCGGCGAACTCCAAACGGAACAGGGCCAGGATGCGGGCCAGCCGATCCTGCGCCACCGGAACGCCGTTGTAGAGGTCGTTCAGAATCCCCGTCGCCGCGCCGTCCAGGCCGACATGCCAGACCCAGCGGTCATCCTGGATGGATTGCACCGGCTGCACCGACACCGTGACGCCCAGGAAACGCGCGACCCACATCTCCAGCACGCGAGCCAGCGCGTCCAGCCCCGCCGCCGCGAAGGTGACGTCGATCACGGTGTCGTGCCGCTCGTCGCGGCCCCAATAGGCGGAATGGTTGGTCTCGTCGAGAATGTCGAGATCGACGGAGCGCAGAGCGGTCCCCGCCTCCACCGCCAGCCGCCCCAGGCTGCCGAAGCCGCCGGAGGCCGACAGGTTTTCCACCGTTTCGGCGTCGGCCAGACGAACCCGGCCATCGGCGACCGAAACCATTTGCTCCCGGAAGAACAGCTCCCCCGCCCGCGCCCGCAAGCCGGAGGTGGTTTCGTCGAGCGCGCCGCGCAGGATGACGTGAACGAGCTGGTCGATGAACAGCCCCGGCACGCCGCGCGCGCCCTCGCGGAACAGGCCGAGGTAACAGCCCTCCAGCGTGCCCGCCGCCAGCAGCCGGTCGCGGAAACCCAGCCAGACCCGCCAATTGTCGCGCGCGTCGTCATCCGCCAGCGCGTCGAGCAAAGGGGCCGGAACCGGGCGCGCCGGGTCGTCGAGCAGCCCGGCGTGCAGCGTGTGTTCGGCGTCGCAGGCGTCCTCGGGCGGGCGCATTTCGGGCCGCAGCAGGTAGGCGCGCAGGAAATCCGGCGTCACCGCCCAATGCCCCGCCGCGTCGCGGCGCAGCAAATGATGGCCCGACGCTCTCCAGAAATCATTCATCCGCCCCACCCGCGTTCGCCGCCCGATCCGGCGCTATCGGACGACAGGAGCGGCGGCGGACGCAAGCGTCTTGTCGAGAAAGGCGTCGATGTCAGCCCACACCCGATCCCGGATCGCGTCGCGCTCCATCAACAATTCATGCTTGGCGTCGGGATAGTCGATGCGCGTGGCGTTGGCGAGCCGGGCGGCGACCAACCGATGGGCGTCGGCGCGCACCACGCGATCCTGAAGGGCGCTCAGCAGCAGCACCGGAACCCGCACCCGCTCCAACGGCAGAGTCGTTTTCACCGCGTCCTCCGCCGCCAAGGCCGCCGCGATCCAGCCATAGCTGACCCCGCCGACCCGCAAGGCGGGTTGCGCCGCGTAGGGGCCATGAAAGGCGGCGTAGCGCCGGGGGTCGGAGGTGATGGAATTGTCGGGCCGGAACCGGCCATCCGCCGGGTGGTAATCCCGCTGACCAAGGGCGTAGCGTTCGCCCCAGCCGCAGGCGACGCCCAACGCCGCCAACCCGCGCGCCAGAAGGCGCGGCAACGGGCCGAAATGGATGGCGTGCATCGGGGCCGACAGAATGGCGGCGGCGCAATAGGCCTCCGCGTCCTCCGCGTGACGGGCGAGCGCCAGGGTGGCGACCA
Organism: Azospirillum sp. FG154; assembly: GCF_057809575.1. Classification (NCBI taxonomy): domain Bacteria; kingdom Pseudomonadati; phylum Pseudomonadota; class Alphaproteobacteria; order Rhodospirillales; family Azospirillaceae; genus Azospirillum; species Azospirillum sp. FG154. Next base: position 115,566 of record NZ_JBMDKF010000007.1, on the reverse strand, counting down.
GCCCGCCCATCGAATGGGCCAGCAACAGCAACGGCCCGTCCCCGGCGCAGGGGCGCGCCACCCGCTCCACCATCTCGTCCAGATCATCGACCAGCGTGGTGAAGTCGGTCAGATGGTGGATTTGCCGGTTGGCCAGCGGGCGGTCGGACAGGCCCTGGTTGCGCCAATCGAAGGTGACGACCTGGAAGCCGCGCGCCACCAACCCCTCGGCGGTTTCCGCGTATTTCTCGATGAACTCGGCCCGCCCGGTCAGCACCAGAATGGTGGCGCGCGGCGCGTCCGCCGTCCGCCAGCGCGCCCAGCGCAGCCGCGTTCCGTCGCGCAGCCGCAGCGCGTCAAAGGTCGGCGCCCCCATTCTCAATCCCCCCTTGCCCGGATCCACCCTCTGGCGCGATCTCTGCCGTGATCGCTGCGGAGCGGAATTGAAACAGCCCGCCGCCCGCCCGTCCACCGCCAAACGGCGCCGCTGTTTTCCGCCTTGCCGCCAAGTTCCGGCAGCGGCATGGTGTCGCAGCCACGCGTCTTCTCAAGTAACCGTCGGCTCAGACGAAGATCACCCTCCGAGTCGCTTGTCTTTGCGGCAGCGCAACGCATATTTTGTTGCGCCAACGAACAAACAGTCCCGAGACAGCCTTTTTGTTGCAACAGACCGGTCATTGTTGGACCAGATATTGCGCGGAACGGACCATCCGCCCCTTGCGCGGCGCACCCAACGGCGCGACCAGAGCGTTTCACGCTAAGTGGTTGGACAATATGATGTTCTATGACCGCCTCGGTCTTATGAAGTAATCAAGTCGCCACGATGACGCTTTCCTTACGTCCATAACTTTGTGGCGACGAAGACGCAGGGGCCGTCAATCGGGTGGAACCTTGGCGAAACCGTTAGAGATTTTTTTGCTTTTTTGCCGGACACATGGTGCCATTCGCGTCATTGCACTGCACATGATGCGTTGCGATACAGTGTGCATCGCGCCGGAAAACGGCGCCGAAAAAAGGAAAGTGCGTGATGGACGATGTGCGTCAGGTCCGTAAGGACATCGAGGGCTACTGCATTGAAGACCTCGCCGTCGGCATGACGGCGTCATTCGCCAAGACCGTGACGGAAGCGGACATCGTCCTGTTTGCCGGCATTTCGGGTGACACCAACCCCGTCCACCTGAACCAGGAATACGCCGCTGGCACCATGTTCCAGGGCCGAATCGCCCATGGCATGCTGACCGTCGGCTTCATCTCCGCCGTTCTGGGCACCAAGCTGCCCGGCCCGGGGGCGATCTACATGTCGCAGAATCTGAAGTTCAAGGCCCCGGTCCGCGCCGGCGACACCGTCACCGCCCGCGCCACCGTGACCGAGATGATCCCGGAAAAGCGCCGCGTCGTCATGCGCACCGTCTGCACCGTCGGCGAGACGGTGGTGGTCGAGGGCGAGGCGATGCTGATGGTCCCCTCGCGCGGCTGATCGCCGCAAAAGGGTCCGCTTCCCGCCGTCGGCGCGTTTACCGCGCGCCGACGGCGTTCTATATAGACGCCCTAGCAGGTTTTCCAGATCGGGCCAGACATGGCCCGGCCTGAAAAAACCTGCGGACTCTATGTTTTGCAGGTTTTCCAAGCCCGCTCCTGTGTGAGCGGAGTTTGGAAAACCTGCTTAACAGGTTTCTCCAGATCGGGGCGCGCATGCGACTGTACAGACACACCGCCGACCTGCCCGCCAGGGAACGCGGCGCCGTGGTGGCGCTCGGCAATTTCGACGGCGTGCATCGCGGCCACCAGACCGTGATCGGAACCGCCCAGCGCTTGGCCCGCGACCTTGACGCGCCGTCCGCCGTTCTGACCTTCGAGCCGCACCCGCGCTCGGTCTTCCGCCCGGATGATCCGCCGTTTCGCCTGACACCCTTCCGCGTCAAATCCCGCCACATCGAAGCCTTGGGCGTCGATCAACTGATCGTCGGCCATTTCGACGAGCGTCTGTTGACCAAAACCGCCCAGGCCTTCGTCGACGAGATTCTGATCGGCGATCTTGGCGTGCGGCACGTCGTGTGCGGCTATGATTTTCTGTTCGGCCACAAGCGGGGCGGCGATCCGGCCTTTCTGCAACGGGCCGGACAGGCCCATGGCTTTGGCGTGACCGAAATCGGCCCGGTGGCCGATCCCGAGGGCGGCGTCTATTCCTCCACCCGCGTGCGCGACGCGCTGGTCGCCGGTCGCCCGCAAGAGGCCGCCCATGTGCTGGGCAGCCCGTGGGAGATCGAGGGGCGGGTGGCCCACGGCGACAAACGGGGCCGGACCATCGGCTTTCCCACCGCCAACATTGAGCTGGACGAGTATCTGCGACCGGCCTTCGGCGTCTACGCCATCCGCGCGGGCGTCGATCACGGTCTGAACACGGCGTGGCATAAGGGCGTGGCCAATCTGGGCGCCCGACCGACCGTCGGCGGCGCGGTCGAACGGCTGGAAGCCCATCTGTTCGACATGAACGCCGATCTTTACGGCCAGCATCTGCGGGTGCAGTTGATTGAGTTCCTGCGCCCGGAGCAAAAATTCGCCAGCTTTGACGCGCTGAAGGAGCAAATCCAGCGCGACGCCGCCGCCGCCCGCGCCGCGCTGGCCGATTGAGGAGACCGTTTGATGGAACGCGTGCTGATGCTGCTGTTCATGCTCAACCAAGGCGGACCGACGACGCTGGATTTCGCGACGCTGGAGCAATGCAAGGTCGCCGAGCCGATCATCGTCCAGAATTACCGCGAAATGACCGGCAACACCGTCTTGGCCCGCTGCGTGCGGATGACTCTTCCGTCCGCCAAATAACCGGCGCCCGGCGGATCAGAGGCCGAAGCCGCAATCCGACGACCCGCAGTTCTGCTTCTCCTCCTCGGCGACCTGCGCCTCCCACACGCGCAGCCAGTCCACGAAGGCGTTGGCGTCCATCGGTCGGGCGTAGTGATAGCCCTGCCCCATGCAACAGCCGTCGGCCTTCAGCATCCGGCTTTGCATTTCGCGCTCCACCCCCTCGGCCACCACGGTCAGGCCCAGGCTTTGGCCGATCTGGATCATCGCCCGCACCAACGGGCGGTTGGCCGCGTCGATGTCCAGTTCCTTGACGAAGCTGCGGTCGATCTTCAACTCGCCGACCGGGAAACGCTTGAGGTAGCTGAGGCTGGAATAGCCGGTGCCGAAATCATCGATGGACAGCATCACGCCCAGTTCGTTCAGCGCGTCGAGCGCGTCGTGGACGCCGATCTCCTCGGTCATCATCAGCCGTTCGGTGATTTCCAGCGTCAGATCGCCGGGCGGCACCTGCGCCGCCGCCAGAACCTGCCGCACCTGCTCGACCAGATCGCCATGGGCGAAACGAACCGGCGACATGTTGACGGCCATGCCCGGAACCATGACGCCAGCGGCCCGCCAGCGCGCCAGTTGCGCGACGCCGCTCTCCAACACCCAACTGTCGATGCGGTCGATCATCCCGCATTCCTCGGCCAGCGGAATGAACTCCACCGGCGACACCGCGCCCCAACGCGGGTGAGTCCAGCGAATCAACGCCTCCACCCGGTAAAGCCGCCGTGTTTCCAGACGAATTTGCGGTTGGAAATTCAAGTTGAACTCGCCGCGATCCAGCGCCTCGCGCAGGGCGGCCTCCATCTCCAGCCGCCGCACCGCCTGATCGTTCATGTCGCGGCGGTAGAAATGGCAACGGTTGCGCCCGGCCTGCTTGGCCCGATACATCGCCGCGTCGGCTTGGCGCAGCAGCGTGTCGAAATCATGGCCGTCATCGGGATGCACGGCGATGCCGACGCTGGCGGTCGGGGTCACGGTGAGATCGGCGATGGTGATCGGTTGCGACAGGGTCGCCAAAATCCGCTCGGCCACCAGCGAAGCGTGCGCGGCGTCGCAGCCGGGAAGCAGGGCGACAAACTCGTCCCCCCCCAGCCGCGCCAGCGTGTCGCCGTCGGGGAACAGACAGGTCAACCGCGCCGCCAGTTCCACCAGCAGCCGGTCGCCCGCCGCATGGCCCAGCGAATCATTGATGATCTTGAATCGGTCAAGATCAAGAAACATCAACGTCACCGGCTGCCGTGTCCGCCCGGCCAACGCCAGCGCGGCGGTGGCGCGGTCCCCCAGCAACTGGCGGTTTGGCAGACCCGTCAGGGTGTCGTAGAAGGCCAGCCGGTTGATCTCCGCCCGCGCCCGATCATGCTCGATCGCCAGCGCGCACAAATGCACGCAAGCTTCCAGCATGCGCCGGTGGAAGGGCGTCGCTCCGTGCGCCTCCCGGTAATAGAGCGCGAAGGTGCCCAGAACGCGGGCGTCGCGCCCCTTGATCGGGTGAGACCAGCAAGCGGCCAGCCCATGGGACAGCGCCAGATCGCGGTAATTGGCCCACAGCGGATCGGTGGCGATGTCCGACACCTCAACCGGCGCGCCGCGCCACGCCGCCGTCCCGCAGGAGCCGACCGCCGGGCCGATCTCTTCCCCATCGATGGCCGCGCTGAAAGCGGCGGGCAGCGACGGCGCCGCCGCGTGCCGCAAACTGCGCCCGTCCTCCAGCAACAGGACCGAACAGATCACCTCCGGCGCGCAGGTTTCCACCTGACGGCAAAGAAAGTCCAACACCAGCTTCAACGAGCGCCCGGCGGCGACCAGTTCCAGAACATCCTGTTGCAGCCGGGCGATGGCGTTGGCCCGCTCGCGCTCTTCAAAGCCCTGCATCTGGCAGAAGGCGATGGGTTCAGGAAATCCGGTCAGCAGTTGCCAATGCAGATCCACCGGCACCGGCTCGGCTCGGGGCGCGCGGATGGTCCCGGAGCCGGGCAAAGCGCCCTCATCATGCAGGCTGTCCCACACCGCCGACCATTCCCAGCCGCCCAGATCCAGCACGGAAAGCAACGGGCGACCGATCAACCCAATCCCAGGCCCAATCCCAGGCCCAATCCCAGACCCGGCCCCATGCCCCGCCGAACCACGCGCCGGACGCCCGGCCCAACGGACAAAGCACGGGTTGGCGCTGACGACCACACCATCCGCCCCAACCCACACCAGCCCTGTGCCGCACTGCTCAACGGTCGCCCGGATCAGTGGATCGGACATCACAGCCGCGTCGAGCGTTCCGTCGACTAACTCCATGGCGCGCTTCTCCCCGGACGCCTGTGTGGCCCGGCCTCACTCTTAACAAAAATGCTACCATGGATACAGGCTGGCTGGTCAAGCCCCACGCGGACTGTGGAAAAGCGATCCTGAGACAAAGGGAAAGGGGAGAGCGGTCGCCCGCTCCCCCCTTTTGTTTGGTCTTCTTTATGCTGTGCTGCAACAACTCTATGGTTTAGCTGCACCCCGTCGTCGAACCACAGCTATCGCATTTCAGGCAGGTGCCGTTGCGGACCAAGGTCATGTTGCCGCATTCGCCGCAGGGATCGCCCTCATACCCACGGGCGCGCGCCTCGCGGATGCGGTCGAAACGCTGCTCGCTGACGCTGCCGCCATAGGCGGTTCCCGTCGCCGCGCCCGCCGCCACATGCCCCTGCGCCGCCACCACGGATCCAACCGCCGGGCTGCCCGCCACCGCGCTTTGCGCCGCTGTGGCGGTCGCCTGCACGGCGTCCACGCCCGCCGCCGCCAGGGCCGCCGCCGCGCTGGTCCGCTGGGCTTGGCCAGCGCCCTGCCCGCCATGCAAAACGCGCAGGTTGTTGCGGACATAGCCGGTCGAAGCGACGCGGCGGACGAAGTCCGACGGCTGCGGGTTTTCCGGCAGGTCGCCCTGCTTGTCGCCGCTGCCGACGGTGAAGGGCAGCAGATCCTCCGGCGTGGCGTGGGCCAGATCGGTGCGGCCCAGATAGGAGATCGCCACCTCGCGGAAGATGTAGTCGATGACCGAGGTCGCCATCTTGATGGTGTCGTTGCCCGTCACCATGCCCGACGGCTCGAAGCGGGTGAAGGTGAAGGCCTCGACGAACTCCTCCAACGGCACGCCATATTGCAGGCCGATCGACACCGCGATGGCGAAGTTGTTCATCAAGGACCGGAAGGCGGCGCCCTCCTTGTGCATGTCGATGAAGATCTCGCCGATGCGCCCGTCTTCATACTCGCCGGTGCGCAGGTAGATCTTGTGGCCGCCGACGTTGGCCTTCTGGGTGTAGCCCTTGCGGCGGTGCGGCAGGCGCTCGCGGGCGGAGATCTTCCGCTCGACGATCTTCTCGATCACCTTTTCGACGATGCGTTCGGAGACGATCTGCGTGCGGGTGGCGTTGGCGCCCTCCACCACCGCGTCGACGGTCTCGCCATCCTCCTCGTCGTCCAGCACGGCGGCCTGGAGCGGCTGGCTCAGCTTGGAGCCGTCGCGGTACAGCGCGTTGGCCTTCAGACCCAGACGCCAGGACAGCAGATAGGCGTCCTTGCACTCCTCCACCGTCGCCGAATTGGGCATGTTGATGGTCTTGGAGATGGCGCCCGAGATGAAGGGCTGCGACGCCGCCATCATCGTGATGTGCGATTGCCAAGACAGGAAACGCTTGCCGATGCGGCCGCAGGGGTTGGCGCAATCGAACACCGACAGATGCTCGTCCTTCAGGAAGGGCGCGCCCTCCAGGGTCATGGCGCCGCAGCAATAGGTGTTGGCCGTCTCGATCTCGGTCTTGCTGAAGCCCAGATGGGTCAGCAGGTCGAAGCCCGGCGCGTCCAGAACCTCGAACGGCACGCCCAGAGTCTCGACGCAGAACTCGGCGCCGATGGTCCAGCGGTTGAACACGAACTTGATGTCGAAGGCGGTGGCGAGGTTGCCTTCCAGCTTCTCCAGCATCGCGTCGGTGAAGCCCTTGGCCTTCAACGCGGCGTGGTCGATGCCGGGCGCAGTCTTCAGCGTGCCGTGGCCGACGGCGTAACGCTCCATCTCGCCGATCTGCTCGGGCGTGTAGCCCAGCGTCTTCAAGGCTTCCGGCACCAGACGGTTGACGATCTTGAAATAGCCGCCGCCCGCCAGCTTCTTGAACTTCACCAGCGCGAAATCGGGTTCGATGCCGGTGGTGTCGCAATCCATCACCAGGCCGATGGTGCCGGTCGGGGCGACCACCGTGGCTTGGGCGTTGCGGAAGCCGTGGGCCTCGCCCAGTTCCAGCGCCTCGTCCCACACCCGCAAGGCGGCGGCGGCCAACTCTTGATCCGGGCAGAGGTCGGCGACGAAAGGAACCGGCGCGACCGCCAGCCCTTCATAACCGTCCATCGCGCCATTCGCGGCGCGGCGGTGGTTGCGGATGACCCGCAGCATGTGGTCGCGGTTGGCCGCGAAACCGGGGAAGGCCCCCAGCTCCTGCGCCATTTCCGCCGAGGTGGCGTAGGCGACGCCGGTCATCACGGCGGAGATGCCCGCGCAATAAGCCCGGCCCTCGTCCGAGTCGTAGGACAGGCCGGACGCCATCAGCAGGCCGCCGAGGTTGGCGAAGCCCAGCCCCAGCGTGCGGAATTCGTAGGAGAGCTGGGCGATTTCCTTGGAGGGGAACTGCGCCATCAGCACCGAAATTTCCAGCACGATGGTCCACAGACGGCAGGCGTGCTCGAAGGCTTCGGTGTCGAAGGAGCCGTCCTTCAAGCGGAAGGTCATCAGGTTCAACGACGCCAGATTGCAGGCGGTGTCGTCGAGGAACATGTATTCCGAGCAGGGGTTCGAGGCGTTGATGCGCCCCGAGGCCGGGCAGGTGTGCCATTCGTTGATGGTGCTGTCGAACTGCACGCCGGGATCAGCGCAGGCCCAGGCGGCGTAGCCGACCTTGTCCCACAGATCGCGGGCGCGAAGCGTCTTCATGACCTTGCCGTTGGTGCGGCCGATCAGGTTCCAATCGCCGTCGTCCAGAACCGCCTGGACGAACTCGTTGGAGATGCGCACCGAGTTGTTGGAGTTCTGGCCCGCCACCGTCAGGTAGGCTTCCGAATCCCAATCGGTGTTGTAGGTCTTGAACTCGATGCTCTTGAAGCCCTGACCGGCGAACTGGATCACGCGCTGGATGTAGTTTTCCGACACCTGATCCTTGCGGGCGGCGAGGATGGCCTTCTTAAGCTCTTTGTTTTCCTTGGGATCCAGGCCGTTCTGCGCGGCGGCCATCACCACCGTCAGATGCTTCTGGCAAATCTTGGAGCCGGTGACGAGGGCGGCGACCTTCTGCTCCTCGTTCACCTTCCAGTCGATGTAACCCTCGATGTCCGGGTGGTCCATGTCCACCGAGACCATCTTGGCCGCCCGGCGGGTGGTGCCGCCCGACTTGATGGCGCCCGCCGCGCGGTCGCCGATCTTCAGGAAGCTCATCAGGCCCGACGACTTGCCGCCGCCCGCCAGCTTTTCGCCCTCGCCGCGCAGCTTGGAGAAGTTGGAGCCAGTGCCCGAGCCGTATTTGAACAGGCGCGCCTCGCGCACCCACAGATCCATGATGCCGCCCTCGTTCACGAGGTCGTCGGCGACCGACTGGATGAAGCAGGCGTGCGGCTGCGGGTGCTCATAGGCCGAGGCCGAGGAGGTCAACAGGCCGGTCTTGAAATCGACGTAAAAATGGCCCTGGCTGGGGCCGTCGACGCCATAGGCCCAATGCAGGCCGGTGTTGAACCATTGCGGGCTGTTGGGCGCCGCCATCTGGGCGGCCAGCATGAAGCGCATTTCATCGTAGAAGGCGCGCGCGTCGGCCTCCTGATCGAAATAGCCGCCCTTCCAACCCCAATAGGTCCAGGTGCCGGCCAGACGGTCGAAGACCTGACGGGCGGAGCTTTCGCCGACGAAACGCTTCTCCTTGGGCAGCGCGGCCAGCTTTTCAGCGTCCGCCTCTTTCCGCCACAGCCAGGACGGAACGGTGTTCTCTTCAACCGCCTTCAGCGCGGCGGGGACGCCCGCCTTGCGGAAATATTTCTGGGCCAGAATGTCGCTGGCGACTTGGCTGAAGCCTTCCGGCACCTCGATGTCGGTCTGCTGGAAAACGATCGAACCGTCGGGATTGCGGATCTCGCTGGTGGCGCGGCGGAAGCCGAGGCTGGCGTAAGCATCCTGGCCTTCACTCGTAAAACGACGCTCGATCCGCATGATGCCAATGTCCCCTGATGAATCTTGAATGGCAAAGCGATGACGCGGCGCACGCTTGCGCTGGTCGCTGGCCATCGGTTGCTGTAAGTTGATCTCATCCTAGACATCGACGCCCCGGCAGGCAAGAGGCTGAGCGCCTCCAGACACCACATATTGTGGTTGACACGGAAAACTGCGCACAAAATCCAGCAACCCAGCAATTCCGCCATTTCCAGCGGCAGGCCCGCGCCATGACTGGATTTTTGTTAAAACCATAATTTTCTCATGGTTGTTTCCAGGGTTTTTATCCACCCCCTTTTCAACAGCGGCAAGGGTTGGGAACCCAAGATTTTGTGGGCTTTTCCACAACGCGCCACCAGCGAACCGCGCGTGAGCGACTCGGGGGAATCAGGGCGAGTCGCCCCATCAGCCAAGCGCCCGCGAATCGAGACGCTCTGCCGGTCGCCCAAAATCCAACCGTCGCGGCGACAATCCGATCCAACAACGAACCGATGGAGTCGCCGCGCCACCCACAACATATAGATGGGCGAGCGGCAAAACCCCAAACCAGAGCCATCGCCCAACACGCCAAACGCGCAACATCGCCACGCCGCGCCAACCACGACGCGGCGTCTGCACGAAAACATCAGTCGATCAGGACATCCAGGGTGGAGCGCACCACCTGCACGATCTCGCCGCCCTGCAACGGCACCGGCAGGTCGCGACCGCCGACGATGATCGTCAATTCATGCTCGGTCGTCGGGGCGAAGCGGGCGATTTCCTGCACCAGATCGTCGGGCAGGATGATTTCGCGCGCCACGCCTTCCTGCGCCGCCACCCGGTCGCGCCACCCGTTCAGCGCGGCGGCGATGGCCGCCTCGATCTGTTGCGATTCTTCCTTGCGCTTCAAATCGCCATACAACACCAACACGCGCCACCCATCGACGGCGTAAGCGGTGTCGATTCGCTGGATTTCGACCGTCCGCAGAAAATCGGACAGATTCGCCTGCGCCTCCTCGGCGTTGGCGTCGGGAATGATGAAGGTGCGGATTTCGGTGCTCATCGCCCGTCCTTTGGTGGAGGATTCCCCAATTCGACGCAGCCTACACGACAAGCGGGGCGACGGGCAAACCGCGACCACGCGCGCCAGGGCGCGAATCACCGCCAATTTGTCGCATATGTCCAACAGCGGCCAGCATTCATCCATAATATTTCTTAAAATGTTATATATTATCGCAACGTGGCGAAGGATACTTGCATTTCCAATCAGCAGCGTGTGATAAGCCCGCAAGTGACGGCCTGAACAACACCATCCGTCATCAAAGTGAAATCTTTTCCATCGTAAGATGAATGGACGCAACATGCTGATGACTTCACCGGGCCACTCGATTCCCGCCGCGCGCCGGACGCGGGAACAACCACGGAGCGCCTCCATGGACTTCACCGTCACCGATGCCCACGACAGCACCGAAATCCGTTTGCATGGCCGGATGACCTTTTCCGACCACGACACCTTCCGCTCCGTCATCGCCGCGTTCGAGCGGCCCGCCGGCCATCGGATGGTCTTTGACCTGTCCGGCCTGGATTTCGTCGACTCCTCGGGCTTGGGCATGTTCATCATCGCCCGCGACACAGCGCAGAAGAAGAAGCTGGATTTCGCCATGCGCGGCGCCCGCGACGAGGTGCAACGCCTCATCACCCTGGCCAAGCTGCACAAAGTGTTCACCATCGACGCCTGATTTCGGATCCCGCGCGGAGGGCGGGGCGCCATGGAGTTTCCAACCGAAACCCCCGCCTCGCTCTATGGGCTTGAATTGGGGATCCCGCTTGGCGACCGCCGGGTTCTGATCGCCGACGACAGCCGGTTCAACCGCCGCACGCTGTCCCGTTTTCTTCAATGGATCGGCATCGTCCAGGTCGCCTTCGCCACCAACGGGCAGGAGTTGCTCGATCAGGTCGAGAGCTTTGATCCTGATTTGCTGTTGATCGACGCGAACCTGCCGCCCATCGACGGCATGGCGCTGTGCCGGGTTCTGCGCGGCAACCCGCGTTGGCGCGATCTGCCGATCTTGATGCAAAGCACCCGGCAAACCGATCAAATCCGCTCCCTGTGTTTCCAAGCCGGGGCCACCGATCTGTTGGCCAAGCCGATCAACCCCGGCGAATGCGTCGCCCGCGTCCGTTACCATCTGGAACGCCGGTCGATGGTGCAGGAGTTGCGCGCCTTCCGCGAACGGGTGGAGCGTGATCTTCGCCAGGCGCGCAGCATGCAATTGGCCCTGGTCCCTGACGCCGAGTGGCTGGAGGCCATGGCCAGCCGCAACGGCCTGCGCATCGAACCGGTTTTTCAAACCTCCGACGAGGTTGGCGGGGATTTCTGGACGGCGTTCGAGATTGACGGCGGCCATGTCGGCGTCTTTGTCGCCGATCTGTCGGGGCACGGCATCGCCTCGGCCATCAACGCCTTTCGCCTGCACACGCTGCTGACCCGCACGCCGCCCGACGACCTGCGCGACCCGGCCCGTCTGCTGACGCAATTGAATCAGCGTCTGGCCGACATCCTGACCGTCGGCCAGTTCGCCACCGCCTTTTACGGGGTGATCGACCGCCAAACCGACAGCCTGCGCTACGCCGCCGCCGGGGCGCCCAACCCGCTGCTGGGCAGCCGGGGCGGCTTCCGCGTGTTGGACGCCTCGGGCATGCTGCTGGGCGCCTTCGCCGACGCCGAATATGAAAACCGCAGCACCCCCTTTCATCCCGGCGACACGCTGTTCCTCTATTCCGACGGCCTGACCGAGGCCCGCGACCGCGACGACGCCATGCTGGGGGAAGAGGGCTTGGCCGATCTGATCGAGCAGGCGGTGCTGACCGCGCCCGAACATCCCTTTCCCTGGCTGATGGCCCGCTTCGCCGAACGATTCGGCGCCGGGCTGTACGATGATCTGACCGCCCTGTGGATCGCCCGCGACGCGCCCCCCTGATCGTGGCGTCCCAACCCTCGCCGCGCTCCTCCCGCGTCTTTACGCCTTCCGATTTAACCATTTTTTGTTTATGGTTTCCCGGTCGGGCGTTACGCAACAGGAGACGGATGCATGGCTTCCATCATGATTAAGAAGGCGGGCGAGGGGTTGATCTCGCAGGCCCATCGCAACGCCGACGTCGGCCCGACCAGCGGCAGCTCGGTCGTCTATGAGATTCAGAATGTGCCGGGCGAGGTCAGCGTCGACGCCGTGATCGCGGCGTTCAAGGGCTACAAGCCCGCCGACAAGGTCTATGAAATCGACTGGTCGGCCCTGTCGGCGTGATCGTGTCGGCGTGACCGGCTCCGCGCCCCTCTCCCCACCCTGCGCTTGGATGGGGAGAGGGGGCGACAGCCCCAACGGGGGAGGATGGTCTGTGACGGTGGCCGCTGCGGCTCAGGCCACTTTGGGATAGCGCTTCGTCCAGATTTCCAACTGGGCGACATGTTCGGCCTCTTCGGCGGCGAACTCTTCGGCCATCATGCGGACTTCCGAATCGGTGGTGGTGCGCGCCACGTCGGCGTAAAAGGCTTGGCCCCGCCGTTCGCTGTCCAACGCCAGCTCCAGCGCGTATTCCACCGTCATCAGATAATGCGAGCCTTCCATCGAGGCCGCTTCCGGGCTTTCATCGTCGGGCCACTGGAAATCCTCCGGGGCCAGATCGGGGATCTTGCGGAAACCGGACCGCTTGCGCGCCTCGGCCAGATGCATGCGCGAGAAGGTCGCCATCTGCCCGAAAAAGGCGGCGATCTCCGTGTTGCCATAGGTTTTCATCGACTCCGACAGGTCGGAGAAGCGGTTGGCGGCGTCCTCTTCCAGCGCGCAGGCGTGGGCGAGGAACAGGGCGGCGTCGTGGATGCTGGTCATGAATCCCTGCGTGTAGAAGAAAGGCCCGACGACGGTAAAACCATAGCATTTTTACGGTCATGGCGCGCGACCCGATCCCAACCACGGCAGGGTGCGACCTTTTGCCCCGGTTTGGAAAGCGGTTGCCTTTCCGGCGGTTTTCCGGCAGCGGAGTCGGCCATGACCACGCCGAACCGCCCCGCGCCCAACCGCCCCGCCTTCGCCCCCCTGCCCATCGATCCCGTCCTGCCCGCCCTGCTGGCGGCGCTTGAGACGCGCGGGACCGCCGTGCTGCAAGCGCCGCCCGGCGCCGGCAAAACCACCCGCGTGCCGCTGGCCCTGCTCGATCAACCCTGGCTGCGCGGGCGCAAGATCCTGGTGTTGGAACCCCGGCGGTTGGCCGCCCGCGCCGCCGCTCGGCGGATGGCGGCGATGCTGGGCGAGGCGGTTGGCGAAACGGTCGGCTACCGGGTGCGGCTGGATACGAAGGTCGGGCCGCGCACCCGGATCGAGGTGGTGACGGACGGCCTGTTCCTGCGCCAGCTTCAGGACGACCCGGAACTGTCCAGCGTCGGCGCCGTCCTGTTCGACGAATTCCACGAACGCGGCATCGACAGCGATCTGGCGCTCGCCCTGGTGCAGGAGGCACGGGGGGCGCTGCGCGACGATCTGCGGTTGGTGGTGATGTCGGCGACGCTGGACGGCGGGCCGGTCGCCGCCCTGCTCGGCGACGGCGTTTCCGGCGACGCCCCCATGGTGACGAGCGAGGGCCGCGCCCATCCGGTGGAAACCCGCCATCTCGACGCGCCGCCGCCGGGCAGCCGGGTTGAGGACGCGGTGGCCGCCACCGTGCGCCGCGCCCTGCGGGAGGAGAGCGGCGACGCCCTGGTCTTCCTGCCCGGCGCGGGCGAAATCCGTCGGGTTCTCAGCCAGTTGGAGCAATCGGATTTGGGCGGAGACGTCATCCTCGCCCCGCTCTACGGCGATCTGACGACCGAGGCGCAGGACCGCGCCATCGCCCCATCGCCGCCCGGCGCGCGCAAGGTGGTTCTGGCGACCGCCATCGCCGAAACCAGCCTGACCATCGAAGGCATCCGCATCGTCATCGACAGCGGCCTGATGCGGGTTCCACGGTTCGACCCGCGCGGCGGCATGACCCGTTTGGTGACGGTCAAGGTCAGCCAGGCCTCCGCCGAACAGCGCCGGGGCCGCGCCGGACGGTTGGAGCCGGGCGTCTGCTACCGCCTGTGGCCGGAGGCGACGCACAAGGCGCTGGCCCCCTTCAGCGCGCCGGAGATCCTGGACGCCGACCTCGCCCCGCTGGCCCTGGAGCTGGCGATGTGGGGGGTGAGCGATCCCGCCGCCCTGTCCTGGCTCAACCCGCCGCCCGCCCCGGCGCTAGCGCAGGCGCGCGATCTGCTGTCCGGCTTGGGCGCGCTGACCGACGGCGGGGCGATCACCCCGCATGGTCGCCGCATGGCGGGCTTTGGCGTGCACCCCCGGCTGGCCCACATGATGCTCGCGGGCCAAGCCCTGGGGCATGGCGCGCTGGCCTGTCTGGTCGCCGCCCTGTTGGGCGAGCGCGACATCGTTCGCGCCGCCCCCGGCTTTCGCGACGCGGATCTGCGCCTGCGCGTCGATCTGCTGCGCGGGCAGGAGCAGGGCGGGCGCGGCGCCGCGCGCGGTTTGAGTGTGGATCGCGGCGCCGCCCAACAGGCGATGAAGCAGGCGCGAAGCTGGCGGCGGCACTTGGGCCTGCGCGAGGGCGATGAGGGCGACAGCGACGCCGTCGGCCTGCTGGTCGCCCTGGCCTACCCCGACCGCATCGGCCAGCGCCGCCCCGGCGGCGGGCCGGGCGGAGTCGCCGCCCAATTCCGGCTGTCGGGCGGGCGCGGCGCCTATTTTCAGGACGCGGAACCCTTGTCGGCGGAAGACTGGCTGGCGGTGGCCGATCTGGACGGCGCGGTTCGCGAATCCCGCATCTTTCTGGCGGCGCCGGTCACGCTGGCCGATCTGGAGGACGCCTTCGCCGACCACATCCGCGTCGAGACCATCGTCGCCTGGGACGCCCGCGAACAGACGGTGCTGGCCCGCCGCCGCCGGATGCTGTTCGCCCTGATTCTGAAGGACGAGCGGCTAACCAACCCGCCCGCCGAGGCGATGACCGCCGCGATGCTGGAGGGCGTCCGCGCCATGGGGCTGGACTGCCTGCCCTGGAGCGACGAGTTGCGGGCGTGGCGCACCCGAGTCGCCTTCCTGCGCCAGCGCGAGGGGGTGGAATGGCCCGACCTGTCCGATTCGGCCCTGCTCGCCACGCTGGAGGATTGGTTGGCCCCGTTCCTGGACGGCGTGTCGCGCCGCGTCCATCTCGACCGCGTCGATCTGTCCAGCGCCCTGCGCAATCGGTTGCCATGGGAGATGAAGACGCGGTTGGACGCCGAAGCGCCGACCCATGTCGAGGTGCCCAGCGGCTCCCGCATTCCCATCGACTATGATGGCGACGAGCCAGTGTTGGCGGTGCGCTTGCAGGAGATGTTCGGACTGGCCGAAACGCCGCGCATCGCCGGGGGGCGGGTTCCCTTGCTGCTGCATCTTTTGTCGCCCGCCCGCCGCCCGGTCCAGGTGACGCGCGACCTCGCCAGCTTTTGGGCCAACGCCTACAAGGCGGTGAAGGCCGATTTGAAGGGCCAGTACCCCAAACATTACTGGCCCGACAACCCGCTGGAGGCGGAGCCGACCGCAAGGGCGAAACCAAGGGGGCGTTGACCAAACGCGGTAGTCCCACGTTCATTTTTAAGGGATGAATACAGCTTTACAGCAGCCCAAGCGACGCCATAGCTTCAAACTGTTGAGCGCTGGACGACAGAGAGGATCAATGATGGCAAAGCCGTTCGCCCGCCCGCCTTTGCCGCCATCCATCTCACCAGCGCGCGCGACGACTCCGCCTGCTCCCGTCGGATCCGCTCCCCCTCCGGCGTGGCGGCCAGCGGCGGCCCAGCCGTCCACCGGCAAGCCGCCGACATCCGCGTTTCGCTCCCCCCAACCTATCCCACCAGTGACCGGCGCGGCGTGGCGGACAAACGCGCCGCCGCCCCCACCTGTCGCCCAAACGCGGCAAGCCATTCCAGCAGTCGTCACGCTGCCCCCCGTCCAAGCACGCGCGACGGCTGCGACCACAATCCAAGGGCGTTTGGCGTCGCCACAGCCGCCCAAACCCGCCGCGCGCCCCGCGCCACACCGCCCGCTGGTCGTTCAGCCAATGAACGCTGGCGGCGTAGACGCCCCTGGAGAGCGGATCACGAAGCGGAGAATTCTCAATCCGCTGCTTTACAACAATGAGCCATTCAACGATGACGGCAATTTGTCGGACGCCACCGAACCCGACGACGGCACTCTTGTCATCGAAGTTGGAAATCAGAAGAATCCAAAAAAGAAAGAAAAAAGAAAAGTTGAAGATATTTTCTTCAACAAGAGTCGACGGGCTGGGAAAAAAGTCAATCGCTTCATAAAAGCCGACTCGAACCTCGATCTGGAAGGCGACGCCCAAGCCATTCGGGACGCCATCAAAGACAAAAAAAGCCGGGGCCCAACAACCGTTGTCTGCGTTCTGTCTGAAAAGACAAAGGGCGGAGTCACGCGATACGCCAAGCTGTGTTACTGCAACAATGGAAACTCCATCAGCACGCCGATGCGTCAGATGGCTGAAGCGCTTGGCTATGACTTCATTCAATCGACAAAGGCCCATGCTGAAGCCGCAGCGATCCTGCATCATAAATATTATCAAAATTCATATAAGATAATCGCAATGGGTTGCGACAAACCTCATTGCGCAGAGTGCTCACAAATCATGATTCAAAATATGGCTGTTGAGGAAAAAGGCGAAGGCGACAGTCCTCCAACACAATATATTCCAACAGTTTCAGCAATGTCGAATGTACGTTTCCCAAATTACACCTTGTTGAGCACCGCGTTCAATTCGTTGCTTGGACTTGGTGACAAAAGCCGTCCTTTCCCGAAAGCCGGCGAGGAAATTCCAGGTCCGGGAAAATCAACAACCGTAGATTTTGACCCCAACGCCGTCAAACTCATGGATGGCTTTGAAAAGTAGAATCATACATGCCGCCCCCCATGACCACGCGTGCAAAACCAAGAGCGCGCTGAACCATCCCTGTTGCAAATCATCCGAGCGGTGTATCCTGTTCGTGTCATCACACGGGAGGTGTCGCCATGCCCGTTCTCGACGCCGGACAGCGCCAGAAGATTGAGGAGGCCTTGATCCGCAAGGCCGAGGATCTGGCGCGCCGGATGCGGCGGGAGGCGGAAACCGCCCCGCCCGACCAGATCGACGCCCTGGCCGCGACAATGACCGAGATGCTGAAGGCCAAGGAATTTCCCAGCGTCCGCGCCGCCGAGTTCCGCGAAATGACCAAAATCATCCAGCGCGGCGTCTACCAGCACAGCGTCGATTCGTTGCTGATCCAGGCCGAACGCTGCGGCCATCGCGGCGACGACAAGGGCCGCAACGCCCTGTTGACCAGCGCCAAGGACCATTTCGCCAAGGCCCTGCGCTTTGGCGCCGACGACGAGTTCCGCCACGGCGTCGAACGTCGGGTTCAGGCCACGCTGATGACCAGCAAGGACGGGGTGGACGACCGCACCAAGGACGCGGCCAAGCGCAAGCTGGAGCAGCACGACGTCGGGGCCAAGCCGCCCAACGGCGTCGAACACCGCCGCGCCATCCGCTACATGGATCCGGTGCTGACGGTGGACGCCGAAGGGCGGCGCTGCACGACGGTGAATTGGAGCACGCGCGGCCTGCTGGTCGATCTGCCGCCGGAGGAGTTCAGCCACGCCGTCGGCGGCAAAATGCGGCTGGAGTTGCGTTGCGCTGAATTGCCGGGCGTCGGCGGGCGGCAAATCGCCCATGTCGTCCGGCTGGATCCTGACCGCCACGCGGTGGCCCTGACCTTCCCCGACATCAGCACGGTGATCCTGGAGCTGATGCACGCGATGAAGGACGCGGGCATTAAGCCGGAACCGGAACGGTAAAGGGCGGCGGCGCGCCCGCTGCCTCTCCCCCCTCTGTCCAAGACCCGACAATCCACAGTGATTGTCAGCTATCGCACAGCCCGCAAAAACGAACAATCCAGCGCGTTCAACAGCTTAGCATATGGCGCACGCCTTGCATTGCCCGATCCCGACAGCCGCATTCGGCGCCAAGGCGGGAGAACGGGCATGCTCCAGGACAAGATCCAGGACGTCTTCAACGAACCGGGATGCGCGACCAACCAAAGCAAATCGGCCAAGGACAAGAAGAAAGGCTGCACCAAATCCCTGAAGCCGGGGGCCGCCGCTGGCGGTTGCGCCTATGACGGCGCGATGATCGTGCTGCAACCGATCGCCGACGCCGCCCATCTGGTCCATGGCCCGATCGCCTGCCTGGGCAACGCCTGGGACAACCGGGGAACCAAGTCGTCCGGTTCCCAGCTTTACCGCACCGGCTTCACCACCGATTTGTCGGAGCTGGACGTCATCAACGGCGGCGAGAAAAAGCTGTTCCGCGCCATCAAGGAAATCATCCAGCAATACGACCCGCCCGCCGTCTTCGTCTATCAGACCTGCGTGCCCGCCATGACCGGCGACGACATCGCGGCGGTCTGCAAATTCGCGACGCAAAAGCTGGGCAAGCCGGTGATTCCGGTGGACGCGCCGGGCTTCGTCGGCTCCAAAAATCTCGGCAACAAGCTGGCGGGCGAGGCGCTGCTCGACCACGTCATCGGCACGGTCGAACCCGACTACACCACCCCGACCGACGTCTGCATCATCGGCGAATACAACCTTGCCGGTGAATTGTGGCTGGTCAAGCCGCTGCTCGACGAGATCGGCATCCGCCTGCTGTCCTGCATCTCCGGCGACGGTCGTTACAACCAGGTCGCCCAGGCCCACCGGGCGCGCGTCACCATGATGGTGTGCAGCCAGGCGCTGGTGAATGTCGGCCGCAAGATGGAGGAGCGCTACGGCATCCCCTATTTTGAAGGCTCCTTCTACGGCGTGTCGGACATGTCGGACACGCTGCGCACCATGACCCGCATGCTGGTGGAGCGCGGGGCCGACAAAAGCCTGATCGACCGGGCGGAGGGCGTGATCGCCCGCGAGGAAAGCCGCGTCTGGCGCCGCCTGGAACCCTACAAGCCGCGCTTCGACGGCAAGCGCGTGCTGCTCTTCACCGGCGGCGTCAAGAGCTGGTCGATGGTCAGCGCGCTGGAAGGGGCCGGTCTGACCATCCTCGGCACCTCGACCAAGAAATCGACCAAGGAGGACAAGGAGCGCATCAAGAAGATGAAGGGCGACGAGTTCCACCAGTGGGACGATCTGAAGCCGCGCGAGATTTACAAGATGCTGGCGACGTCGCAGGCCGACATCATGATGTCGGGCGGACGGTCGCAGTTCATTTCCTTGAAGGCCAAGGTTCCCTGGCTCGACATCAACCAGGAGCGCCACCACGCCTACGCCGGGTATGACGGCATCGTCAATCTGTGTGAGGAAATCGACAAAACCCTGTCGAACCCGATTTGGCGTCAGGTCCGCCTGCCCGCCCCGTGGGACGTTCCCGCCGCTTCCCCCCTTCTCGCGGCGGAGTGACGGCCATGTCGCACATCCAACGCTTCCCCTCCGCCGCCAAGGCCGCCTCGACCAACCCCCTGAAGATGAGCCAGCCGCTGGGCGCGGCGCTCGCCTATCTCGGCATTGACCGTTGTCTGCCGCTGTTCCACGGCTCGCAGGGCTGCACCGCCTTTGGGCTGGTTCTGCTGGTCCGCCATTTCCGCGAGGCGATTCCGCTGCAAACCACGGCGATGGATCAGGTCTCCACCATCCTCGGCGGCTATGAGAATCTTGAGCAGGCGTTGCGCACCATCGTGGAGCGCAACAGCCCGGCGATGATCGGCGTCGCCACCACCGGCGTCACCGAAACCAAGGGCGAGGATATGGGCGGGCAGTTCACCCTGTTCCGCCAGCGCAATCCCGACATGGCCGACACCGCCCTGGTCTTCGCCAACACCCCCGACTTCACCGGCGGGTTCGAGGATGGTTTCGGCGCCGCCGTCACCGCCATCGTCGATCGGCTGGTCGAACCGTCGCCCGCCACGGTCAAGACGCAAATCAACGTGCTGGCGGGCTGCCATCTGTCGCCCGGCGACGTCGAGGAATTGCGCGACCTGATCGAATCCTTCGGTCTGTCGCCGATCTTCCTGCCCGACCTGTCCTTGTCGATGTGCGGGCGCCAGCCCAGCGACTTCACCGCGACCTCGTTGGGCGGGGTGACGGTCGATCAAATCCGCTCGATGGGCGCGTCGGTCGCCACGCTGGTGATCGGCGAGCACATGCGGATCGCCGGCAACGCGCTGGAGCTGAAAACCGACGTTCCCGGCCATTTTTTCAGCCGTCTGACCGGGCTGGAGGCGTCGGACAAGCTGATCCGCCTGTTGGCCGAACTGTCGGGCCAGCCGGTTCCGGCCAAGATCCGCCGCCAGCGCGACAGTCTGGTGGACGCCATGCTCGACGGGCATTTCTTCTTCAGCCGCAAGCGGATCGTCGTCGCCCTGGAGCCGGACCTGCTCTACGCCGTCACCAGCTTTCTGGCCGACATGGGGGCCGAGGTGGTCGCCGCCGTGTCGCCGACCCAGACCCTGGTCCTGGAAAAGCTGAAGGCGGCCACCGTGATGGTCGGCGACCATTCCGACGTGGAAACGCTGGCGCGCGACGCCGACCTCATCATTTCCAACTCGCACGGGCGGCAGGGCGCGGCGCGGCTGGGCGTGCCGCTGCACCGCATGGGGCTGCCGATGTTCGACCGGCTGGGGGCCGGGTTGACGGTCCATGTCGGCTATCGCGGCACCCGCAACCTGCTGTTCGCCGTCGGCAACCTGTTCCTGTCCGCCGAGATGGACCACGACCACCACCCGGCGGCCCATCACGACGACCACAAAACCGAAGGCCACGCTTGCGGAGGCGGATCATGCGGATGCAGCGCCGGTTGAGCGTGGTGAGCGCCGCTCGCCCCAGCACAGGAGGTTCCATGAAGGTCGCTTTCTGCACCCAGGACATGCAGCACGTCGACGCGCATTTCGGCTGGGCCAAGAACATCGCCGTCTATCAGGTGGACAAGGCCGGTCATTCCTTTCTGGAGACCTTCCAGTTCGGCGGCTCGATGTTCGAGGACGGCAACGAGGACAAGCTGGTGCCGAAGCTGGACGCGCTGGCCGACGTCGCCATCGTCTATCTGTCGGCCATCGGCGCCTCCGCCGCCGCCCGCGTCGTCGCCAAAAAGATCCACCCGGTGAAGGTCGAAGCGACCGAGGCCATTCCGGTTTTGCTCGACCGGCTGGTCGAAACGCTGAACGGCAACCCGCCGCCCTGGCTGCGCAAGGCGCTGGGCGAAACCCAAGAACTCAATTTCGACGACGAAGACGAGGAATAACCCATGCCCGACACCGCAATCGCCGAAAGCGCGGCCTCCCAGGCCGAGGTCGCCGACCAGTTTCTGAAGACCCTGGTCCTGCTGTTCCGCGCCGAGGACAGCTATGGCGCGTGGGAGGGCAAGGCCGACGAGGTTTTGCTCGCCCCCTTCATTCTGGACAAGGAGGCCCGCGCCGCCATTCCGATGATGGGCGACCCCGATCCCGACACGCTGTGGCGGTTGGAGCTGTTCTACAAGGCGGTCGGCATCACCATCGAAAAGCAAACCGGCCTGATGGCCTCGCCGATGATGAAGATCAGCCATGAGGGCTTCGGGCGGATGATCCTGACCGCCGGGCGTCTGGTGGTGATTTCCAAGAATCTGCGCGACGTCCACCGCTTCGGCTTCCCGACCGCCGAAAAGCTGGCCGCCGACGGGGCCAAGCTGGTCGCCGACGCGGTGGACCTCATCAAAAAATACCCCGAAGTCGCCAATCTCTGACCCTCCGAGGATCCCGGCATGAGCGACATCGACGCGCTGAAGGACGAGATCAAAAAGCTGAACGCCCGCGCGACGCAAAAGAAGATGGATTTGCACGACCTGTCGGAAGACCTGCCGCAGGGCTGGCAAAACATCCTGACCGTCGCCCAGGACGCCTATGACGCCTACCGCGCGCTGACCGAAAAGCGCGCGGCGTTGAAGGCGCTGGAAAGCGCGTAGCGGCGGGTTTCCCGCGCCCCCTCCCCGGCCCTCCCCCGCTTTGCGGGAGAGGGAGCGAGGATTTTTGTCGGCGTTCAGCATCCGTCCCCTCTCCCGCAACGCGGGGGAGGGTTAGGGAGGGGGCAAACACCCCACTCCACCCAACCACCCCACAGGCGCCCCTCCCCCCCTTTCCGCGCCATTCGAGAGGAGCATCCCATGGCTGACTTCATCACCGGCACCACCCGTGGCGGCCAAAGCTGGACGCCGAAATTCGTCCAATCCATCGACCAGAAGCAATGCATCGGCTGCGGTCGCTGCTTCAAGGTGTGCGGGCGCGGCGTGCTGAACATGATCGGCATCACCGAAGACGGCGACATCGTGGACGCCTTCGACGACGAGGCCGAAAAGAAGGTGATGACGGTCGAGGAAGCCGCGAACTGCATCGGCTGCGAAAGCTGCTCCAAGGTGTGCTCGAAAAGCTGCATCACCCACGCGGCGGTCGCGGCCTGATTGTTCGCGCCAAGCCGTTCAAACAAACCAAGCCGCCCAAACAAAAAGGCCCGACGCGACGCGCCGGGCCTTTTCTTATGGCGTAAGGAACCAAGCGGCGCGAATCGGACGGGCCGACGGCGCGCGCGGCGTTCACTCAGCGCTCATTCGGTGGTGACTTGCTGGCGCGCCAGATCCAGCAGTTGGGCCATTTCCTTTTCCACGCGGTGGTCGGAAATGTCCACGCCCTTGGCGTGCAGGTCGGCGGCGATGCGGTCGCGGATGTCGTGCGGCCCCGGCGTGCCGATGTCCACCTCAACGATCTGGCGCGCGTAAGCCTGGGCGGCGTCCGCGTCCAACCCCATCAGGCCAGCGGCCCACAGGCCCGCCAGCGTGTCCCGCCGCGTGCGGATGCGAAACAGCAGGTCTTCGTCGTGCTGGAACTTGTTCTCGAAGGCCTTTTCGCGGTCATCGAAGGTCGTCATGGACCCCGGCTCCTTGAATTTGGTTTTCGCTCCCGGATGCTGGATTATACAGCCGGATTGGGGTCGCCGTCACGGTGAAGCCGCAGCCCCCTTGCGGAGATTTCATTGTGGCCCGACATAGCTTTGCGAAACGGAAAAAACAAGGTTCCCCATGTGCAGCGTGATCCTCCTGCGGCGACCGGACGCAACATGGCCTTTGCGGATCGCCGCCAACCGCGACGAGATGGCCGGACGTCCCTGGAAACCGCCCGCCCGCCATTGGCCCGACCGGCCCAACGTGGTCGCCGGGTTGGACGAGTTGGCGGGCGGCTCCTGGCTTGGCCTGAACGACGAGGGGCTGGTCGCCGCCATCCTCAACCGGGAAGGCACGCTGGGGCCGGAAACCGGCAAGCGGTCGCGCGGGGAGTTGGCGCTCGACGCGCTCGACCACGCCGACGCGGGCGAGGCGGCGCGGTCGCTGGCCGCTCTCGACACGCGGGCCTACCGGCCCTTCAATCTGCTGATCGCCGACAACGCCGACGCCTACCTCGTCAGCCATCGCGGCGACAACCCGCGCCACCGGCCCGAGGTGACGGCGATTCCCCCCGGCGTCCACATGATAACCGCCCATGACCTGGACGACGCGCGCGATCCCCGAATCGCCCTCTACCAGCCGCTGTTCGCCCATGGCGCGCCGCCCGACTCCGATGAACCAACCTGGGGCAATTGGCCGGAGCTGCTGGGCAGCCGGATTTGGGAGGGCGAAAAGGGAGAACGCGGGGCGATGGATTTCCGCCTGCCCATGGGCTTCGGCACCGTGTCCAGCGCGCTGATCGCCCTGCCCAGCGTCGAGCGCCCCGACCTGAAACCCGTCTGGCGCTTCGCCCCCGGTCGCCCGTTCGAGACGCCCTTCGACCCGGTGGCGCTGACGTGAGCGGACCGTCGCGCGCGCCAGCCCCGAACCACCGCCCGAACCCCCGGCGTTGTGTTCGCACACCCGGCTTGCTATATCACTGAACGCACCTTCCTGGACCGGCAAGCTCTCTTGTCCGGTCCTTACGCATTTGGACGAACACGCGATGACACGACGCCGGCGCATCTATGAAGGCAAGGCGAAGGTTCTTTTTGAAGGACCGGAACCCGGCACTCTGGTGCAGTACTTCAAGGACGACGCGAGCGCCTTCAACAACCAGAAGAAGGGCGTCATCACCGGCAAGGGGGTGCTGAACAACCGCATCTCCGAGTATCTGATGAGCCGCCTGTCGGAAATCGGCGTTCCCACCCATTTCGTTCGCCGCCTGAACATGCGCGAGCAGTTGGTCCGCGAGGTCGAGATCATTCCGATTGAGCTTGTGGTGCGCAACGTCGCCGCCGGGTCGCTGTCCAAGCGTTTCGGCATTCCCGAAGGCACGCCGCTGCCGCGCTCGATCATCGAATATTACTTCAAGTCGGACGAGTTGAACGACCCGATGGTCTCGGAAGAGCACATCACCGCCTTTGGCTGGGCGGCGCCGCCGGATCTTGACGACATGGTGGCCCTGTCCTTGCGGGTGAATGATTATTTGTCGGGCCTGTTCCTCGGCATTGGGCTGAAGCTGGTCGATTTCAAGCTGGAATTCGGTCGGCTGTGGGAAAATGACGAGATGCGGATCGTGCTGGCCGACGAAATCAGCCCGGACAATTGCCGCCTGTGGGACGTCAAGACCAACGAGAAGTTGGACAAGGACCGTTTCCGCCAGGATCTCGGCAAGGTCGAGGAGGCCTATCAGGAGGTCGCGCGCCGTCTGGGCATCCTGCCCGAAGGCGGCCCCAGCGACGTCAAAGGCCCCAAAACCCTTCAGTGACCACCCTGTTTCACCCCATCTTTCCCTACTTCCTTTAGCGAGCGACATCCGATGAAGGCCAAGGTTCACGTCACCCTCAAGCGCGGCGTTCTCGATCCCCAGGGCAAGGCCATCGCCCACGCGCTGCAAACGCTGGGCTTCGCGGGCGTCGAAGACATTCGCGTCGGCAAGGTGATCGAGCTGCAATTGACCAGCGCCGACGAGGCCGCCGCCCGCGCCGAGGTCGAGGCGATGTGCACGAAGCTGCTCGCCAACACCGTGATCGAGGATTACGCCATCGAGCTGGTGGCCTGATCGTCGTTTGATAAAATTGCGGAACGAGGGCGGCGGATCATGAGCGTTGAGCATCTGACCGCCCTCGACCCGATCTTCGCCGAATGCGTCCGCGTCGGCGGCCCCATGCAACGCGACTTCTCGCGCCCCAGCGGTTTTGTCGGCCTGCTGCGCATGGTGATGGAGCAGCAGCTTTCCACCAAGGTCGCCTTGGCTTTGTGGGACAAGCTGTTGGCCCGGCTGGGCGACGTCACGCCCGCCACGATTTTGAATTCCGACGACGACGCCCTGCGCGCCTGCGGTTTTTCCCGCCAAAAGGTCGGCTACGCCCGTGGCTTGGCCGAGGCGGTCGTCGATGGCCGTCTGGATTTCGCCGCCATCCACGCCCTGCCCGACGAGGAGGCCATCGCCGCGCTCGTCACCCTGAAGGGCATCGGACGCTGGAGCGCCGAGGTCTATCTGATGATGGCGCAGGACCGGCCCGACATCTGGCCCGTCGGCGACCTCGCCATTCAACTGGGCGTGCAGCGGCTGAAAGGCTGGGCGGACAAGCCGACCCCGGCGCAGCTTCTGGCCGTCGCCGAACCCTGGCGCCCCCACCGCAGCCTCGCCGCCAAGCTGGTCTGGCACCATTACGTCAGCCTTCAGGAACAGGCGCGCGCGGCCAAACAAAAGCCCGCCAAAGCAAAGCAAGCCCCCCCAATGATCGACCTGCCCCTGCGCGCCGTTCTGGTTGGTTCCATCGCCCCCTTTGGGCCGGAGGGACGGACCAGCGCCATCCACAAAACGCCGGTCAATGGCCCGCGCGCCGTTGGGGTGAACGGTTTTCTCGACGACGAGCAGGCCGACCGCCGGGTCCATGGCGGGCCGGACAAGGCGATCCACCATTACCCGCTCGACCACCACGCCGCATGGCGGGCGGAGTTGGGGGCGGACATTCCCCATCTGGGCACGCCCGGCGCGTTCGGCGAGAATCTGTGCAGCGAAGGAGTGACGGAGGCCGACGTCTGCCTGGGCGACCGCCTGCGCGTCGGCACTGCCCTGCTGGAGGTGGCGCAAGCCCGGCAACCCTGCTGGAAGCTGAACCACCGTTTCGCCGTGCCGGACATGGCCAAGCGCGTGCAAACCACTGGCCGCACCGGCTGGTATTATCGGGTGATCGAGGGCGGCTCCATCGGCCCCGCCGACCGACTGACCCTGGTCGAACGCCCCTGCCCCGATTGGCCGCTGACCCGCCTGCTGCGGGTGTTGTACGTGGACACGCTGGATCGCGCGGCGCTGACCGACATGGCCGCCCTGCCCGCGCTGGCGCAAAGCTGGAAGACGCTGGCCGAACGGCGCTTGGCCCGCGACGCGGTCGAGGATTGGACCGGACGCCTGACCGGCGGGTGAGAGGCCCGCCACCCTCTCGTCCGACGCCCTCTCGTCCGTCGCCCCCTCCCCATCCCTCCCCCGCTTATCAGCGGGAGAGGGGGCCGGATCCTTGTCAGCGCGCGGCGGCAGTCCCCTCTCCCGCGCAAGCGGGGGAGGGTTAGGGAGGGGGCAACGGCAACCACCCAAGCCACCCCGCCCACATTCTCATCACTTGGCATCTTTCTTGCGCAATGAACGGGCAGCCCACACCGGGTTCGCCCGCCTTTTGCGCTGTTTTTGTGATGATTGCCCACGCCTGCGGCACTTCCGCGCTTGCACAGAATTGCACAATCTGTTAGCAGATTGCCCAATATTTAGGCATAACGCTGAAGGTTTGTGCATATGGAAGCGGCAAAGACGGGTGGCGACGTTCTGTTCGTCCTGATGGGCGCGGTGATGGTGCTGGCGATGCACTGCGGTTTCGCCCTGCTGGAGGTCGGGACCGTCCGCCGCAAGAACCAGGTCAACGCGCTGGTGAAGATTCTGTCGGACTTCGCCGTGTCGACCCTGGCCTATTTCGTCATCGGCTACAGCGTGGCCTATGGCGTCGATTTCCTGGCGGACGCCAAGACGCTGGTCGGCAAGGGCGGCCCCGGCTTCGCCGCCTATGGCTATGATCTGGTCAAATTCTTCTTCCTGGCGACCTTCGCCGCCGCCGTCCCCGCCATCGTGTCGGGCGGCGTCGCCGAGCGCGCCAAATTCTGGCCGCAGATGGCCGCCACCGCCGCGTTGATCGGCCTGTTCTATCCGCTGCTGGAAGGATCCGTCTGGGGAACCCGCTTCGGCCTGCAAGCCTGGATGACCGGGGCGTTCGGCCAGCCCTTCCATGATTTCGCCGGGTCGGTGGTGGTCCACGCCTTTGGCGGCTGGGTGGCGTTGGGCGCGGTGCTGCATCTGGGCAACCGGCGCGGACGCTACCGGGCGAACGGCTCGCTGATCGCCATTCCGCCGTCCAACATCCCGTTCCTGGCGCTGGGCGCCTGGGTGCTGTGCGTCGGCTGGTTCGGCTTCAACGTGATGAGCGCGCAAACGCTTGACGGCGTGTCCGGGTTGGTGGCGCTGAATTCCCTGATGGCTATGGTCGGCGGCATCCTCACCTCGCTCATCATCAGCCGCACCGATCCGGGCTTCGTCCACAACGGGGCGCTGGCCGGTCTGGTCGCCGTCTGCGCCGGGTCGGACGTCATGCACCCGCTGGGCGCGCTCGTCACCGGCGGAATCGCCGGGCTGCTGTTCGTCTGGGCCTTCAACAAGTGCCAAATCGATTGGAAGATCGACGACGTTCTGGGCGTCTGGCCGCTGCACGGCTTGTGTGGCCTGACCGGCGGCCTGCTGGCGGGAGTCTTTGGGCAAGAGGCGCTGGGCGGTCTGGGCGGCGTGTCGCTGACCGCGCAGGTCGTCGGCACGCTGGGCGGGGCGGGCTTCGGCTTCGCCTCGGGGCTGGCCGTCTATGGGCTGCTGAAAACCACCATCGGCATCCGTCTGGACCAGGAGCAGGAATACAAGGGCGCCGACCTGTCGCTGCACCACATCACCGCCTACCCTGAGGAAGACGCGCCCGGCATGTGAGGGGCGGCATGTGAGGGGCGGCATGTGAGGATCGCGTGTTTTTGGGGACCGCCGCCCTTGCTTTGGCGGGGCGGCGGCTTTAGTGTCCGGCCCGAACATCTCCCCCCTTGATGCCGGATTTTGACCGCCCCATGAAGGCCGCCATCGTCGTTTTCCCCGGCTCCAACCGCGAACGCGACGCCGTCGCCGCGCTGGAGGCCGCCAGCGGAACCAAACCGTATCTGGTCTGGCACCGCGACACCGAACTGCCCAAGGTCGATCTGATCGTCGTGCCCGGTGGTTTTTCCTATGGCGATTACCTGCGCTCCGGCGCCATGGCGGCGCACTCGCCGATCATGCGCGAGGTGAAGGCGCGGGCCGATCAAGGCGTGCGGGTGCTTGGCGTCTGCAACGGCTTCCAGATCATCACCGAAGCCGGGCTGTTGCCCGGCGCGCTGATGCGCAACGGCGCCCTGAAGTTCGTTTGCCGCGTCCAGCATCTGCGGGTGGAGAACACCGACAGCGCCTTCACGGCGAAATACGCCAAGGGCCAGATCGTGCGCTACCCGGTCGCCCACGGCGACGGCAATTACTGGACCGACGCCGAAACGGTCAAGCGGCTGGACGGCGAGGGGCAAGTCGCCTTCCGCTACGTCGCGGACGAGGCCCGCGCGGATCCGCGCGGCAACCCCAACGGTTCGGTGTCCGACATCGCCGGCATTTTCAACGCCAAGCGCACCGTGCTGGGCCTGATGCCGCACCCCGAGGACGCGGTGGAGGGCCTGCACGGCAACACCGACGGCAAGCCGATGTTTGATGGTCTGGTGGAGGCTCTGTCGTGAGCGCAAACCAAAAATTGGCCCAGGCAACCCGCGCGCAAGAGCGCCCCGTCACCCTGGAGCTGGCCCGCGAGTTCGGCCTGTCCGAGGCGGAGTACAAGAACGCGCTGGAGATTCTGGGACGCGTTCCGACCTTCACCGAGATGGGCATCATCTCGGTCATGTGGTCGGAGCATTGCTCCTACAAATCCTCCAAGCGCTGGCTGAAGACGCTGCCCACCACCGGCCCGCAGGTCATCTGCGGCCCCGGCGAGAACGCGGGCGTCGTGGACATCGGCGACGGCGACACCGTCATCTTCAAGATGGAAAGCCACAACCACCCGTCCTACATCGAACCCTACCAGGGCGCCGCGACCGGCGTCGGCGGCATTCTGCGCGACGTGTTCACCATGGGCGCCCGGCCCATCGCCAACATGAACGCGCTGCGCTTCGGCGATCCCTCCCACCCCAAGACCCGCCATCTGGTGGCGGGCGTGGTGTCGGGCATCGGCGGCTACGGCAATTGCGTCGGCGTCCCCACCGTGGGCGGCGAGACCAATTTCCACGCCGCCTACAACGGCAACATCCTGGTCAACGCCATGACCGTCGGCGTCGCCAAGGCCGACCGGATTTTCTATTCGGCGGCGGCGGGCGTCGGCAATTCGGTGGTCTATGTCGGCTCCAAGACGGGCCGCGACGGCATCCACGGCGCCACCATGGCGTCCGCCGAGTTCACCGAGGATTCGGAGGAGAAGCGCCCGACCGTGCAGGTTGGCGACCCCTTCACCGAAAAGCTGCTGATCGAGGCCTGCCTGGAGCTGATGGCGACCGACGCGGTCGTCGCGATTCAGGACATGGGCGCCGCCGGTCTGACCTCCTCGGCGGTCGAGATGGCCGGCAAGGGCGGTCTGGGCATCGAGTTGACGCTCGACAGCCTGCCGATGCGCGAAGAGGCGATGACGCCCTATGAAATCATGCTCTCCGAAAGCCAGGAGCGCATGCTGTTCATCCTCAAGCCCGGTCGGGAAGAGGTGGCGCGCGCGATCTTCGACAAGTGGGAGCTGGATTTCGCCATCATCGGCACGCTGACCGACAGCGGCAACCTCGTCATCAAGATGTATGGCGAGACCTGGTGCGACATGCCCATCGCCCCGGTGTCGAACGCCGCGCCAGAGTATGACCGCCCGTGGGAACCGACCCCGGCGGCGGACGAGGTGCCGGACAGCGTGTTCGACGGCTACAGCCTGCCGCTCGGCGACGCCCTGGAAAAGCTGTTCGCCTGCCCCGATCTGGCCTCCAAGCGCTGGATTTGGGAGCAGTATGACAGCCTCGTCGGCGGCGACACCCGCTTCATGTCGGGTCAAGCCGACGCGGCGGTCGTCCGCCTGCCGGGCCAGACCAAGGCGGTGGCGATCACCACCGACTGCACCCCGCGCTATTGCCTGGCCGATCCGGTGCGCGGCGGCGCGCAGGCGGTGGCCGAGGCGTGGCGCAACCTGTCGGCGGTCGGCGCCCTGCCGCTCGCCATCACCGACAACATGAATTTCGGCAACCCGGAAAAGCCCCGCATCATGGGCCAGTTCGTCGGCGCGGTTCAGGGCATCGCCCAGGCCTGCGTCGCTCTGGATTTCCCGGTCGTGTCGGGCAACGTCTCGCTCTACAACGAGACGAACGGCGAAGCGATCCTGCCCACCCCGGCCATCGGCGCCGTCGGCGCCCTGCCCGACGCCATGATCGCGGTCGGCATCGCCTTCCAACAGGAAGGCGACGTGATCCTCGCCGTTGGCGACACCACCGGTTCTGGGGGCGGCCACCTCGGCCAGTCGCTGTTCCTGCGCGAGATCCTGGGCCGCGAAGAAGGCCCGCCCCCGCCGGTCGATCTGGCGGTGGAGCGTCGCAACGGCGAGTTCGTGCGCGGCCTGATCCACGCCGGCCTGGTGGCGTCGAGCCACGACGTGGCCGACGGCGGCCTGATCGTCACCATCGCCGAAATGGCGCTGGCGAGCGGAATCGGCGCCCATCTGCCCGCCCTGGACAACGCCCACCCCCGCGCCCTGTTCGGCGAGGACCAGGCCCGCTACGTGCTGGCCGTCCGCCCGGACGTGGCGGCGACGGTGCAGGAGAAGGCCAAGGCGGCGGGCGTCCCGGTCACGGTGCTGGGCGAGACGCGCGGTGATTCCTTGACGGGGCTGGGGGGCGAGACGATATCCTTGAAGGCTATTAAGTCGGTCAATGAATCGTGGCTGCCGAACTACATGTCGGCGGAGTTGTAAGGGAGACGGACCATGAACGCAGTTCTTCGCTGGATCCACCGTCATCCGACGTTGCGGGATTATCTGGAAGGCGCGTCCATGGTCCTCCCCATCGAACCGGCGGCGCCCAACCGCCCGCTCTACCAGGACACCGACGCCTTGGCGTTGGTGTCCGACATGCACGCCGTCGGTCGGGATCTGCGCAAGGCGATGGATGAGTATGACGACGCGCGACGGTGACGAGGGCAAGCGCCCAGTCCGCAAGCCAACGGACAAGCCTCGGACCTCGCGCCAGGATGTCGAAGATGTCCGCATCGACCGCATGGATGTGGATTGGTCAGACGGCGGTTTGCCGGATTTCGTCGGTCGCCTTCCTCTGCGCATTCATCAGGCGGGCAACGCCAACGATCTGAGCGTTCAGATCAACGTGGCGATGCTACCCCCGGTCGATGATTTCCGAGGTTACGAGTCCGCCGCTCCCGGAACTGCGTCCTACTTGATGCGAGCCGCCGACGAGCAGCGACGTCATCGCTTTGAAATCGAAGCCGCTGTTGTGCGTGGCAGCGAACTGCGCCGAAACCGAGGGCAATTGCTCAGCGCTGGGTTGGCCGCGCTTGGGTTAAGCGGCTGCATCGCGCTTGGGTTGTATGGCAATTCCTGGATTGCCGGGTTGCTCGCCGTTGTCGCGGTGGGCGGTCCTCTGGCCGCTCAAACGATGGCCGGGATGATCGCCCGGCACGACGCCCCAACGTCCCACGCTTCGACCAAGTCGGCATCCGCCGGAACCACGCGCGATCATCCGACAACCGATGACAAACCGCCTGCGTCGCCCTAGATTACTGTCCATGCGTAAGCCCGGGCGGGGCGAACCCTGAACAGAGCGAGGATTTCCCATGGCGATGGAAGCCGCCACGATCGAAAAGCTCATCAAGGACGGCATCCCCGACGCGGCGGTTGAAATCGCCGATCTGCGCGGCGATGGCGACCATTACGCCGCCCTTGTCACCTCGGCGGCCTTCAAGGGCAAAAGCCGGGTGCAGCAGCACCAGATGGTCTACGCCGCGCTGCAAGGCCGGATGGGCGGCGAGTTGCACGCGCTGGCCCTGACCACCGCCGTGCCGGACAACGCCTAAAACAACCACGAGACAGACGCCCGCGCCTTCGGCACACTCAAAGACCGGGGCCGGGCATCATCGGGAAAGGGTTTTCAGACATGGTCGATCAGAACGTCGTCGAACGCATCAAGCAGGACCTCGGCAGCAGCGACGTGGTTCTCTACATGAAGGGCACCCCGGTGTTCCCGCAATGCGGCTTCTCCGCCGCCGTCGTCCAGGTGCTGAGCCATGTGGGCGTCCCCTTCAAGGGCATCAACATCCTGGAGGATCCGGGCCTGCGCCAGGGCCTGAAGGAATTCTCCAACTGGCCGACCTTCCCCCAGCTCTACGTCAAGGGCGAGCTGGTCGGCGGCTGCGACATCGTCCGCGAAATGTACGAAAGCGGCGAGTTGCAAAGCCTGCTGACGGAAAAGGGCGTCGCGACGGGCGTCAACGCCTGATTCGTTGGATTTCCGTCCGAAACAGAAAAGCGCCAGCCCTTGGGTTGGCGCTTTTTTGTTGGAGGCATGGGACGGTTGTGGAGATGAGTTCGGGACTCCGCATGACAATCCCGTTGTTGCAAAGGCTTGCCACACGGAAACGTCTGTTCGCCGTCAGGGGGACTCGGTGATCGTCGCCGATCACCGAGACATGGCCTCAGCCGTTGCCGTGGCGGGCGGCGAACTCCTTGACCCGGGCGATCAGGTCAGGCGCGGTTTGCGACTCCTTCAAGAGATCCGCCATGGTTTGGAGAAGTTCATCCCCGTCCAGGGTTCCGCCGCTGGCATGATGCAGCACGAAGGGCAGCAATTTCAGGTGCATCGGCGTTATCAGGTGATGCTCGCGCGCCTCGAACGCGGTGAGATGCGCCAGTTCATCGGCCGACATCTCAATTTTCGGATGGTCGGCGCGCGGCGTGGAGCGGGTCAGCACCCCTTCAAAGGTCGGAGCGTGATTGACCCGCTCCCCCATGTTCCAGGATTCCTTGGGGATGCCTTTCCATTTCAAGATGGTGGCGATCAACGACGTGTGGTCGTAGGGCATGTCGGTGGTGGACCGGAACACCGTCGCCTCGTCAATCCACGGTGAAATCAGCAGGGTCGGCACCCGCACCCCGAAGCGGTCGAACCCAAAATTCTCTTCAAGGGCGTGCGGGGGCTTGCCGAAGCCCCATGGCGGCACCGCCCCCCAAGGCGGCGGCACATGGTCATAGGTGCCGCCATGCTCGTCAAAGGTGATGATGAGCAACGTCTTGCGCCATTGATCGGGGTTGTGGGTCAGGGCGTCGTAAAGCTTTTTCAGGAACACTTCGCCCGGCAGCACATTCGACGGCGGATGATAGGAGTTGCCGTTGGTGTATGGCGGCAGAACATCGTACCAGGCTGGTTCCAGATATGAAAAAGACGGCAAGCGTCCGTGTTTGGCGGCCTTGAAGAAATGCTCAATGGGGGCGACGTGTTCGTGATGGTCGGGAATCTTGAACGCGTTTTGGGTCAAGCAGAATTTCTTCACTTCCACCGAATGGTAATAGATCATCCAATCAGAGGGTTTTTTGTAGCCGTTGTCTGACAATGTCTGCCAGATCGTGCGGGCGTGGTATCGTCCCGGCACCAGACCGAACACCAGGCCATGATTGTCCACCAGCTCCGTAAGCTCACCGTTCAGCGGCGCCAGGGACGTTCCGCAAACGGAAAAGGCCCGGTTCGCCATGGTCTGGGTCGGCACGGAGCTGAACCATTGGTCGGAAACCGCATAGGCCTTGGCCAATCCGTTGATTACGGGCAATTGCTGCGGTGTAAAGGCCTCCATGATCTCCAACGACGGCTCATACGTCATTGGCTTGCTCAGGTGCTTGGCCAGGAAACCCACCGGATCAGGCTCGTCACAAGCGGGGGCCAAGGGGCCGGTGTGGGAATAATAGTAATCCTTCAGGAATCCGCCCATAGTCGCGGGTTTCCCGTGCTCGGGCTGTTCCGTGGAGTTCTCCGGCAGGTCGAACAGTTGAATGTTGACGTGCTGGTGGGGTTCATGGGGGTCGGTTCTGGGCGAATTGTAATGACTTGCCCCCTGTTTGACGTAATGCCGGGCGTGATCCTTGGGATGATGGTTGAAATAGGTGTCCGGTTTCAGCCCGTGGAACGGTTCGTCCTTTTTGTGAGGCGCGGCGATGATGTGCTTGGGGCGATCCTCGCCTTGGTACAGCCAGCCCAACAGGTTGTCGAAGGATCGGTTTTCCAGCATCAGGAAAACGACATGTTCAATGTGCGGCATGACGGGGTTCATTGACGCCAAACTCCTTTTTTGAGGGCTTCAACACGTCGTAGAATGATAAATCTCAGAAAATCGTTCTTTAATGTATTTATTTTATATAAAACACTTTATTGAATTCGGTGAAATTACTTTTTACATGATTTCCATATCTGTTTTACAATATTTTATGGTGTGCAATTTGGTCATGATTTTATTTAAGATGAATTTCGAGATTATAGTCATAATAGACAATAATTTTGCAGTGCTGGCGCTCTTAATTTATTCACCAACCCTCTCCAGTAATTTTCTAATGGGATTTTATGCATGGTTTTTGACAATTTAAAAGATTCATCTTTCTTCAAATATTCCCTCAAAAGACTCACGCCGTGTCGGAAATTATACAAAACGAGAATTTAATATATGTTTCGCTACTGATTTTTCATCGCCGCATACTCCTCCTGCACACCCGCCATGCCATCGCCCCGCTGCTCGGCTGCCCAAATTGTGTGCTAAACGAACCGTATGGCGAATCCTTCCTCCGCCCCGGCGGGCGAGACCTCCACGGCCACGGCGTTTGCGGCGGCTCTGGGGTCCTTTGTGATTTGGGGACTGGTCAATCCGGTCTATTTCAAACTGTTGGGCGGCATCGGGCCGGTGGAGATCGTCGCGCACCGCGTGGTGTGGACCGTTGTCCTGGTCGGGGTGGCCGTGCTGGCGATCCGGGGGCCGATGGCGGTGGTGCGCGGCGTCGGCAGTTGGCGGCGCTTGGGGATCTTCGTCGTCACCACCCTGCTGGTCACGATCAACTGGACCGTCTTCATTTGGGCGATCGGCAACAACCGTCTGGTCGAATCGAGCCTGGGCTATTACATCAACCCGCTCATCAACGTGCTGCTTGGCGTGCTGTTTCTGGGCGAACGGTTAAACCGCAACCAGCTCGCCGCCGTCGCCATCGCCGCGCTGGGGGTGGGCAGCCTGGTTCTGTCCTATGGCGTGGTGCCATGGGTGGCGCTGTCGCTGGCGATCTCCTTTGGTTTTTACGCGCTGATCCGCAAGAAGGCGGCGATTGACCCGGTGATCGGGCTTCTGGTGGAAACCCTGCTGTTGGCCCCGGTCGCGCTGGTCTATCTGCTGTCGATGGGGTGGAGCGGATCCTTTGGCCATGCGGTCGGCCCCAGCCTGCTGCTGATGCTGGCCGGGCCGATGACCGCCGTGCCGCTGGTGCTGTTCATGATCGGCGCGGCGCGGCTGAAGCTGTCCACCGTCGGTTTGCTGCAATATGTCGGCCCGACCGGCCAACTGTTGTTGGGCGTGCTGGTCTATGGCGAGGCCTTCACCAACGCGCACGCCATCGCCTTCGCCTGCATCTGGGTGGCGTTGATGGTGTTTTCCGCCGACGCCTTCAGCACCCACCGGGCAGCCAAGGCGGCGGCGGCGGGATGAGAGACGCCCCCTGTTCCCGCCCTCAATCGTCGGGAAGGAACAGGGGAACCGCCGCGCCTCAATGAATCTTCTGCGCCGCGCCGTGGTCGTTGCGGTAGACGTGGACGTGATAGGCGGCCATCGGGTTGTCGTCCAGATAGCTGAGCAGCGCCTGTTCGGTCTTGGCCGAGGCGTCGCGGATCAGCACCTGCCACGCCGGTTCCATCGTCGCCCGGCGGGTCTCGTCGTGCGGCAGCATGATGAAGCCGCCCCATTCCGGGGTGAAATCCGCCAAATAGCTTTGGGTGTAGTGCTTCATCATCGCCGCGTCGTTGACGTTGACGCTGGCCATGTTTTCAAAGCAAACGCGCAGATCCATCGCCGGTCTCCCCTTGGTTGGCCGGGGCGCGTCCAAGCCGCGCCCGCTTGGTCCACACAGCGTGTCTTGTGAGATATGGTGTGGCCCTCCCCCGCCCGGCAAGAGGGCGGGGACGGTCCGTCACCAACGACATGCGCCTTACGGAGTCTTGCGCGCGGCGAGGATCGACGCGACGCCCGCCGCGCCAACGCCGGAACGCGCGCCGATGGCCGCCAGAGTCTCGCCGCCGACCGCGTCGATGTTGGCGGCGTTCAACCTGCCGACCGCCTCGACCGGAGTCAGGCCAAAGGCGGGGGCCGCCGCCTCCAAGCTGGCGCGGGACAGCGCGCCGAACACCGCGCCGGGATTGACCGGGCTTGTGCTGCCGGTCATGCCGGTGACGACCAGCGAGGCCAACAGGCTGACGGCGAAGGCGGCGATGGCGGCGTTGCGCTTCAGATAGCCGACAAAGGCGTTCCAGTTCTTCGCCAGATGCCACAGCCCAACCGCCGAAAAGACGACGCTGAGCCATTCGTGGGAAAAGCGGACCAGCCCGGCGTTCCAATGCCCCAGCAGCATGATTCCGGTGACGGTGGAGACGACGAAGGTGACGATCGTGACCGGAGTCACGACGTTGCGGGTGATGGTTTTCAGCGCGATGGCCATGATGGGGTGTCCTGAACGGGAATCAAACGCGACGCCCCCAGGATTGCCCCTGTCTGTAACGGGGTTATGTCCACCATCAGGCGATTGTGCAACAGCGTGTAACGGATTGATGGACCAACGATTCGTCAAACGCGCGCGGCCCCCCACGCCGGAGCGAGGGGGGCCGCGCGTCGGATTTTTCCACCCTCAGCCGAACTTGTAGCTGATGCCGTAGCCGCCGCGCGGGTAATCCCAGGCGATGTTGCCCTTGTCCTGGCAAACCACCCGGCAGGTGCCGCATTCCAGGCAGCCGTCGGTCGCCAGCGTGACCGAGCCAAGCTCGTTCTTGCTGTAGCAGGCCGCCGGGCAGCAGAAGGTGCAGGCCTGCTTCTCGCAGCTTTTGCAGACGTCCGCGTCCTTGATCTGGATGTGCGGTCGGCTTTCGTCGACGATGTAGCGGTTCTGGTAAAGCTTTTCTTCGACCTTCACCATCGGGACCATCATGTTCATCGCATCGCCCTCACCAGCTTGATTGCGTCACCGACCAGACCGAACACCGAACGGCGCTTGACGAAGGATTTCAGGATGCTGACCTCCTTCGTGCGCTTGTCGACGCTGTCCACCGTGAACCAGTTGTGCGCCGCCTGGGTGATTTCGTCCGGGTAGGCGCCGAAGAACTGCTTGTTGGCGTGCATGATGCCCGGCAGTTCGCGGTACTTCTTCAGATCCTTGATGATGAAGCTCTCATCCAGCGCCTTCTTGTAAGCGGCGAGATTTCCGGCGACGAAGGGCTTGCCCGCCTCTTTCAGCGCGATCACCGTTTCCGCCGCCATCCGGCCCGAGGCCATGGCGAGGTTGGAGCCTTCGCGGTGCGCCGCGTTGTTGAAATGCGCCGCGTCGCCCACCACCATCCAGCCGTCGCCGTAAAGCTGCGGGATCGCCTTGAACCCGCCCTCCGGGATCATGTGGGCGGCGTATTCCTTCATCTCCGCCCCTTCGATCAGCGGCTTGATGACGGGGTGGTTCTTCAGATCCTCCAGCATCTTGTAGGGCGTGCAATCGCCCTCCTTGAAGTCGGAGATCAGGCAGCCGATGCCGATCGTCAGCGATTCCTTGTTGGTGTAGAGGAAGGCGGTGCCGACCATCCCCTTCGTCACCTTGCCCATGATCTCGATGACGACGCCTTCGTCCTCTTTGATTCCGAAGCGCTGCTGGATCAGTTCGGGGTCGATGAACAGGATTTCCTTGACCGCCAGCGCGACGTTTTCCGGCGCGGCCTCGCCCTGGAAGCCGCTGCGCTTGGCCAGCAGGGCGTTGACGCCGTCGGCCATGATGACGACGTCGGCGTGAATCTCCCCGCCCTCGCGGTCGGTGCGCACGCCGATCACCTTGCCCGAGGCGTCGCGGATCAGTTCCGTCACCGTGGTTTCGCAGATTTGCAGGCCGCCGACCTTGCGGATCCGCTCGGCCCACCATTTGTCGATGTTGGCGCGGATGATGGTGTAGCGGTTCGGCGCGTCGCTGTTGTACGCCTCCGAACGGTAATTGGTGCCGATGTAGTTGTCGTCGCCCAGCAGCCAGATGCGCTGTTCGATGATGTGGCGTTCGGTCGGGCAATCGTCGCGGAAATCCGGGATGATCTTTTCCAACTCGTGGGCGTACATGATGCCGCCCTGGACGTTCTTCGCGCCGGGATACTCGCCACGCTCAAGCTGAAGAACCTTCAGCCCCTGCTTGGCGAGCGTGTAGGTGGCGGCGTTGCCGGACGGACCGGCACCGATGACGATGGCGTCGAACTTTTCGACCATGTCCTGAGGCTCCTTTCGCGTCCGGGGGTCAGCCGGCCATCCGGTTGACCGACAGGCGGCGACCGAAGGCGTCGGTCAGCGCCGGGAGGATCGTCAGCGCGTCGCCGACCAGCCCCAGATGGGCGAAGTCGAAAATCGTCGCGTTGGGATCGGTGTTGATCGCCAGGATCAGGTCGGATTTTTCCATGCCGACGCGATGCTGGATGGCCCCGGAGATTCCGGCGGCGATGTAGAGTTTCGGGCGCACCGTCTTGCCGGTCTGCCCGACCTGCCGGTCGTTGCCCGCCCATCCGGCCTGAACCAACGGACGGGTCACGCCGACCTCGCCGCCCAAAACCTTGGCCAGATCGAAGACGAGCTTCAGATTCTCGACCTTGCCCAGCCCCTTGCCGCCGGACACGATGATGTCGGCGAAGGCCAGTTGCGCCTCGTTCTGTTCGCGATCGGCGATGAAGTTCAGCACCTTGGTGACGACGCTCTCTTCCTGAAGGTTCGGGTAAACCTCCTGAACGCGCCCGGTGCGGCTGTCGTCGCGTTCCGGCATCGCCATCACGCGGGGGCGAACGGTCGCCATCTGCGGGCGGTAGGCCAGCGTTTGGATGGTGCAGAGCAGCGTCCCGCCAAAGGTCGGGCGCGTCGCCGCCAGCGAGCGGTTGTCCAGATAAATGTCGAGTTCGGTGCAATCGGCGGTCAACCCCGTCACCAGCGTGGTGGCGATCGCCCCGGCCAGATCGCGGCCCAGCGTGGTGGCGCCCAGCAGGACGATTTCCGGCTTGAAGGCGTTGACCACGTCGGTCATCACCCGGCAATAGGGATCGGTGCGGTAATCGGCCAGAACCGGGTCCGTCACCTTGTAGACAATGTCGGCGCCATAGCTGATGGCGTCGCCGCAGATGCGGTTCAGGTCCGGTCCTTCGGCCCCCAGCACCACGGCGCCGACCTCGACGCCCAGCTTGTCGGCCAGCTTGCGGGCTTCGCCCAACAGCTCCAACGACACGGAATGGACGATTCCCCGCTCCTGCTCCACGATCACCCAGACATTCTGGTAGACCTTGAGGTGCTCGGGCAGTTGGAATTTGCGGCCTTGGGGCTTGCTCGGTTCGCTCATCGTCGGGTCTCCGGCGCGTGGATCGTCAAAGCCCGGCCGCAGCGCGGGCGAGCAAATCGTCAGCCAATTTGGGCTGGGCGGCAAAAATGGCGTCGAGGGCGGCGGCGGCCAGCGCGTCCGGGCTGGTTCCGTCGGCCTGGATCATCACGGCCTTTTCCGCGCGCGGCTTGGGCACGAAAACCTTCGACACGACGGTCGGCGAGCCTTTCAAACCGACCTTCGCCTCTTCGGCGCCGGTGAAATCGCGGCTCCAGGTCTTCAGCTCGTAGCGGGCGGCGCGGAACATGTCGTCCATCTTGCCGAAGCGGATGGCGTTCGTGCCTTCCAACATCGTAATCATGCAGGGCAGCTTGGTCTTCAGCACTTGAACGCCGCCTTCGGAGCGGCGCTGCACCACGATCTCCTTCGAGGCGAGGTTCAGATCCTCGATCTTGGTGATGTAGGTGAGCTGCTCGAAGCCCAGACGGGTGGCGATGCCGGGGCCGACCTGGGCGGTGTCGCCGTCCACCGTCTGCTTGCCGCAGAACACGATGTCCACCGGCTGCTCTTCGGCCAGCTTTTGAATCGCCGAGGTCAGCGCGTAGCTGGTCGCCAGCGTGTCGGACCCGGCGAATTTGCGGTCGGTCAGCAGAACCGCGTCGTCGGCGCCCAGCGACAGGGCCTTGCGCAGCGAGGCTTCGGCCATCGGCGGCCCCATGGTCAGCACGGTGACGCGCGCGCCCACCTTGTCCTTCAACCGCAGCGCCTCTTCCAACGAGAACAGATCGAACGGGTTGATGATGGCGGGGACGCCCTGCCGCATGATCGTGTTGGTCACGGGATGGATGCGGATCTGGGCGCTGTCGGGCACCTGTTTGATACAGACGACGATGTGCATCCCGGTCTCCTTAAAACCGCTGGGCTTTGACGCGGGCGGGGACCCGGATCGACACCGGCGGAACCCCGCGTTGACAGGATGGAAAGCAAGCGGCGTGCCAGCGGTGAAACACAGGCTTTATCATTGATATTGTTGTTTGTTTTCACGAAGAACGCTGTGTCGGGTTCCTGTCGCAAACGCGACAAAGCGCCGGGATGTCGGCTTCGTTACAGCCGTCGGCGGACGAAGGATCCGGCGTGACCGCCCCCGAAGGCTGGCCGCTGGCGGGCTAGCCGCTGGGCGGGGCGGCGTGTAAGCTTCCGCCCGCCATGACCGATCCCCTTCTCGACGCCCTGCGGCTGCACCAGGGTGGACGGCTTGCCGAAGCCGCCGACCTCTACGCCGCGATCCTGCGCGACGCGCCCCTGCACGCCGACGCGCTGCATCTGCTGGGGATTCTAAAGGCCCAACAGGGCGGCCCGGTGCGGGAGTCGGTGGGGTTGATCGCGCGGGCCGCCGCCCTGAACCCCGACGCGCCCAGCTATCGCGGCAATCTGACCAAGGCGGTGCGCGGCGATTGGCCCGCCGCCGCCGCCGGGCTGCGCGACGCCGGGGACGCCCTGTTCGATCACGGGCAACCGACCCCCGCCGCCCGCGCCTACCGCGCCGCCGCGATGATCCAGCCCGACGATCCGCTGGCCTGGGGCAACCGGGCGCTGGCCTGCCGCGACGGCGGCGCGCGGGCCGAAGCCGCCGAGCCAGCCCGCCGCGCCGCCGCGCTCGATCCCGCCGACGCCGCCGTCGCCCGCTTGGCCGCCGCCATCCTGCTCGACGCCCGCCATCCCGCCGCCGCCGACGCCATCCGCCGGGCCATCGCCGACGCGCCCACCGACGCCGCCCTGCGGCGGGCGCTGGCCGACGCCACCAAGATCGCCGGACGCTACGCCGAGGCCGCGCCGCTCTACCGCGCCGCCCTGGCGCTGGATCCGGCGCAGGCGACGGCGTGGTTTCATCTGGGGGTGGTTTTGGGCGACCAGGGGCGGCACGCCGACAGCCTCACCCCCTATGGCCGGGCGGTTCGGCTTGATCCGACGGCGGTCGATCCGCGCTACAACCTCGCCCACGCCCAGCTTGTCACCGGGGATTGGCGGGCCGGTTGGCAGTCCTTCGCCGTCCGTTTCGCGCGCGGCGTCACCCTGCCCGCCCGACCGCCGCCGCGCTGGCGGGGCGAGCCGCTGAACGGCAAAACCCTGCTGTTTTATGGCGAGCAAGGGCATGGCGACGCCATCCAGATGATGCGCTACGCCCCGTTGATCGCCCAGGCCGGGGGCCGGGTGGTGGTGGAATGCCTGCCGGGGCTGGTCCGCCTGTTCGCCGACGCCCCCGGCGTCGCCGCCGCCGTTCCGCTGGGCGACGATCCGCCCGCCGACCTCCTGTGTCCGATGATGGACGCGCCCGGCCTGTTCGCGACAACCCCCGACCAGTGCCCGAACCACGCGCCCTATCTGCGGGTTCCCGCCGACGCCCGCCAACCCGCCTTGCCCGAGGACCGCAGCGTCCTGTCCGTCGGGTTGGTTTGGGCCGGGGATCCGCACAACAGCGACGCCCGATGGAGCCACGCCGACACCCGCCGCAGCGTTCCGCTCGCCGGGTTCGCCCCGCTTCTGGATTGTCCGGCCCTGCGGCTGGTCAGCCTGCAAAAGGGGAGCGCCGCCGCGCAGGCCGCCGAAGCGCCCTTCGCCGGGCGCGTCTGGACCGACGACATCGCCGCCGCCCGCGATTTCGCCGACACAGCCGCGCTGGTCCAGCGGTTGGATCTGGTCATCAGCGTCGACACGGCGGTCGCCCATCTTGCGGGCGCGCTGGGGGTTCCGGTGTGGGTGCTGTCGCGCTTTGACGGCTGCTGGCGCTGGCTGCTCGACCGGGAGGACAGCCCGTGGTACCCAACCGCCCGGCTGTTCCGCCAACCGGCGCTGGGCGATTGGACGCCGGTGCTGCGCGCGGTTACGGCGGCGGCGCGGCGGCTGGCTCCGCCGCCTTGATCCAGGCGATCACCCGGTCAAGCTCCTGCCCCGTGCGCTCCACCATCCCGTCGATGCCGTCCAACCGCAATTCCAGCGCCGCGATCTCCACCGCGTCGGCCACGCTGGCGAGATCACGCGCGCCGACGGTGCGCGACGATCCGGCCAGCTTGTGCGCCGCCTGCCGAACGTCGCCCCAAATCTGCGCCGCCAACGAGTCCCGCAGCCAGAGATACGACGCCGCGTTCGACGCCACGAATTCGCCCAGCAGTTGGAAGACGAACTCATGGTCGCCGTCGAACATCGCAATGAGCGCGTCAACGTCCAGGGGCGGCGTCTCCACCGGAACCAACGACGACGACGCCTCAGCGATCTCCCGCGCCGCGACCTCGCCAGAATGCGCGCCATTCTCCGCCGCCGTCTCCGGAAGCGGCAGGAAGCGGTTCAGCACCCGGCGCAACTGGTTGAGATCGACCGGCTTCGACAGGCTGTCGTCCATCCCGGCGGCCATGCATTTCTGCACCTCGTCCTCCAGCGCGTTGGCGGTGACGGCGGCGATCGGCAGACGGCGGCCATCCCCCATCGCCGCCTCCTCGGCGCGGATGGCGCGGGTCAGATCGAAGCCGTCCATCTCCGGCATCTGGCAATCGGTCAGCAGCAGGCCGTAACGCCCGGCGCGCCACATCGCCAACGCCTGCGCCCCATCCTCCGCCAGTTCCATGGCGTGGCCGAGCAGCGCCAATTGGCGTTGGATGACCCGGCGGTTGGTCGGGTGATCCTCCGCCACCAGGATCAGGCGCCCTTGCGCCCGCGCCTCCTCGACGGTCGGCGGGCGGACGGCGGCGATGGCGGCGGGCGCAGTCGAAGACGTCGGCGTTTCCACCGGCGCGGCGCGACCCGCCGCCGCCAGCACGGCGCGGACCAAATGGGACCGCCGCACCGGACGATTGATCGGCATGCTTCCCGACGGCGCCAAATCCCCCGGCCCGCACAGCGTCACCCGACCACGCACCCGACCGCGCGGATCGTTGCTCAAAGGCCGGGTGTCCACCCCGGCCTCGACCACCAACACGTCGCAGACGGCGGTCGGCAGCAGGATCCGCAAGGCCGCCTCCGCGTCGGGCGCGTCCACCACCAGCGCGCCGTCACTGTTCAGATAGCGGGCGAGAAAGCCGCGTTCCGCGTCGTCCGGGGCCAGCAGCAGCACGGTGACGCCGACCAGCGGAGCCGCCGATTCGGCCAGCGCCTCGTCAACCGGCAAATCAGCGGAAAAGGTGAACCAGAAGGTCGAACCGGCGTCGGGCGCGCTGGTGACGCCAATCTCCCCACCCATCAATTCGGCCAGCCGTCGACAGATCGACAGGC
Organism: Azospirillum sp. FG154; assembly: GCF_057809575.1. Lineage (NCBI taxonomy): Bacteria > Pseudomonadati > Pseudomonadota > Alphaproteobacteria > Rhodospirillales > Azospirillaceae > Azospirillum > Azospirillum sp. FG154. Next base: position 71,487 of record NZ_JBMDKF010000007.1, on the reverse strand, counting down.
CAAGGCCGGTGCCGCCAAAACGCCGCGTCATCGACGCTTCCGCCTGCACGAAGGGCCGGAACAAGCGGGCCTGGTTGTCCGGGGAAATGCCGATGCCGGTGTCGGTCACGGCGACCCGGATGGTCACGCGATCACCGTCGAACCGGGCCAACTCCGCCTTCACCGTGACCGAACCGCTTTGGGTGAATTTCACCGCGTTGCCGGTGATGTTGAACAACACCTGCCGGATGCGCACCGGATCGCCCAACACCAACGGCGGCAAATCGGGATCGACGAAGGTCATCAGCGACAGGCCCTTGTCCCGCGCGCCCGGCGCCAGCGTGTCGGCCACCCCCTCGACCACCGCCGCCAGCGACACCGGCACCCGTTCCAGATCCAGCCGTCCGGCCTCGATTTTCGAGAAATCCAGGATGTCGTTGATGATGGTCAGCAGCGCGCCCGCCGAATCCCGGACGACGTCCACCAGCTCGCGCTGGTCCGTGGTCAGGCTGGTGTGCTCCAGCAACTCCAGCATGCCCTGGACGCCGTTCATCGGCGTGCGGATCTCGTGGCTCATCGTGGCGAGGAACAGGGATTTGGCCTGATTGGCCGCTTCCGCCTCCGCCCGCGCCGTCTCCGCCGCCTGGGTCGCCGTGACCAGGGCGCGGGTGCGGTCGTCCACCTGCTGCTCCAGGCTGCGGTTCAGTTCGGTCAATTCCTCGTACAGATGGACGTTGTCGAAGCCGACGGCGACCTTGGAGCAAAAGACCTCCAGCAACCGCCGCTCGTCCGCCGACATCGCCCGCCGGTGGCTGAGGTAAAAGGCCGTTTCGTGACGACGCGACGCGGAACGAAAGACCAAGACGCTGCGCCCCCGGTCATAGTGGTTGCGCCCATCGGCCAGCGCCTCGATCACCAGCACCGCCGCGTCAGCGGGCAGACCGGCGCTCAAGGACCGCCCCGCCGCCCCGGCGTACAGCCCGGCCCCGCCCAGCAGCAGCGGCTCGCCGCCGCTCTCCCCGTCGGTCAGACGGCTGACCAGCGCCACCCCGTCGCCCGGTGGGCTGACGCTGACGATCTGCGCCACCGCGTCATCCACGAAGGCCGCCATCGTCCGCTTGTCGAGCAGGGAGGAAGACGCGTCGAGGATCCGCTCCAGCCCCTCGCGGTGGTCCTCAATGGCGGTGATGTCCTGATAACCGCGCAGGGCGGCGACCACCGAGGTGAACAGCTTTTGCGCCGTCAACTCGGTCTTGGATTTGTAATCGTTGATGTCGTAGCTGAGGATGACGTCGCGTTCGGGCGCTTGGCCCGGCTGGCCGGTGCGCAGAATGATGCGGACGCGGCGGTTGTTCATTTCGCTGCGGATGAAGCGGACCAGCCGCAAACCGGCGTCGTCGGATTCCATGACGACGTCGAGCAAAACCACGGCGATGGCCGGATTTTCGCGCAGCACGGCGCGCGCCTCCCCCGCCGTCCCCGCCGACAGAAACAGCGCCGGACGCCCTTCAAAGGTGAAGCCGCGCAGCACCATTTTGGTTGTGGCGTGAATCGCCGGATCGTCGTCAACGATCAGGATGATCCATGGTTCAACCGGCTCGGGCGGCTCAAGAACGGCGGTTCCGGCCTCGACCGCCGGTTCCTCGTCGGCGAACAGAAATTCGTCGCTCATCCATGCCCCCGCCACCATCGCGCGCGGCGACGATAGCACAAGCCAACAACCCCGTGCCAGTCGGCCCCCGCCAGTCGCCCTCCCCCATCCCCAACACCATGCGCCGCCCTGGCGCCCGGCAACCCACGGAAAGGGTGGATTTGCGGGTCCGCAACCGCCATGGTGACGCCCGCCCGTTCCTCCCGCCACCCGACGCGCCGCCATGAATTTGCTGAGCTGCATCCACGACACCGCCCCGATCATCGAGGCCAAGGATTCCGACCTGGGCGACCTGTTCCCGCCGGGATTCCTGGATCTGTACGAGGTGCACAGCTACCGCAACGCCGCGCGCATCCTGGCCCACGCCTGCGCGGCGGAGTTTCAGGAGATCACCGCCCAACTGATGGACTTCCGCATCCGCACCGAGGACATCGTGGCGGCGGGCGGCAACAAGTCCCAGATCGCCAAATCCATGGACCTGAGACTGAATCCGTTGGGCTGGAACGAAACCCGGATTCGCGGCGACCTGTTCATCACCAAGATGATCGTCACCCATGAGGAAAAGCGCCGGATCGCCGGAAAGAACCGGGGCCAGACGGTGACGGAACAGCGCCAGCACGACGAGATTTACAAGGTGAAGGGCTTCATCGACGGCCACAAGATCGACTTCGTGAAGGGCCGCGTCGCCTTCGATCTGGAATGGAACAGCAAGGACCAGACCTTTGACCGCGACCTTTACGCGGCGCGCACCTTCTACGAATGCGGCATCGTCAGCGCGGGCGTCCTGCTGACCCGCAGCGCCGAACTGGCCCCGCTGTTTACCGAGGTGGCGCGGCGGGTCGAGATGAAAAATTTCCAAAACAAATACGGCGCCAGCACCACCTGGATGAAAAAGCTGCTCTACCGCCTGGACGCCGGGCGCGGCGGCGGCTGCCCCATTCTGGCGCTGGGCATCCGCCCGGCCCTGGTCTCTGATTTTGACGACTGGAAAGCCCGCCACCCGGTGATCCGCCACGCCGTCGCGCTCGACCTGGACGGCCATGGCGACGACGACGACGATCTGGGGTGACGCGCCATCCTCCAGCTACGCCTCCCTTCCCCCAGCGGCCCCGCCTTGCGCCGCGCGCACGATCCGCTCCAACTCGTCGATCTCGGCCTCGGTCAGTTCGGGGAATTGCGTGGTCCGCTTTTCCTTGCCGACGCGGCCATTCTGCATGACCAACCGCACCAGCAGCGCCGCCTTGCGGTTCGGCATGTCGATCCGGTCCATCACGCCGGTCATGGCCCGGTCAAACAGCTCGACAAACAACACCTCGTCGCGCAGGTCGGTGCGCACGGCGTCGATGACGCATTGGTACAGATATTCCGCCTGGGGCGTCGCGTCGAAATAGCGATAGAGGTGATCGGTGCGGTTTTTGACCAGGATGTTGGACGAATCGCCGCTCCACGCCCAATCAATGTGGGGAGTGATCGCTCGGGAGAAACGTTCAAGCGCGCCGTCATACGCCGCCTGATTCCGCAAGATCGCCGCCGAGACCGGAAACAACATCCCCGGCGGGGTGAAGCCGCCCTCGTCCAAGGCGTGATGGATCAAATAACGATGGATCCGACCGTTGCCATCCGCAAAAGGATGAATGAAGACAAAGGCGAAGGCGATGACGGCGGCGATCAGCACAGGATCCAGCCCGCCCCCCTTCAGCCGGTTCACCAGCGCGGCGAAACCGCCCATCAGGTCGCGCACATCCTCCGGCTTCGGGCCAATAAAATGCACGATCTCCCGGTGTCCTGTGGCGGACTCGCCGACAAAATTCTGGAAATCCCGCCAGCCGCTGGCCGCGTAACGGGGATCGACGATCATGCCCTGCAACCGGGTCTGATCCCGTTCGCTGGCCGGGTCGAAATCACGGATGGAGCGCAGCGCGGCGATGAAACGCTCAGCCTTTGTTCCGCTCGCCGTCTCGCGTTCCAGCTCAAAGGTTCCCTTGGTCTCCTTGGTGTAAAGATACTGGATGGCGCGGGCCAGAATCTGAGGATCGGCCCCTTGTATCAGCGCCGCCGCCTCCGCCTGGATGCCCGACCGCGACAGGGCGTCGATCTGCGGCGTCCGGCGGATCACCGGGCACAAGGCGGGTGTGCCAAGCAGATTGTTGGTGACGCGGTGACGCCGCGATGGTTCGCCGGGAAGGCGGACGATGTGCTTGTCCGGGGACAAAGCGGGCGTGTAGCCAACCGGCCCGGCGTCGGGCAGATCCAGCCGCCGCCCGGTCAGCCATTCAAAGAAAAACCAAGCGCGGCGGGCGAAGGCCCCGTTCGGTTCCCCGGCGACCCAGCGCTCCAGATCGGCGGCGTCCATGCGCTCGAACGCCAGACGCAGGATCGCCAGATCCGTCGGCTCGTAGCGCAGCGCGAATTTCAGATCCATCACCGGCGTGTCGCCGTAATCCTGAGCCGCGCCGTACCGTTCGATCCGGCGGTGCGGCTCTTCAAAAACCTGCCGCTTTTGGCGTGCGCCAAGGATCGAAATCACGCTTGGCTGCGGAACCGGAAGATCGAAGCGCGCGATCAGGCCCATCAACCCGGTGTAGCGTTCGCCGTCTTGCAATCGGATTGGCATCGGCGCCCCCGGAAAATGGGAATGGCCTCAAAGCTGGTGAGGCATCCGTTGAAATCTTCACGATCTTCGTAAATTTTTCAAGTTTCGCCAGTTTTCCAAAAAAATCTTCACAGGCGCGCCAAACCCCCGCCCGCGTCAGCGTTCATCAACGGACAACAAAAAAGCCTGCGCGCAGGTTCCCCCCACGCGCAGGCTTGTCCGTCACGCCACGCTCAATAGGCGCAGTCTTTGAACACCGGATCGACGTTGCCGCCCCAGGCGCTGTTGAAACGGGCGAGCAGTTCGTCCGCCGGGCTGTGGTTGTTCTGGGCGATGGCGTCCAACGTGTCGAGATAGAGGCTTTCGTCCTGGCCCGCGTCGTTGTTGCGGGCGCGGCGGACCAGACCGTCGCGGGCGATGGCCAGAGTCGCCAACGCCACCTCGCGCACCGTGCGGTCGCGGAAGGGGGTGCGCAGGCCAGCGCGCGGCACCTCGGCGCGCAGGGCGGCGCGTTCCGGCGTCGTCCAGTCCTTCACCAGATCCCACGCGGCATCCAGCGCCTGATCGTCGTACAGCAGCCCGACCCACAGGGCGGACAGCGCGCACAGGTTGGGCAGGCTTCCGGCGTCGGCCCCGCGCATTTCCAGATATTTCTTCAGCCGCACTTCCGGGAAGGCCGTGGTGGTGTGGTCGGCCCAATCGGTCAGCAGCGGCCGTTCGCCCGGCAGGGCGGGCAGCTTGCCGTCCAGGAAATCGACGAAGGATTGGCCCGCCGCGTCGATGTAGGTCCCGTCGCGGTAGACGAAATACATCGGCGTCTTCAGCAGGTAATCGACGTAGCGCTCGAACCCGAAGCCATCCTCGAAGACGAAGGGGATGTCGCCGGTGCGGTCGGGGTCGGTGTCGGTCCAGATGTGGCTGCGGTAGCTCTGGAAGCCGTTCGGCTGACCTTCGGTGAAGGGCGAGTTGGCGAACAGCGCCGTGGCGATGGGCTGAAGCGCCAGCGACACGCGGAACTTCTTCACCATGTCGGCTTCGGACGCGAAATCCAGATTGACCTGAACCGTGCAGGTCCGCGTCATCATGTCGAGGCCGAGAGAGCCGACCTTCGGCATGTAGTTCCGCATGACCTTGTAACGGCCCTTGGGCATCCACGGGATGTCGTCGCGCGTCCATTTCGGCTGGAAGCCCAACCCCATCATGGCGACGCCCAACTCGGCCCCAACCTCGCCAACCTGGGCCAGATGCTGGGCCAGTTCGGCGGCGGTCTCGTGCAGGTCACGCAGCGGCGCGCCCGACAGTTCGACCTGCCCGCCCGGCTCCAGCGTGATGTTCGCCATGCCGTCGACCAGCGCGATGATGTTGCCCTTCTCCTCCACCGGCTGCCAGCCGAAGCGGGTCATCCGCGTCAGCAATTCGCGAATGCCGTCCGGCCCGTCATAGGGCAGCGGGCGGCGGTCCGCGACGCGGTAGGCGAATTTCTCGTGCTCGGTCCCGATGCGCCACGCTTCGGCTGGCTTGCAGCCCGATTCCAGGTAGGCGACCAGTTGGCGGCGGTCGGTGATCGGTTCGCCGCGCGTTGTCGGGGGTGCGGACATGGAAGCTCCCGCAGATTAGTGGCTGTAAGGTCAGACCGTCGGTTCGGTCGGCGAGCGGAAGGGCGGCCGTGTGTCGCCGCCGTCGGCTGTCCAATCCCCGGACAGGGATTGCCAACAGGCCAGCGCCGCCACAACCGCCGTGTCGGCCCGCAGGATGCGCGGCCCCAAACCAACCGGAACAACAAAGGGGAGTTTCCCCAGTTCGTCAAGTTCGGACTGGTCGAACCCCCCCTCCGGCCCGATCAGCAGCGCCGCCGGGCACGGTCCCGTTTCGCGCATGGCTTCGGCGATGGGCCGGGCGTTTCCCGCCTCGGCGCACAGGAACAGGCGGCGGTCGGCGGGCCAATCGGCCAGCGCGCGGGCCAGCGGCGACGGCTCGACCAGTTCCGGCACGCTCAGCCGCTCGCATTGTTCGGCGGCCTCGACGGCGTTGGCGCGCAGACGGTCGCTGTTGACCCGGTTGGGGTCGGTGCGGCGGGTGAAGACCGGCCACAGGCGCGACACGCCCATCTCGGTCGCCTTTTCCGCCACGAAATCGATGCGGCCCTTCTTCAGCGGGGCGAACAGCAGCCACAGATCGGGCGCGGCGCTCTGGACCCGCCGTTGCTGGGCGACGGTCAGCGAGCACCAGCCCTTGCCGAAGCCGTCGATCACCGCGCGCCATTCGCCGTCGCGCCCGTTGAACACCGCCACCGCGTCGCCCCGGTCCAGCCGCAGGACATGGCGCAGAAAATGCGCACGCTCATGGTCCAGCCCGACCGATTGCCCCTCGGCCAGCGGGCTTTCAACATACAGACGGGTTTTCACAATGCCCTGGGGCTGGTCGGTCATGGCGTCCCTCTCCGCGAAACGGAGGCGACTATACCCGCCCGAAGGCGGGCGCGTCAGCCTTTCGCCGCCAGACGGTCGATGTGGACGCGCAAGTCCGACGGGGCCACCGGCTTGTGCACCACGGTCAGGCCGTGGACTTGAGCGGCGGCGGCCAGATCAGCCCCGGTGTCGCCGGTCAGGATGATGGCGGGAATCGGCGCGCCACACAGCGCCCGCAACGCCCGCACCGCCTCCACCCCCGACAGGCCGTGCAGCCGGTAATCCGAGATGATGACGCAGGGAATCGGCGTCGGGGATTGCGCCCGCAGGGCGGCCAACGCCGATTCCGCCGTTTCGGCGGCGATGACGCGGTAGCCCCAACTGTCCAGCATGATCTCCATGCCGGCGAGAATGATGGCCTCGTCGTCGATCACGATCGCAAGCCGATCAGATGAAGCGTCGTTCGTCATGCCGAAGAGCAACCCAAAGCCATGGACGGGTGCCGCCAGTATCCAGGCGACGCCGCCAGTGGCAAGCCTTTCTTGCGCGCGGCCCCGGCCCCGTTCCGTCCGGCTGGACGCGACGGCGCACGCCCGATAGGGTGCGGCCAGCCGCTTCCAACTTGCTCCGTGCCGCCGCCATGACCAGCGCCCCTTCGCCCGATTCCGCCGGTTACACCGACATTCGCCGGGACGGCTGGATCGGTCGCTGGCTGCCCGCCGCCTGGCGGCCTTACGCCACCCTGGCCCGGCTTGACCGCCCGATTGGAACCTGGCTGCTGCTGTTCCCTTGCTGGTGGAGTCTGGCGCTGGCCGCGCCGCGCTGGCCCGATCTGTGGATGATGGCGCTGTTCGCGGTCGGCGCAATCGTCATGCGCGGGGCGGGCTGCACGGTCAACGACATCCTGGACCGCAAATTCGACGCGATGGTGGAGCGCACCCGCGCCCGCCCGATTCCCTCGGGCCAAGTGTCGGTGCGGCAAGCCCTGGCCTTTCTCATCGCCCAACTGCTGGTCGGCTTGGCGATCCTGCTGCAATTCCAGCCCGCCGCCATCGGCTTGGGCGTGCTGTCGCTGGCGCTGGTCTTCACCTACCCGTTGATGAAGCGCGTCACCTGGTGGCCGCAAGCCTTTCTGGGGCTGACCTTCAATTGGGGGGCGTTGATGGGCTGGGCCGCCGTGCGCGGCGATCTGGATTGGCCCGCCATCGTGCTGTATGTGACCGGCGTCGCCTGGACGCTGGGCTACGACACCATCTACGCCCACCAGGACAAGGAGGACGACGCCCGGATCGGCGTGAAATCCACCGCCCTGCGGTTGGGCGACCACAGCAAAATCTGGATTTACGGCTTTTACAGCCTGACCTATGGCGGGCTGGGGTTGGCCGGCATGCTGGATGGTCTGGGGGGGCTGTATCTGCCGGTTCTGTCGCTGGCCGCCCTGCATCTGGCGTGGCAGGTGGCGACGTGGCGCCCGGACGATCAGAATGATTGTTTGGACAAATTCAAATCAAACCGCTGGTTCGGCTGGATCGTGCTGGCCGCCATTCTGGCCGGGAAGCTGTAGGCCCACGACGGGAGGCCCACGACGGGCTGATTCGCCAAAAGAAAATCGGGGCGAAAGCCCCGCTTGTTTCTTCTCACCATGCGACGCGCAATCAACGTTGATCGTCGTCCACCAACTCGGCCACCGCGTTGATGGTGGAACCCGGCTTGCGGTTGGGAACCAGAGTGCGCACCCCATCCACCGAAGCGACCAAGTTCTTGGCCGCGCTCTTGACCACGTTCGACAGGTTGGGTTTACGGTTGGGCATGATGGCCGTGGCGACGTCAAGGCGCTCGCGCTTGACCGGAGCGGCCACGCTGGCGACCAAGGCCTGCGGCTTGCGGCCCGGCATCGTCACCGCGTGGGCCACCACCGTGGTGGTGGGGACCTTCAGCGACGGACCAACGCGCTTGGACGCCTTGAGCGAAGCCTCGACGATGCGCGGCCCCGACGAACGCGCCTTGGCGCGGCCCGAAGGCGAAACGGAGAAATCGGTGTCCATGCCACGGTCGCCCGCGTCGAGCGCCCGATTCTTGGCCGGAGCCTCTTCGCCTTCCGGCATGATGAAGCCGTAGGACGCGTAAACGCGCATGCCCATCTGTTCGGTCGGCTCGTGCCAGACGCGAACGGCGGACCAATCATTGTTGCGGGAGACGTCGACGACGCGCATGCCGCGCCGCAGACCGTCACCGCCGATCCAGCTATGATCCACCTCGATGGTGCGGCGGTCAATCACCGCGCTGACCAGCGAAACGTGCCCCCGGCGCATGTGGCCGGTGCGCTTGAAGACCAGCACGGATCCGACGGCGGGGTGGTTTTCACGGTCATAGACCCCGGCGGCGTGGTTCCACCACGTCCAGGCGTCGCCACGAATGGTGAAGTCCGAGATCGCGCGAACGGTGCGCACGCAATCCTGCGCGGCGGCTGGCGTCACGGCCATAGGGCTGAGCGCGAGCAAAGCCGCGAACGACAGGCTTATGGCAGTTCCCCTCGACCGCATGACTCCCCCAATCCCTTTGTTTTTCCCCTTACAAACGGGTAACACAGGGTTCCCGGCCCTGTCTACACCGTTTGATCCGCTGTATAGACGGCGCATGACCGGCGGTTTTCCCGACACCAGCGGAAGCCATTGAGACTCCTCGCATGAACAACCCCTCGCCGCCCGATTTCGTCCGCGACAACACGACGCTGACGACCGCTCCTTTGCTGCCGGAAATCACGCTTCATCTTGCGACCGAGGTCACTCCCCTGTGGATGGCCACCGAAGAGACCTTGGCGGAAAAGAACCTGCCGCCGCCTTACTGGGCCTTCGCTTGGCCGGGGGGACAGGCGGTGGCCCGGTTGTTGTTGGACCGACCCGATCTTGTGGCGGGAAAATCGGTGCTCGATTTCGCCGCAGGCACCGGAATCGTCGGCATCGCCGCGATGAAGGCCGGGGCGGCGCGGGTCCAAGCCTGCGAGATCGACCGATTCGCCCTGGCCGCCATCGGGCTGAACGCCGAAGCCAACGGGGTGGAGGTCAAGCCGGTCAGCGTCGATCTGATCGGGCGCGATCTGCCCGGCATCGACATCGTTCTGGCGGGCGACGTTTGTTACGAAAAGCCGATGGCCGAGAAGGTCACGGCCTGGCTGCGCCGAATCGCCGCGACGGGAACCCTGGTTCTTCTGGGCGATCCGGGCCGCGCCTATGTCCCGACCAGCGGGCTGGAAAAGGTCGCGACCTACACGGTGCCGACCTCCCTGGAACTGGAAGACCGTGAAGCCCGCGAAACGGTGATTTGGCGGTTGTTGGCGGAATGAACTGCGGTTGCGTGGGGGAGATTTTTTGACACAGATGGACACAGATAAACACAGATGGAAATGAAATAAGATTGTATTTGGATGCTTGCGAGACACATGATTGTCTAAAATCAAAATATTATAACTATTAAAAATAATATTGGGGATAAATTTAAGAAAGACTGGCGCAAACGCAGAGCTGGAAAAACCAACCAACCGCCTATCATTGTCCATCTGTGTTTATCTGTGTCCATCTGTGTCAAAAAATCCTTCCCCTCACCGCCCCCCTTGACGACCCCGCCCCCGCGCTGAACCTTAACGACCATCACCGCAAGACCACCGGAAGAGCCATCCCATGCCCTACACCTCGTTGCGCGACTTCATCGACCGGCTGGAAAAGGCCGGGCGGCTGGTGGTGGTGAAGGAGCCGGTGTCCACCGTCCTGGAAATGACCGAGATTCAAACCCGCCTGCTGGCCGAAGGCGGCCCGGCGGTGCTGTTCGAGAATGTCGTCAAGGCCGACGGCACGCGGTCGGAAATGCCGGTGCTGGTCAATCTGTTCGGCACGGTGGAGCGAGTCGCCTGGGGCATGGACCGCGAGCCGCACCAGCTTCGCGCCGTGGGCGAGACTCTGGCCTTCCTGAAACAGCCCGAACCGCCCGGCGGCTTCCGCGAGGCGCTGGAGCTGATTCCGCTGGCCAAGACGGTGATGTCGATGAAGCCGAAGACCGTCGGTTCCGCCCCCTGCCAAGAGGTGGTGTTGACCGGCGATCAGGTCGATCTGGGCCGCCTGCCGGTGCAAAGCTGCTGGCCGGGCGAACCGGCCCCGCTCATCACCTGGCCGCTGGTGGTGACGAAGGGACCGACCGGCAAGCGCGAGGACGATTTCAACCTCGGCATCTACCGCATGCAGGTGTTGGGGAAAAACAAGACGATCATGCGCTGGCTGAAGCATCGCGGCGGCGCGCAGCATCACCACCGCTGGCAGGCCCACCAAGAAAAATTGGGCGGCAAGCGCGAGCCGCTGCCCTGCGCCGTCGTGCTGGGGGCCGATCCGGGCACCATCCTCGCCGCCGTCACCCCCGTCCCCGACACTCTGTCGGAATACCAGTTCGCCGGGCTGCTGCGCGGCAAAAAGGTGGAGCTGGTCGATTGCAAGACCATCCCGCTGAAGGTTCCGGCCCAGGCCGAAATCGTGCTGGAGGGTCACGTCAGCCTGGACGAGCACGCCGACGAGGGGCCGTATGGCGACCACACCGGCTATTACAACTCGGTCGAACCCTTCCCGGTCTTCACCGTCACCGCGATGACGATGCGCCGCAACCCGATCTACCTCTCGACCTTCACCGGCCGCCCGCCCGATGAACCCTCCGTCCTGGGCGAAGCGCTGAACGAGGTGTTCATCCCGCTGCTGATCCAGCAATTCCCGGAAATCGTCGATTTCTGGCTGCCGCCGGAAGGCTGCTCCTACCGCATCGCCGTGGTCAGCATGAAGAAGGCCTATCCGGGCCACGCCAAGCGGGTGATGATGGGCGTCTGGTCCTTCCTGCGCCAATTCATGTACACCAAATGGGTCATCGTCGTGGACGACGACATCGACGCGCGGAATTGGAAGGATGTGATGTGGGCGATGTCCACCCGCATGGATCCGGCCCGCGACATCACGGTGATCGAGGGAACCCCCATCGACTATCTCGACTTCGCCAGCCCCGAATCGGGCCTGGGCGGCAAGGTCGGGCTGGACGCCACCAACAAATGGCCGCCCGAAACCAAGCGCGAGTGGGGCCAGAAGATCCGCATGGATCAACAGACCATCGACCAGGTCAGCCGCAAATGGGATCTCTACGGCCTGCCCGGCAGCGGCGCGCCGATCTGGAAGTGAGCGTGGTGGATGGGGGCTAGCGGCCCCCATTGTCCTGATTTTCGGAACGACCCGTCGCTAAAATCGCTGATTATCACTTTTTGGGAAACGCGTAATCTCCTCTTCAGACGAACCGCCCGATGCCGGGCCTGACCAAGACGACGGAGACCGCGACCATGACCACCGCCAGCCTGAACCCGACCATCGACTCCCGCACCGCCCCCTACGCCGCCCTGCTTCTGCGCGTCGCCCTTGGCGCGCTGTTTCTGGCCCACGGTTTTTTGCTGAAGGTTCTGACCTTCGGCGTCGCCGGAACCGTCGGCTATTTCGAGAGCATCGGCTATCCCGGCGCCTTCGCCTATCTCGTTATCTTGGGCGAGGTTGGCGGCGGCCTGCTGCTGATCGCCGGGGTGTTCACCCGCTGGATCGCGTTGGCCCTGCTGCCGATCATGATCGGCGCGACCTTGCAGCATGTCGGCAACGGCTGGATGTTCGCCTCGCCCAACGGCGGTTGGGAGTTCCCCGCCTTCTGGACGGTGATGCTCGCCGCGCAGGCCCTGCTGGGCAACGGCGCCTTCGCGCTGACGCTTCCGGCGCTTGACGACGCCGGTCAGCGCCAGACGGCTTGATCCTTCCAACAGCGCGTGCTTTTCCAGCGCATGATTTTCAGGGAGCGGCCTTCACCTGGGCCGCTCCCAAAACGCGTGTGGCGGGCGTTCCGCCCTCCTGCGTCAGCACCAGGGCGTAACCGCGTCCGGCTTTGGGTTCCGGCAAGGTCAACAGCCGGTCCACCGCCTCGCCCGACCAGCGCCCGATCTCTTCCGTCACCGAAACGACGTTGGTGTTCAGCAGCCGCCGACCGGAGTTTTCCCCCGCCCGCACGTCGGTGTCCTGTTTCCGGTCAAAGCCGAACAGGGTCAAACGCCCGCTCATCCCCGGCGCGGCGGGAAGCCGCAAGCGGGCGTGGTCCTCGTCCGTCCGTTCCAGCGAGACGGCCACCGCCGCGCCCTCGCCCCGACGCCGGTCCAGGATGCGGCCAACCGCCGCGCGGTCGGAACCGACCGCCTGATCCCGGCCATCAATCACCATCTGCGGCGTGTAGACGTAAGGCTGACCGAGCGCCGCCTGATAGGCGTATTGCCGCCGGGTGTTCCAGCCATTGGCGAAAGGGTCGCGCCAGCCCAGCCGATCCCAATAATCGACGTGGAAGGACAGCGCGATGACGTCCTCGCGCCCCGCCAGCTCCTTCAAGTAAGCGTCGGCGGGCGGACAGGACGAGCAGCCTTGCGAGGTGAACAGCTCGACCAGGATCGGGGCGTCGGCCGACCGCGCCGGGCGCGGGTCGGCGGCGCCAGCGACCAGCGCGGCCAAAGCCGCCAAAATCAGGGGGGTGCGTGCGTGGGTCATACCGCGCAGCCTAGTCCCCACGCTCCCAACCGGCCACTCACAAGCCCGCGAGCGGGACGTGAACGGGGGGGCGAACGGGGGCGTGAACGCGGCGACGCCCCTTCCGGGTTCCGTGCGGGCCTCCCATTTGCTAGACAGAAGAGAGACCAACCGGAGAGCCTGATGCCTGTTTCGCCGAACGACCAGCCGGAGATTCTGAATCTGCTGGGCGATCTGATCGCCAAGGCGCGCGCCGCCGGGGCCGACGCCGCCGACGCCGTGCTGTTCGACAGCGCGTCCGTCTCGCTCAGCCAACGCCTAGGCGCCACCGAGAAGCTGGAGCGGTCGGAATCGGGCGACCTCGGCCTGCGGGTGTTCATCGGCAAGCGACAGGCCATCGTCTCGTCCTCCGACCGCAGCGCCAAGGCGCTGGGCGAGTTGGTCGAGCGCGCCGTCGCCATGGCGCGGGTGGTGCCGGAGGATCCCTTCGCCGGTCTGGCCGACCCCGAACAGATCGCCCACAGCTTCCCCGAGATCGACATCCTCGATCCGGTCGAACCGGCCATCGAGAGTCTGATGGAGCGCGCGCGCCGCGCCGAAGAGGCCGCGTTGGCCGTGGCGGGCGTCACCAATTCCGAAGGGGCGGACGCCGGGTGGAGCCGCTCGACCATCGCCATCGCCGCCTCGAACGGCTTCGCCGGGTCTTACGGGGTGTCGCGGCAATCGCTGTCCGCCTCGGTCCTGGTCGGGACCGGCACGGGGATGGAGCGCGATTACGATTATGACAGCAAGGTCTATGGCGCCGACCTGCGCGACGCCGCCGACATCGGGCGCGAGGCCGGGGAACGCGCGGTGCGCCGCCTGAACCCGCGCCGGATGAAAAGCGGCAAGCTGCCGGTGGTGTTCGATCCGCGCGCCTCGCGCGGGTTGCTCGGCCATCTGACCGGGGCGATCAGCGGCCCCAGCATCGCGCGCGGCACCAGCTTTCTGAAAGACAAGATGGGCGAGCGCATCTTCCCCGAGGGCGTCACCATCATCGACGACCCGCATGTGATGCGCGGCCTGCGCTCCCGCCCCTTCGACGCCGAGGGCGTGGCCGTGCGCCGCCACACCATCATCGAGGATGGGCGGCTGACCACCTGGCTGCTCGACCTGCGGTCGGCCCGTCAATTGGGTCTGGCGACCACCGGCCACGCCGCGCGCGGCACCTCCGGCCCGCCCGGCCCGGCCCCGGCCAACGTCTACATGGCGGCGGGCAAGCGCAGCCGCGCCGATCTTCTGGCCGAGATCAAAGAGGGCTTTTACGTCACCGACCTGATGGGCATGGGCGTCAACGGCGTGACCGGCGATTACAGCCGGGGCGCGGGCGGCTTCTGGATCGAAAACGGCGTCATCACCCACCCGGTGAACGAAATGACCATCGCCGGCAACCTGAAGGACATGTTCCTGAACATGGAGGCGGCCGACGATCTGGAGCTGCGCTTCGGCATGGACGCGCCGACCGTGCGCATCGACGGGATGATGATCGCCGGGTTGTGAGGATCAAGGGGATGGGGCGCCTGCGGGCGCCTCACCCCAACAGGGCCGCAATGATCTCGGCCAAAGCCGTCGGCGAAGCGTTGGTTGAGCGCCTCCCAGTCACAGATGGCGGCGTCATGGATGGCGGCGGTTCGTCCCAGTTCGTTTGGGCGTGGTCACGGGCGTGGTCATGGAGCCATCGTCCAATTCCGCCCATAGAAACCTGAAAGCATCGTCAAGCGCCACGCCGTCACCCGCCTGAAGTTCGGCGAGGCCGCGCGCAATGTCAGCGTCCAGACTCCGCCGCAACGCGTCGTCCGCCACAGTCTTCAGCCCAGGCATGGGTGCGTCGTCCATGGCCAAACTGTACTCCATCGCTGGCGCCCCAACAAGCGCCACCCCTCCCCTCTACCCCACCAGCACCGGCAGCGTCCAACCAGCCAGCGCGACGTCCACCGGCAGACGGGCCGCCACGTCGCCGTCGCCCTGCACGGCGTCGCCGACCGGCCCTTCGATGCGCAGACGCTGCGCCGGAATCACGCGATAGTCGGGGAAACGGCGCAGCCGCCCGGCGGTGACGCCCCAGACATAGCGCAGCGCGTTCCACCGCCCGCCGCGCGGAAACAGGCAGACCTGCAACTCCGGCTCGGTCAATCGGGCGTCAGGGGCGCAGACGAAGCGGCCCCCGTAGAAATGCCCCTTGGCGGCGATGACCGCCGCCACCTCTAGCGCCGGGCCGCCGTCCAGCGACACCCGGTAACGGACGTCGGGTCGCGTCGCCAACTGCTTGAGGGTTTCGACGACGTAAGCCCCCTTGCCGATCCGGCGCTTCAGCCGGGCGTCCACGCATTCGACCACCCGCGCGTCCAACCCGACCCCGGCCATCATCGAAAACACCCGCCCGTTGGCGACCGCCGGGTGAATCAGCGCCATCCGTTCACCGGCCAACACCCGCGCCACCCCGTCGGGATCGGTCGGCAAGCCCAACTCGCCCGCCAGCACGTTGGCGGTTCCCATCGGCACAATGCCCAGCGGCACGGCGCCCAGCGGCACGGCGCGGCCAGCGGCGGCGTGGGTCGCCAGCCCGTTGATGACCTCGTTGATGGTGCCGTCGCCGCCCGCCGCGACCACCGCGTCAATGGTGCCGGGAACCACGTCGCGGGCGAAGGCTTCCGCGTCGCCCCGCCCGCCGGTGGAACGCACCAACACCTGGACGCCGTGCCGCGTTTCCAACTGTTCAACCACCGCGCGCAGGCGGCGCGCCCGGCGACCGCCCGCCACCGGATTGTGGATGACCAGCAGACGCCGAACCGCCGCCGCGCCCGGCCCGACCGCGATCCCGCCCAATTCGCTTGAGTCCCGCAACGATTCGCTCCTGTCCGACGGCGCGGCTCGCGCCCTGTGTGTCAAATCAATGACTCTTGAAAGTCAAAGACGTTTCAATAAAACGACGGTTTCTTTGCCAGAACTCACCAGACAACGAATGTTAAGTGCGTCCTCTGCGAGGCATTGTCAAGCAATGCGATTGCGACTATACGGGCCATGTCTTAAATGGCCCCTGTCCAAGCGACGACGGAGCGGAAGATGGACGCCGTACCAGCGGTCAAACGATACCGCAGCATCTTTATCTCCGACGTTCATCTGGGAACGCGGGGGTGCAAGGCCGACTATCTCCTGGATTTTCTCAAGCACAACGAATCGGATCACCTGTTTCTCGTTGGCGACATCGTCGATGGCTGGCGGCTGAAAAAGGGCTGGTACTGGCCGCAGACGCACAACGACGTGGTGCAGAAGATCATGCGCCGGGCGCGCAAGGGCGATCAGGTCTATTACGTCCCCGGCAACCATGACGAGGCGGCGCGCGATTATTGCGGCCTGCAATTCGGCGGCGTCCACGTCGTCGATGAATGGGTCCACACCACCGCCGACGGGCGCCGCCTGCTGGTCATCCACGGCGACCAGTTCGACGCGGTGGTCCGCTACGCCAAATGGCTGGCCCTGCTGGGCGACCACGCTTACGTCGTGCTTTTGCAACTGAACACCGTGTTCAACTGGGCGCGGCGCAAGCTGGGCTTCCGCTATTGGTCGCTGTCGGCCTACCTGAAGCACAAGGCCAAAACGGCGGTCGAGTTCATCGGCAAGTTTGAAGAGGCGCTGGGCGAGGAAGCCCGCCGCCGCAAGGTCGACGGCGTCGTCTGCGGCCACATCCACACCGCCGAGATCCGCGACATGGAAGGGATCCTCTATTGCAACGACGGCGACTGGGTCGAATCCTGCACCGCCTTGGTCGAACACGACAACGGCGCGCTGGAGATCATCCATTGGGCGGAAGCCATGGCGCAACGCACAGCGGTGAAGGCGGCGGCGTGAACATTCTCATCGTCAGCGACGCCTGGCACCCGCAGGTGAACGGCGTCGTGCGCACCATCAGCACCGTGCGCAAAGAGCTGGAAAGCATGGGCCAAACGGTCGAGGTCATCGGCCCGGATCGTTTCCGCACCCTGCCGATGCCCTCCTACCCGGAAATCCGGCTGGCCATCGGCGCGAAACGCACGCTCTGGCGAATGATTACGGAACTGCGGCCCGACTGCATCCACATCGCCACCGAAGGGCCGCTGGGCTTCGCCGCGCGGGCCTATTGCCTGAAGCATGGCAAGCCCTTCACCACCGCCTACCACACCCGGTTCCCGGAATATGTCCGCGACCGCGCGCCGATTCCGCTGATCCTCTCCTACGCCCTGGTCCGCCGCTTCCACAAGCCGTCCTCGGCGGTGATGGTGGCGACCCAGACCATCGAGGACGCGCTGGTCGGTCGCGGCTTCGCCAACATCAAGCGCTGGACGCGCGGCGTGGACACGGAGCTGTTCCGCCCACGCGACAAGAATTTCCTCGATCTGCCGCGCCCGTTGTCGATGTATGTCGGGCGCGTCGCGGTGGAAAAAAATCTGGAGGAATTCCTCAAGCTCGACCTGCCCGGAACCAAGGTGGTGGTGGGCGACGGCCCGGCGCGCGAGGAGCTGCAACGCAAATACCCCGCCGTCCATTGGGTGGGGGCCAAGCATGGCGAAGAGCTGGCCCAGCATTACGCCGCCGCCGACGTCTTCGTCTTCCCCTCGCGCACCGACACCTTCGGGCTGGTCCTGTTGGAGGCTCTGGCGTCGGGCGTTCCCGTCGCCGCCTACCCGGTGCCGGGACCGCTGGACGTGGTCAACGGATCGGGCGCCGGGGTTCTGGACGAGGATCTGAAGCGCGCGGTCGAAGGCGCCCTAACCATCTCCCCGCAAACCTGCCGCGACTACGCGCTGGGCTATTCGTGGCGCCGCTCGGCGGAACAGTTCCTGTCGAACTTGCGGCCATTTTCGTAAGGGATTGGGGTGGCGGGCTTCCATGCCTGAAGGCGGCGCCACCCGCCCGCCAAACCATCCCCATCGCAACAGCGCCCCCGGCGTGCTAAGCTGCCGCCGCGCGCGCTGCCGGGGAGGTCCGGCGGCGTGTTCGTCGTCGCGTCCCTTTGTTTCCGAGCCGCATGCTGCACACCCTTTATCGCGGCCTGACCACCATCGCCGGGCCAGCGGTTCGCCTGTATCTCGACCGTCGCCGGGCCGTCGGCAAGGAGGATTCCGCCCGTCAGGCGGAACGCTTCGGCGCGGCCTCGCGCCCGCGTCCCGACGGGCGGCTGGTCTGGATCCACGCGGCCAGCGTCGGGGAGGCGAACTCCGTGCTGGTGCTGATCGACCGTCTGCTGGACAGCGACGCCGGGCTGACCGTGCTGATGACCACCGGGACCGTGACCTCGGCGGAGTTGATGGGGCGACGCCTGCCGCCGCGCGCCATCCACCATTATGTGCCGGTCGATCTGCCCGGCGCGGTGGACCGTTTCCTCGACCATTGGCGGCCCGACGCCGTGCTGTGGACGGAATCGGAGATTTGGCCGAATCTGCTGGCCGGGATTCGCGCCCGCGCCATTCCGGCGGCGCTGGTCAACGCGCGGATGTCGCAGCGCTCCTTCACCCGTTGGCGCAACGCGCCGGGTTTCGCCGGGGCGCTGCTCTCCACCTTTCAAGTCACGCTGGCCCAGACGGAGGGCGACGCCGACCGGCTGCGCAGCCTGGGCGCGCCCGGCGTGGCCAGCGTCGGCAACCTGAAATTCTCCGCCGAACCGCCGCCCGCCGCCCGCGCGCCGATGGCCGCGCTCAGCGCCGCGCTCGACGGGCGCCCGGTCTGGCTGCTCGCCAGTTCCCACCCTGGCGAGGATGAGATCGCCGCCGCCGTTCACGCCGCGCTGGCCCCCGCCCTGCCCGGCCTGCTGACCGTCGTCGTTCCCCGCCACGCCCACCGGGGCGAGGCCATCGCCGCCCTGATGCAAGAGCGCGGGTTGAGCGTCGCCCGCCGTTCCGACGGCGGTTTGCCGGGGCCGCAGGACGCGGTCTATGTCGCCGACACCATGGGCGAGTTGGGGTTGTTCTACCGCGCCGCGCCGGTGGTCTGCATGGGCGGCTCCTTCGTGCCGCATGGCGGGCAGAATCCGGTGGAACCGGCCTTGCTGGGCTGCGCCGTTCTCTACGGCCCGCACATGTTCAATTTCGGCGAGATCACCCACATGCTGGAGGCGGCGGGCGGGGCGCTGCCGGTGGCCGACGGCCCGGCCCTCATCACCGCCGCCCGCCAATTGCTGACCGACGAGCGCGAACGCGCCCGAATCGTCGCCGGGGCCGCCCGCGTGACCGAGGACAACCGCCGCATCGTCGACCGCGCGCTGGGCGCCTTGGCCCCGGTGCTGGACGCCGCCGGCATCCGTTCGGCGGCCTGATCGGGAGTCACGCGGTTGCGCACACCGGCTTTCTGGTATCGGCCACCGGGCGCGGCGGCGGCGGCCCTGGCCCCGCTGGGGGCGCTGTATGGGCTGATCGGACGGCGGCGGCTGGCGGGAACCACGCCGCGCCGGGTCGGCGTTCCGGTGATCTGCGTCGGCAATCTGGTGGCGGGCGGCGCGGGCAAGACTCCGGTCGGGCTGGCGATCCTCGCCGCGCTGCGCGCGCGCGGGGTGAACGCCCACGCGCTGACCCGTGGCCATGGCGGGCGCGAGGTTGGGCCGCTGCGCGTCGATCCCGCCCGCCACGGCGCGGCGGACGTCGGCGACGAGGCTCTGTTGCTGACCGCGTCCGCCCCCTGCTGGGTCGCCCGCGACCGCGCGGTCGGAGCCGAGGCCGCCGTCGCGGCGGGGGCCGGGGCCATCGTCATGGATGACGGGTTCCAGAACCCTGGCCTGTTCAAGGATCGCGCGCTGGTCGTCGTCGATGGCGCGGTCGGCTTTGGCAATGGGCGGCTGATCCCCGCCGGGCCGTTGCGTGAACGGATCGCCGACGGGCTGCGCCGCGCCAGCGCCCTGGTCATCGTCGGGCCGGACCAGACCGGAGTCGCCGCCCTGGCTGGCGGCCTGCCCGTTCTGCGCGCGCGGCTTACGCCGGACGAGAGCGACCTTGCCCTGGCCGGACGCCGGGTTCTCGCCTTCGCCGGGATTGGCCGACCGGAAAAATTCTTCGCGACGCTGGAAACGCTCGGCGCCGATCTGGTCGCCCGGCGGTCCTTCGCCGACCACCACCCCTATCAGGCGGCGGAGATTCAGGCGTTGCTCGATCAGGCGGCGGCGCTGGACGCCCTGCCCGTCACCACCGCCAAGGACGCCGTGCGCTTGCCCGCCGATCTGCGCGCCCACGTCGCCGTGTTGCCGGTCGCCATCGTCTGGGACGCTCCGGCGGATCTCGACCGCCTGCTCGATCACCCATCCTTGAAGGGAGGCTCGCATGGCGAAGCCGCGTAGCCCGCTCGTCAAATGGCTGACCCGCCGCGTCGGCCACCCGCTGGAGGCCGCCTTCGTCCATGGCGTGCATCGCCTGTTCCGGGCGCTGCCCGTGGACCGCGCCTCGGCCCTGGGCGGTTGGATCGGGCGGACGGTCGGACCGTGGTTGCCGGGAACCCGCACCGCCCGGCGCAACCTGACCCGCGCCTTTCCCGAGAAATCGGCGGCGGAGATCGAGGCGATCATCCGCGCCATGTGGGACAATCTGGGCCGGACGGTCGCCGAATACCCCCATCTGGAAGAGATTGGCCGGGACCGGACGGTGTTCGTCGGCGGCGAGCATGTCGATTCGATGCGCGACGACGGCAAGGCCGGAATCATGGTCGCCGCCCATCTGGGCAATTGGGAGGTGCAATCGGTCGCCTCCCGCCTGCGCGGCCTGAAGCTGGGGCTGGTCTACCGCGCGCCCAACAACCCCTATGTCGCCAAGCTGTTGATCGAGTTGCGCGGCGCCGCCTCCGACACCCAGATCCCCAAAGGAGCCGACGGCGCGCGCAAGCTGCTGCGCGAGCTGTCCAAGGGCGGCCATGTCGGCATCCTGTACGATCAGAAAATGAACGACGGCATCCCCGTGCCCTTTTTTGGCCGCGATGCCATGACCGCCCCCGCCGCCGCGCAACTGGCGATCCGTCTGGACATTCCGCTGTCGCTGGCGCTGACCGAACGGTTGGACGGGGCGAATTTCCGCATCACCGTCCTGCCGCCCCTGGAATACCCGACCAGCGGCGACCGCATTGCCGACGCGCGGATTGTGATGGAACGGCTGAACCGGCTGTTGGAGGATTGGGTGCGCGAACGCCCGGCCCAATGGCTGTGGCTGCACCGCCGCTGGCCCGACTGACCCGGCCTTGATCGGAAAGGTTCTCCCCCCACGATGACGCTGCCGCTCGATCCCCATCTGCTTCACCTCTATTTGCTCGCCGTCTTCGTGTTGGTGCTGGCGCCGGGGCCGGATTTCCTGCTGGTGCTGACCCGCAGCGTCGCCGACGGACGGCGGGCGGGCGTCATCGCCACGCTGGGCATCTCGTTGGGCAACGTCATCCACGCGCTGCTCGCCGCCGTCGGCGTGTCGGCCCTGATCGCCGCCTCCCCCATTCTGTTCGACGCGCTGCGCTATGCGGGCGGCGCCTATCTCGCCTGGATCGGCGCGCGGTCGCTGTGGAGCGCGGTCGCCAGCCGGGCGGATGGAGCCGATGGTCCGGCGGCGGCGTCCGACTCGGCGCAGGCCTCCGTCGTCTTCACCCAGGCGTTGATGACCAACCTTTTGAATCCCAAGATTATTCTGTTCCAACTGGCTTTCGTGCCGCAATTCGTCGCCCCGGAATTGGGCCATGTCGCCGTGCAGATCTTCCTGCTGGGCAACCTCATCACCCTGCTGGGCGCGGCGTATCTGATCGGAGTCGCCGCGCTGTCCGCCGGGACCGCCCGGCGCGTGCTGTCCAGCCAACGGATGAAAACCGCGCTGGACGGGTTGGCCGGGGTTCTGTTTCTGGGATTCGCCCTGCGGCTGCTGTTGACCGACCGCAAGTTCGCTTGATCTCAAGCCGTTGCCCGCCTTGCTCTGTCGGCGGGTGTGGACGCGGCGTCTTCGCGGTGTCATAGTGCGGCCCGCATTCGACCGGCCCGCCTCGAACGGGGCGGGACAGCTTCCCCGAATCCGCGAGCGACGATGACCGAGCCACTCTCCCTGTTCACCAAACTGGCGAACATTCACATCAATTTCGTGACGTGGCGCCGGGGCGCGAAGGTCGGTAGCGACCGTTTCGGCAACGTCTATTACCGCAGCAAGACCACCCCCGCTGGCGCGCGCGAGCGCCGCTGGGTGATCTACGCCGGTGAGCCGGACGCGACGAAGATCCCGCCGGAATGGCACGGCTGGCTGCACCACACCGTCAAAGAGCCGCTGCCCGAAGGCTCCAGCAGCCTGCGCAAGCCGTGGCAGCAAGAGCATCTTCCCAACCTGTCCGGTTCGGCCCAGGCCTACCGTCCGCCCGGCCATGCGCTGGCCGGTGGCGAGCGGGTGGCCGCGACCGGCGATTACGAGCCTTGGACTCCGGCCTGACCGGCCGGACTCCGCAGCAGGATCATCCTATGCGTCGGAACGTGATCGAAACCGTGCTGGGCGGCGTCGTGCTTGTCGCCGCCGGCGTCTTCCTGGCCTTCGCCTACAAAAGCGCTGATCTGCGCAAGGTGCAGGGCTATGAGGTGACGGCCAATTTCTCCAGCATCACCGGGCTGCAAAACGGCTCTGACGTGCGGATCAGCGGCGTGAAGGTCGGCAACGTCGTCGGCCTGTCGCTCGACCCCAAAAGCTATCAGGCGGTCGTCCATTTGGCGCTCGACAACACGGTCAAGCTGCCGAAGGACACGGCGGCGGTGATCGCGTCGGAAAGCCTGCTGGGCGGCAAGTTCCTGTCGCTTGAGCCGGGCGGCGACCCCGACATCATCAAGCCGAACGGGCGCATCGAATACACCCAGAGCACGCCCGGTCTGGAGCAGCTTTTGGGGCAGGTCATCTTCTCGCTGCAAAGCATGAGCAAACCGGCGGACTCCGCCGCCGGGGAGCAACCGCCGAAGATGTGAGCGGATCGTCAGCGCCATCGACCACGCGAAGGGGGCCATTCGGCCCCCTTTGTCGTTTGAAGCGTTTTGATCGTTTTGAAGTCGGATCGTTCCGATATGACAATGAATGAAGGTTTGCAATGACCACCACCGATCAGCGTTGGGAAGCGGGCGGCTACAAGCGGCACGCCGGATTCGTCCCGGAACTCGGCATGCCGGTGGTGGATTTGCTGGCTCCGGCGGCGGGGGAGCGCATCCTTGACCTTGGTTGCGGCGAAGGCACCCTGACCGAACGTCTGGTCGGGTTCGGCTGCGCCGTGGTCGGCGCCGACGCCAGCCCGGAGTTTGTCGCCACGGCCCGCGCGCGCGGCCTCGACGCCCGCGTGATCGACGGCCACGCCCTGCCCTTCACGGCGGAGTTCGACGCGGTGTTCTCCAACGCCGCCCTGCATTGGATGACCCAGCCCGACGCGGTGATCGCCGGGGTGGCGCGGGCCTTGAAACCCAACGGTCGTTTCGTTGCCGAATTTGGCGGCGCCGGCAATGTCGGGCGGATCGTCGCCGGGCTGGAGGCGGCGCTCGACCGGCGCGGGCTGGACGGCAAGGCCGCCAACCCCTGGTATTTCCCGACGCCCGAGTCTTATCAAGCCAAGCTGGAGGCCGCTGGCTTCACCGTGCGCAGCATCGCGCTGATTCCGCGCCCGACGCCGCTGCCCACCGACATGGCCGGGTGGCTGACCACCTTCGCGCAAAGCTTCCTCAACCGCGTTTCGGAAGCGGAACGACCGGCCCTGATCGCCGAGGTTCTCGACTCCGTCGCCCCCGCGCTGCGCGACGCCGAAGGCCGCTGGACCGCCGATTACGTCCGCCTGCGCTTCGCCGCCGACAAGACAGCCTGACGTTCGCCGCAGCCCCGCCCTATTTTCCTGTCATGGACGACGACGCGCTTTCCGCGATAGAAGGCACGACCACAGTTCCGCAACCACGAAAGCGATCCGACGTGACGACGTTTTCGACGCTCCTGTCCCGGTTCACCAACGCGGCCCTTCTCGGCGCCGCTCTGCTGGCCGCTCCGCTTCCGGCCAACGCCGCCACCAAGCCGGAGCAGATGATCGCCCGCCCCGGCGCCAAGCTGCAATGGTTGGACAAGGTGACGGCCCGCACCTCCACCTTCACCATCGCGGTGGGGGAGACCAAGGCGATGGGCAGCCTGCGCATCACCCTGCGCGCCTGCCGGGAAAACCCGCCCATCGACCCGCCGGAGGCCGCCGCTTTTTTGGAGGTGACGGAAATCAAGCCCGGCGAACAGGCCGAGATCGCCTTCAGCGGCTGGATGTTCGCGTCCAGCCCCGGCTTGTCGGCGATGGAAAACGCGATCTACGACGTCTGGGTTCTGTCCTGCGGCAACCCCTGAACCGCGATGGAGCCGCTCTTGAACGAGCGGCGGCTCTTGTCGTCGCAGTTCGGGGCGCTCCCGCACCAGCGCTGGAATCCCCTGGCGACCTGTTCAGACGAACAGCCCGCCAGCGCGGTTGAGGCAAGGGCGAGCGCCATCAGAAGACAAACAACCCGCGCCATGTCTTGACGTCCTTATTCAACCGCCGCCGGAACCGGACTGCCGACCGCTTTGCCCAGATAGTCGTCAACCTGCGCCGCCAGTTCATCGGTGCGGTTGACAAAGAAATGGTTCGCCCCCGGAACGACCCGGTGGTCGATGTGGATGTCTTTCTGGTGCGACAACTTCGTCACCAGCTTCGTCACCGCCGCCGACGGCACCAGCTCGTCACGATCGCCGTGGATGATGAGGCCCGAAGACGGGCACGGCGCCAGAAACGAAAAATCGAACAGGTTGGCCGGGGGCGACACCGACACAAAGCCGTCGATTTCCGGCCGACGCATCAGCAACTGCATGCCGATCCACGCCCCGAACGACACGCCGCCGATCCAGCAGACCGGCGCGTTCGGGTTGTAGGTCTGCAACCAGTCCAGCGCGGCGGCGGCGTCGGCCAACTCGCCTTCGCCCTTGTCATAGGTTCCCTGGCTGCGCCCGACGCCTCGGAAATTGAAGCGCAGGGCCGAGTAGCCGCGCTTGGTGAAAGACTGAAACAAGGTGAAGATCACCTTGTTGTTCATCGTTCCATTGTGCTGCGGATGGGGATGCAACAGCAGCGCGACCGGGGCGTTCGGCTGCTTGCCATGGGTGTAACGGCCTTCCAGGCGACCGGCGGGACCGTTGATGAGCACTTCAGGCATGGGAGCGACGATCCTGACGCGAACGAAGGGTTGTCGAAACAGCCGCGAGGCCGAAAATCGGCCCCATCGGCGCGTTAACGGGGTTTCCCGTCACGGAGTGGGGGTTTTTCGCACACAATTCTTGACCAATTTGGTTGGTCATCCTATATGCGTCGATACGTCCTCCGGGGCAACCCGCTTGTTCCGCTCCTCAAAGCCGAGCCGTTGCGGCGGCTCCAGCCTCAAGGGCGGTCGGATGAGGTCTTGCAAAAGATCGCTCTTCCAGCAAGAGGCCGGACTATACCACGGCGGGTGATGGCGTGTTCAAGCATCTTCGCGAAGAGATTGACGGGATCCTGGCCCGCGACCCCGCCGCCCGGTCGCGGCTGGAGGTTGCGCTGTGCTATCCCGGTTTTCACGCGATCATTCTGCACCGCTTGGCCCGCCGCTGCCATGACGCCGGATGGCGGTTGTCCGCGCGCCTGATTTCCCACCTCGCCCGCGCCGTGACCGGCATCGAAATTCACCCCGGCGCGACCATCGGGCGGCGTTTCTTCATCGACCATGGCATGGGCGTCGTCATCGGCGAAACGGCGGACATCGGCGACGACGTCATGCTCTATCACGGGGTGACGCTGGGCGGCACGTCGCTGGAGCATGGCAAACGGCACCCGACCTTGGGCGACGGCGTCATCGTCGGCGCCGGCGCCAAGATCCTCGGCGCGATCACCATCGGCGCCCAGGCGCGGATCGGCGCCAACGCGGTGGTGGTGGCCGACGTCGCGCCTGGAACCGCCGTGGTCGGCATTCCGGCCAAGCCGGTGACGCCGCGCAGCCCCGCCGACACCCAGAAATTTCTGCCCTACGGCACGCCTTGCGGCGACCTTCCCGACCCCGTGGCCCGCGCGCTGTCCGGTCTGCTCGACCAGATGACGACGCTGCAAGCCCGTGTGGCCGCGTTGGAGGCCACCGCCCCAGACACCAGCGCTTCAGCACCCCGCAACGGCGGGACCAGGAACGTTCAAGGAGACATGCGATGAGACTGAGCACCAAGGGACGCTACGCCGTGATGGCCATGGTCGATCTGGCGGCCACCAGCCAGGGCAGCCCGATCGCGCTCGCCGACATCGCCGAGCGGCAGGAAATCTCGCTGTCCTATCTGGAGCAACTCTTCGCCAAGCTGCGCAAGGGCGGTTTGGTCAAGAGCGTGCGCGGCCCGGGCGGCGGCTATCTGCTGGCCCACCCGGCGGACGAAACCCGCGTGTCGGACATCATCCTGGCGGTGGACGAGCCGATCCGCACCACCCGCTGCGCCAACGGCACGCCGCAGGGCTGCCGCACCAACCGCTCGCGCTGCCTGACCCACGATCTGTGGGAAGAGCTGGGCAACCAGATCCACATGTATCTCAGCTCCGTCACCATCGCCGACGTGGTTGAGCGGCGGATCATCGGCACCAGCGGCCTGCTGCTGGCCCGCCCGGTCCTGCCCGACAGCGACGCCGCCGTCGCCGCTGAGTGAGCGTTTCGCGTGACTTCTGTTCGGATGCCCCCACAGTCAGCCCCGGCGCGCGAGCGGATCTATCTGGACCACAACGCCACCACGCCGCTGAAACCGGCGGTGCGGGCGGCGATGGTCCAGGCCATGGATCTGGTCGGCAACCCCTCGTCGGTCCACGCCTTTGGCCGCGCCGCCCGCCGCGCGGTGGAGGAGGCGCGCGCCGCCGTGGCGGCCCTGGTCGGGGTGAAACCGGCGCAAGTGCTGTTCACCGGCAGCGGGACGGAAGCCAACAACATGGCGCTGCGCGGCTTTCCAGGCCGCGCCGTTCTGGCCTCAGCCATCGAACATGAGTCGGTGTTGGCCGCCGATCCCGTCGCCGAACGGCTGCCGGTGACGCCCGACGGCGTGATCGACCAAGCCGCGCTGGCGGCGACGTTGGAGCGAACCCCGTCCGCTTTGCTGTCCCTGATGGTCGCCAACAACGAAACCGGAGTGATTCAGCCGGTGGCCGAGGCCGCGCGTCTGGCCCACGCGCAGGGCGCGCTGGTCCACGCCGACGCGGTGCAGGCGGCGGGTCGGCTGCCGCTGTCCTTCGCCGAACTGGGCGTCGATCTGCTGACCCTGTCGGCCCACAAGCTGGGCGGCCCGGCGGGCGTCGGCGCGTTGATTCTCGCCGAAGGGCTGGAGCCGGAATCGCTCATTCGCGGCGGCGGTCAGGAAAAGCGCAAACGGGCCGGAACCGAAAATCTGCTGGGCATCGTCGGTTTCGGCGCCGCCGCCCGGCTGGCCCGCGACGAGTTGCCCAACGCCGCCGCGCTGGCCAACCTGCGCGACCGGCTGGAGCGCGAAGCGCTGGCGAACGCCCCACACGCCCGGATCATGGGCGCGGACGCCGCGCGGGTTCCGAACACAAGCTGCCTGGTCCTGCCCGGCCTGTTGGGCGAGACCCAGGTGATGGCGCTGGATCTGGCCGGGGTGGCGGTCAGCGCCGGGTCGGCCTGCTCCAGCGGCAAGGTCAAACCATCCCATGTGCTGGCGGCGATGGGGGCGGACGCTGACACCGCCGCGTCGGCCATCCGCGTCAGTTTGGGCTGGACCAGCGACGACGAGGCGGTGGACCGTTTCCTGACCGCCTGGTTCACTCTGGCCCGGCGGAGCGCGGCGGCGTGAGGCGTTCGGCCAGGGCCGACGCCGCGCGCTTCAGCCGGATGAAATCCCACATTGCGCCGGACGGCGGTTCTGGGTATGACGCGGCTGGAGCACCGACGCATGGCTTGTCGCGTGGCCTGTCGTCTTGGCGTTTTGGTGGACCACCCGCATGACCCGTTCCGATTCCGGCCCGTCCAACGGCGGCCCCGACACCCCCGCCCGCCCGCCCGATCCCTGCGGCCAATGCGGCGGCGCGGTCGGCCCGCGCGCGCTGTTCTGCCACGCCTGCGGCGCGGTGTTGCCGCCCGCCCCGCTCGATCCCTTCACCCGGCTTGGTCTGGAGCGCCGTCTCGACCTTGATCCGGCGCAGATCGCCCGCCAATACAGCGGCTTCGCCCGCGCCTTCGCCGGGGACCGCTTCGCCGACCGCGACGCGACCCAACGCGCCAACGCCAGCGCACAGGCCGCCGCCCTGGCCGACGCGCTGGCGACCCTGACCGACCCGACCCGCCGGGCCAACGCCTTGCGCGCCTTGCAAGGCGGATCAGCGGCGCAGGCGGACGCCCCGCCCATCTCTTAACCCGCCCACCCTTTTTGCAAAAACGAGGATTCCGATGCCCAAGATGACCTTCATCGAACTCGACGGCAGCCGCCGCGAGGTGGACGCCCCGCTCGGCCTGTCCGTTCTGGAAATCGCCCACAAGAACAGCCTGGATCTGGAAGGCGCCTGCGAAGGCTCGCTCGCCTGCTCCACCTGCCACGTCATCATCGAGCCGGAATGGTTCGACGTTCTGACCGAGGCGGCGGAAGACGAAGAGGACATGCTGGATCTGGCCTTCGGCCTGACCAAGACCTCGCGCCTGGGCTGCCAGATCATCATGACCGAAGAGCTGGACGGGCTGGTCGTCCGCCTGCCCAGCGGCGCCAACAACGCGTCCAAGGGCTGACGTCCGGGAAGCGGCGGGTTGACCCCACCAAGCCGCGCCGACCCCGCGTCGGCGCCTTGGTGGCGACGCCGCCCGCATCCCCGGCGCCGGTCCGGGCGCATTTTCGACAGTGAACGTCATGAACTCCCTCGGTCTTCCCAAGCGCCCCCAGGACACCCGCGTGGTCGTCGCCATGTCCGGCGGGGTCGATTCCTCCGTCACCGCCGCCGTGCTGCGGGAGGAGGGCTACGACGTCGTCGGCATCACCCTGCAACTCTACGATCACGGGCTGGCGGTGATGAAGGCGGGCGCCTGCTGCGCCGGTCAAGACATCTACGACGCCCGGCAGGTCGCCGAACGCATCGGCATCCCGCATTATGTGCTGGATTACGAAGGCCGCTTTTCCCAAGACGTGATGGATGATTTCGCCGACAGCTATCTGCGTGGCGAAACCCCGATTCCCTGCGTGCGCTGCAACCAGCGGGTCAAGTTTCGCGACCTGCTGAACACCGCCCGCGATCTGGGGGCCGAGGCGCTGGCCACCGGCCATTACGTCCGCCGCATGATCGGCCCGCAAGGGGCGGAGCTGCACCGCGCCGTCGATCCGGGCAAGGACCAGAGCTATTTCCTGTTCGCCACCACGCGCGACCAGTTGGAGTTCCTGCGCTTCCCGCTGGGCGGCCTGACCAAGCCGGAAACCCGCGCGCTGGCCGAACGCCACGGGCTGGAGGTCGCGGCCAAGCCCGACAGCCAGGATATTTGCTTTGTGCCCGACGGCGATTACGCGTCGGTCGTCGCCAAACTGCGGCCCGGATCGGTCGAGCCGGGCGAGATCGTCCACATCGACGGGCGCGTGTTGGGCCGTCACCAGGGCGTGGTTCATTACACCGTCGGCCAACGCAAGGGTCTGGGCATCGGCGGCATCCGGGGCGAGGACGAGGCGCTCTACGTCGTCCGGCTGGAGCCGGGGCAGCGCCGCGTCGTCGTCGGCCCGCGCCGCGATCTGGCCCGGTCGGTGGTGTCGGTGCGCGAGGTCAATTGGCTCGGCCCCGCCCTGCCCGACGGCGCCGGGCTGGAGGTGTCGGTCAAGCTGCGCTCCGCCCAACCGCCCGCCGCCGCGACCTGGCGCATGGCCGCCGACGGAACCGCGCGGTTGGACTTGCACGAGCCGCAACACGGCGTCGCACCCGGTCAGGCCTGCGTCGTCTACCAGAATGACCGGGTTTTGGGCGGCGGCTGGATCGCCGGAACCGCCCCATAAAAAACTGCAAAAACCCTGTTTCGGCCTATTGACAGAAAACCGCCCTCTGCCCTATAGAAGCGGCCCGGCCAGAAACGACCGGGCACGATGGCAGCGTAGCTCAGTGGTAGAGCAGGGGAATCATAATCCCTTGGTCGGGGGTTCAAATCCCTCCGCTGCTACCAATCGAAAAGCCAGTCAATCCCATGGATTGACTGGCTTTTTCTTTAGCTGGATCCGGAGGCCGCGCCGGGCGCTCTCCGTCCGCTCCCTTCGCTCTTCGGCGGATCGCCCTGCGCCGCCCATGGACAAAGCGCGGGCGCGCCACACATTGTGCGCCATGATGACCGATCCCCGCCTGCTGTCGGTTGCGACGGCGCTGCCACACCATTCTTTTGACCAACAGGCGACGCTGGCCGCCGCGCGGTCGATGTTCGCGCATCGCATGCGCGATTTTGACCGGCTGGCCCCCGTCTTCGCCAACGCCGGGATTCAGACCCGCCACGCCGTACGGCCCCTGGAGTGGTATTTGGAGCCGCATGGCTGGCCGGAACGGGCCGCCATCTTCACCGATTGCGCGTTGGATCTGCTGGAAGAGGCGGCGACCAAAGCGCTGGAGCGCGCCGGACTGCGCCCCGCCGACATCGACGCCATCGTCTGCGTCACCACCACCGGAATCGCCACGCCCAGCCTGGAGGCGCGGCTGCTCGACCGCATGGGCTTTCGTCCCGACACGGCGCGGCTGCCGATTTTCGGGCTGGGCTGCGCCGGGGGCGTTCTGGGGCTGGCGCGGGCCGGGATGATGGCGCGGGCCATGCCGGGATCGACCGTGCTGTTCCTGGTGGTGGAGCTGTGCTCGCTCGCCCACCGCAGCCAGGAGGCGACCCCCACAAACCTGGTGGCGACCGCGCTCTTCGCCGACGGCGCGGCGGCGGCGGTGCTGCGCGCCGGGGACGGACGCGGGCCGCGCCTGCGCGCCAGCGGGGAGCACACCTGGCCCGACACGCGCGGGATCATGGGCTGGCGGGTGGAGAGCGACGGTTTCGGCGTGATCTTCAGCCAGGACATTCCCAAGCTGGTCCGCGACCGCCTGCCCCCGGTTCTCGACGCTTTCCTGAGCAAACAGGGGATGACCCGCGCCGATCTGGCGGGCGTGATCTGCCACACCGGCGGCACCAAGGTGCTTCAGGCGCTGGCGGAGGTTCTGGCCCCGGCGAGCGACGGCATGGACGACGCTTGGGCGTCGCTGCGCGCGTGTGGCAACATGTCGGCGGCCAGCGTGATGTTCGTGCTGGAGCGGCGCTTGTCGCGCGGGGCGACGGGGCCGCATTTGATGGTGGCGCTCGGCCCCGGCTTTTCCGCCGCGCTGACCTTGCTGGAGCTGTGATGAGCCTCGGCGCCCCGCACGTCATTCTGTTGCTGGTGGCCGCCCAACGGCTGCTGGAGCTGGCGCTCGCCAAACGCAACACCGCCCGGCTGCTGGCCCAGGGCGCGCGCGAGGTTGGGGCGGGCCATTACCCGCTGTTCGTTCTGCTGCATGGCTGTTGGCTGCTGACCCTGTTCCTCGTCGTTCCGGCGGACGCCCCGGTCAATCTTTGGCTTTTGGCGCTGTTCGCGCTGCTCCAGGCCGGGCGGGTTTGGGTGATCGCCACGCTTGGACGGTTCTGGACCACGCGGGTCATCACGCTGCCCGACGCCCCGCTGGTGCGGCGCGGTCCCTTCCGTTGGGTTCGCCACCCCAATTACCTGATCGTCGCCGGAGAGTTGGCGCTGTTGCCGCTGATGTTCGGACAGGCGTGGCTGGCGCTGCTGTTTTCCGTTCTCAATCTGCCTCTGACGCGCCACCGCGTGGCTGTGGAGAACGCCGCCCTGAGCGATCGGACCGAAGGGATTCTCTGAACACGCTGAAGTGACGGGCTGAAGCCCTCAAGCCCTCAGCCGAGCCGGTCCTGAACGGCGCGCCAGAAGGCCGCCGGGTTCAGCCGGTCGCGGACATGGTCGCGGCCCCGTTCGGCGATCGCGCGGGCTTCGGCGGGATGGTCCAGATAATGGCGGGCCTTGGCGACCAAATCGGCGGCGTCGGCAAAGGGGACGTAATGCTCCATCGGGCGCAACCAATGCTCGGTCGCCGGGTTGGCTTGCTCCAGCAGCAGCGCGCCGGACAGCAGCGCCTCGAACACCCGCGCCTTGACGTGCGGCGTTCCGCCGGTCTGGCTGTTGGAAAGATTGATCGTCAGGCGTGAACGCCGCAGGGTGTCCGCATAGTCGTCATAGGTCAACGGCGCGCCGCCGCGCTGTCCGCCCAGCCGATGAACCGGCAAGCCGGTCGCCTCGACCTCGGCCAGAAAGGCGGCGCGCGCTTCGCGCAATTGGCCAACAAAGCTGATCGGTATGTCCCGCGCGCCGCCCGCGTCCCGGAAAAGGTCGGGATCGGCGAAGGCCCAAGCGCCCAGCGTCGGCAACCCGGGCAACCGGGCCTCCGCCAAGCTTTGCGGCAGATCCATGGCGATGAACAGGTCCGCGTGCGCGCCCAGTCGCCACGCTGGCTCAGCCCCCCAGGAATCGGCCAGATCATAGAGCGACGCCGCCAATTTAAAACCATGCCGCCGCCGCAGGTCCGCAACCGCCTCAACGCTCGGATCAAGGGCGCGCAGCAGAGCGTTCACCTGCGGCGTCCACAGGACGATGTCCGGGTCAAGCTCCGCGACCGCCTGTGCGAACAGGCGGTCGATCAAGCCAGCGTCAAGCCCTCCCCCAGACCGCAACGCCAGTTCATCAAGAAAAAAGCCCGCCGCCCCGCCAGGATGCGTTTTTTCCCGGGCGTCCACCCCATACAGCATGGTGTTCGACGCGCCGCGCCGGGGATCCAGCAGGAACCAGCGTTCGCTGACGAACAGGATCAGCGGCTCCCGCCGTTGCCCGCGTGGCGTGACCGAAACAGAAAGGCCAGGCTCCGGCCACCAGCCCAGGGGGTGGGGCGGCGCGTCCTCCGGCCCCAGACCGGCGCGGATCTCGGCCAGCAGGGCGCGGCAATAGCTGGCGCTCGCCAGATCGGCGCGGCCCAGCGCCTCGTAGCTTTTTTGCAAATCCTGGTGGAAGACCGGGACGAAAGGGTGCAGGGCGGCGGCCCGCGCCAACCAGGGAATGGACGCCTGCGCCTGCCCGGCCTGACGCAGGAACACGCCATACAGCCGCAGCGCGTTGTGATTGGCCGGGTTGACGCCCAACACCCGGCGCAGCAACGTCACCGCCTTCAACGCGCGGCCCGCGTGGTGGAACGCGATGGCGGCGTCGATCACATCCTGTTCGATCATGCTTTGATCCGGCACGGTTGGCGGCTCCGCAGCGCTCAACGAAACCCTTGGGGGCGTCGGCACTGTGCCGGACCCGCCCGCGACACTTCAAGCGCCGTCAGTTCAAGCGCCATCAACCGACGGCGATCTTCAGGGCCAAGGGAATCAGCAGAAGGGCGAAGATCTTTTTCAACAGCGGCCCCGGCAAACGCGCGGACAGTTTCGCCCCCAGCGGCGCGGTCAACGCGCTCGCCACGCCGATTTCCAGCAAAGCGGGGAGATGCAGATAGCCGATTTGCCCCGGCAGATCGACGCCGTCGCGCAGGCCAAGCGCGGTGTAGAGCAGCGCCCCGGCCACCGTCACCGGCAGGCCGATGGCGGTCGAGGTGGCGACGGCGCGCGTCATCGGATGGCCGCGTCCGCTGAGGAACGGCACCATCAGCACGCCGCCACCCGCCCCGATGAAGCTGCCCGCCAACCCGATCAACGCCCCGCCCAGCCGGTAGACCTTCGGAGACTCCGCGCCGGACGACGGTCCCGCCGCCACCGACGGCGAAGGCTTGCCCGCGCCGCCGGTCAGCATCCGCCACGCGGTGACGAGCAGGAACACACCCACCACCAGCCGCAGCGCGGCGGCGGGCAGATGGGTGGCGACGGCGGCGCCGACCACGACTCCGGTGACGCTGGCGACAATGGTGACGCGGAAGACCGGCCACAGAACGTTGCCCAACCGATGGTGCGACAGCACCGAGGAGACCGACGTCACCGCCACCACCGCCATGGAGGTCGCCAGCGCGGTGAGCGGCGCGGCGTCCGCCGGAACGCCAAGCCACGGCAAGACCAGGGTCAGCAGCGGCACGGCGATCAACGCCGTCCCCACCCCCAACGCGCCGAGCGTCACGCCGCCCACCGCGCCACCGGCCAAAAAGATCAATGCCCCGCCCATGACGCCGCCCCCCAACCCTCGGGAGCGGCACTGTATGCGGCGCCGGTAGGTTCGGCAACGCTTGCCCCCTCCCCGACCCTCCCCCGCGTTGCGGGAGAGGGAGGCTTGATCCTGGTCGGCGCACGGCGGAGTTCCCTCTCCCGCCACAGGCGGGGGAGGGTTAGGGAGGGGGCAAAGCCCCAACCAGCCTCGCCCCCTTCGTTCAGCGGAGCGCGGCGGCGGCTACAGCCCCAAACGCGACCACAGCAGGCGTTCTTCCACCGCCGCGACCGCCGCCGACGGCAAGGCTTCGGCCAAAACCGCGCCCGCGCCGACCACATCGCCGCCGGACAGCGCGGCGCGGAAGCCCAGCTTGTCGCGGAACCAGCCGCGTTCCGCCTCGACCACCCGCAGCCGGACCTTTTCGCCGAAACGCCCGCGCAGCACGCCGCGCAGATCGCCCAACCCGTCGATCAAGCCCAGTTCCTTCGCCTTGCGCCCGGCCCAGAAGGCGCCGGAGAAGATCTCCTCCTCCGCCCCGGTCAACCGGGCGCCGCGCCGGGCGCGGACCAGCGCCTTGAAGGCGTCATGGACGTCGGCCTGCAAGGATTTGAGATGAGCGACCCCGTCCGCCCGCTCCGGCGAAAAGGGGTCGAGCAGGACCTTGTTTTCCCCGGCGGTGTAAAGCCGACGCTCCACGCCATGCCGGGCGATGAAGTCATGCAGGCCGAACCCCGACGACACCACGCCGATGGATCCCAGGACCGAGCTTTCGTCCGCCCAAATCTCATCCGCCGCGCAGGCCAGCCAATAGCCGCCGGACGCCGCCGCGTCCTCGCAAAAGGCGAAGACGGGCAGCTTCTTTTCCTCGGCCAGATCGCGGATGCGCTTGGCGATCAAGGCCGACTGCACCGGCGACCCGCCCGGCGAATTGACGACCAGCGCGACCGCCGCCTGCTCCTTGGGCGCGAAGGCGCGCTCCAACAGCGGGGCGAGGGCGGCCAACGTCAGGCCGGGACGAAACGCCCCGCCCGCGCCGATCACCCCGGACAGCCGGACCACGGACACCAACGGCCCGGCGTTGCGCCAGGGGCCGAAGGGGAGTTTCTTCAACAGGGAATGCAGGCTCATGCCGCGACAAATGGGGTCGCGCCGCCGCTCTGTCAAAGCGCCAACGCGCCCGCCCCGCGCAAAATTCGCTCGGCTTCAGCGGTGTAGGCGCCGTCGGCCCCGTGCACGGTGACGCCCGCCGTCAACCGGGCGGGGGTGCGCACGCCTTTCCGCGCGGCGACCAGCACGCGCTTGGCCTCCTGCCCGGCCTTCGGCCACAGGGGCACGAGGACCAGCCCGCCAAAGCGCCCGCGCAGCGCGTCGAAAATGTCGTCGATCCGGTCGGCGCGGTGGACCAGCGTCACCATCCCGCGCGGCTTCAGCATGGCGTCGGCGAAGCGCAGCCAGTCGGGCAGGCGCGCCGCGCCCTCCACATTCGCCGCCGCCTTCCAGGGGTCGGGCGGCGGACTCGCCCCGTCGGCCCGCAGATAGGGGGGATTCATCATGACCCGGTCAAAGGAACCGGGGCGCAGCTCCGGCGGCGGCGCCAGCAAATCGCCCTCCACCACCCGCACCCGCTCGGCCAGACCGTTCAGGGCGGCGTTGCGCCGGGCGAAGGCGGCGGCGTCGGCCCGCTGCTCCAGCCCCACCACCGACGCGCCCGCCACCCGCGCGGCGAGACACAACGCCGCAGCCCCGGTGCCGGTCCCGACGTCCAGCACGCGGTCGCCGTCGCGGGCGTCGGTGATCGCCGCCAGAAACACCGGGTCGATGGCGGCGCGGTAGCCGCCATCCGGCTGGACCAACCGAACCCGTCCGTTCAGCAGAAAATCGCAGGGCGGCGGTTCAAAAGCCTGCCCGGGGGACGCGCCGCTCACGCCTCGCCCGCCTCGCGCAAGACGCGGAAGGCTTGGGCGCCGTCCTCCTCATCCACCATAAGCCGTTGGGGGATGGCGCCGATGGATCCCTCCAACAGGCTGGTGTGGGCGTCGAACAGCACAGCCTCAATCCCGGCGTCGGCCAACAGGGCGATCAACCAGGACAATCGGACCGGATCGGTGGTTCGCAGCAATTCTCTCATGGTCCGACACGTCCACAACGCCCCTGCGGGCTTGACCAAGAAGGCTAGGCCGTTATGCTCCCTACCGCAATTCCTGGCGTCAATCACCTGTGGAGTCGACCTTGGCGGTCGTGACCAATCTCGAGCCGAACCGGCGCACGTCCACCCCGCTCGATGACCTCACCGCTCTGGTGGCCGAAGACCTGAGCGCCGTCAACGAGATCATCGTCCAAAACATGCAGTCGTCGGTGGAGCTGATTCCCCAGCTCGCCGGGTATCTGATCGCGGCGGGCGGCAAACGGCTGCGCCCGGTTCTGACGCTGGCCGCCGCCAATCTGTGCGGCTATTCCGGCGACAAGCACCGGCTGTTGGCGGCGGTGGTGGAGTTCATCCACAGCGCCACCCTGCTGCACGACGACGTGGTGGACGAAAGCGACCTGCGGCGCGGTCTGGCCTCGGCCAACGCGGTGTTCGGCAACAAGGCCAGCGTGCTGGTCGGCGATTTCCTGTTCTCCCGCTCCTTCGAGATGATGGTGCGGGTCGGATCGCTCGACGTGCTGCGCATCCTGTCCCGCGCGTCCGCCGTCATCGCCGAGGGCGAGGTGCTGCAACTGCGCACCACCAACGACACCGAGACGACCGAAGAGGCCTATCTGGAGGTCATCAAGGGCAAGACCGCCGAACTGTTCGCCGCCGCCTGCAAGGTCGGCGCGGTGGTCGCGGACCGGCCCGAGGCCGAGGCGCAGGCGCTCTACGATTACGGGATGAATCTGGGCATCGCCTTCCAGTTGGTGGACGACGTGCTGGATTACTCCGCGCTTCAGGCGACGCTGGGCAAGACGGTCGGCGACGATTTCCGCGAAGGCAAGCTGACCCTGCCCGTCGTGCTGTCGATCAGCCGGGCCGACGAGGCTGAGAAAGCCTTCTGGCACCGGACCATGGAGGAGTTGGAGCAGACTGACGGCGACCTGGAGCACGCCCAGGCGCTGATGGCCAAGCACAACGCGCTGGCCGAAACGGTGGAGCGCGCCCGCCGCTATGGCGCGCTCGCCCGCGCCAACCTCGCCCCCTTCCCCGACAGCCCGATCAAGCGCGCCATGCTGGAAGTCATTGATTTCGTGATCGACCGGGATTTCTGAGTCCCGCATATTTTTTCGCCGTGTGACGCTTTTTTGCGTTGCGCACCGGGTCCAGCCCGTCTATATACCCGTCCCACCGGCGGACGTCACCGCCCGCCGGACCTGAACGGAGTGTAGCTCAGCCTGGTAGAGCACTGCTTTCGGGAGGCAGGGGCCGGAGGTTCGAATCCTCTCACTCCGACCAGTTGAAAAGGCCCTTCAGAGCGATCTGAAGGGCCTTTTCCATGTCTGGGTCCACGTCGGGCGATCCGCGTCGGACCGACTCAAACCAGTCTCACGGCCCACATCCTCACCGCCCAATTCGCCAAGCCCGTCGCGCGCTTGCCGGACGCCATCCAACACTACGACGCCGCACCACCTGCGGAAGGCTTCGGCGGGGCCTCCGGCAGCCCGTGGAAGTCGTTGGCCGTCACCGCGCCGCCGGTGGCCGCCACGATGCGGGCCATCATCGCCGGACGCGGCACGCGGCGGCCATGGCGGTAGCGGTTCACCGCCGCCTGGCTAACGCCGATGCTGGCGGCGAAGGAGTCTTCCTTGGTGGCGGTGCGGGCGAGCCAATCATCGAGCGTCATACCGCAACGGTTTAACCCATTTGGACTTTTTCACGCAAGCCGCATGAGCGCGGCATATTGGACTTTTTCAAACCGATCTGGTATGAAAGCGGCATGTCCACACTCCGCGCATTGCGGCAGGCCGCCGGGCTGAGCCAGGAGAAACTGGCCGAGCTGGCGGGAACCTCGCAGCCGCAAATCAACAAGCTGGAAACCGGCCAGCGCAAGATGACCGTCGATTGGGCGGTCAAGCTGGCCCGCCCCTTGGGCGTGGAGCCGACCAGCCTGCTGGGGCTGGACGCCGACGCGATGGAGCCAGCCGCCGCGTCGGTCTCGCGCCCGCCCGCCCGCCGGGCTTCGCCGCCGCCCCTGCTGCGCGCGTCGCCGACGCCCGCCGCGTCCTATGGCGGAACAATGCCTGGCGGAGTGGCCGAACCGATGCCGGTGCGCGCCGCCGCCCGTGGCGGGGTGGATCAGGAAATGTTTCTGGAGGATGGCCCCATCGATTGGGTGGCCAAGCCCGACTATCTGAAAAACGCCCGCGATCCCTACGCCATGTATGTGGTCGGCGAATCGATGATGCCGCGCTTCCGCCCGGCCCAGCTTCTGCACGTCAACCCGCACAAGCCGCCCGCCGCCGGGGCCGGGGTGGTGGTGGTCAAGCGCAGCAAGGCGGTGCTGGTCAAGGAGTTCGTCCGCCGCGCGCCCGAGGGCGTCGTGCTGCGCGAATACCAGCCCGACGACCGCGAATTCACCGTGGACAACGCGGATCTGGACGCCATCCACACCGTGGTCGGCCTTCAGGAACCCTGACGCATACCTTTTTGGTATAGGGATTTTCTGGATTTAAAAGTCCAAATTGGATTAATCCTGATCGCAGAGCGGCCCACCGGCCCGCTCGCCGCCCCGGACGGACGCCGGGACCGCGCGACAGGGAGCCATCCATGCGCCACAAAACCCACCCCCGCTTTTTCCCCGGCCCCACCCGTGGCCATCTCGACAGCTTTTCCGAACAGGGCGCGCGCGAACTCGCCTGCCGCATCCGCAACGCCTGGGGCAAGTTGGGCTGGGACGTCGAGGTGCGGATCGAACGAATCTCCAGCGAGGACATCGGCGACATCCGCAGCAAGGCCCACTACACGGTGCGCAGCGACCTTGTGAACGGCATGGCGCAGCGCCGTCTGTCGGCGCCGCTGGCCAGCGCGTGACCTTCATGTCACCTTTTCTCATTTCGCCCCTGTTGACCTCCTCGGGATTCCTGTTAATCCCGGCTGCGCAAAGGCAATATGTGTCTGCGGGTGTTGCTACGGTTGTAAGCGTTCTATATAAACATACAGGTTATAAAGTGGGAGTTTGCGATGAAGGGTAGAACGGTTATCCACACGCTGCGCATCATATCGTCGTTTGCGCTCCTGGGTGCCGTTGTGACCGGCTCCCTGTTGGGGTGGGTTGACGATAGCTGGGGTGATGTCCGTGCTTATGGCGCGGCATTCGGTGGCATTGCTGCAACCGTCGCAAAAATTACGAACGTGATCTGACGGACGGTCGAAGTGGATGTTGCGTTAGCTTGGTTCCAGAAGATTGCGTCCCATATCGACGGCAACTGGATCGACATAGTGTCGCTCGCTATAGGCCTCATATTTGCAATAGTGCGCTGCAAAAAGATTGCCCCCAACAGGAAAGTTATCAGCAAGACCACCGGGATCGATGTCGCGAACGGAGTTGGGATCTTCCCACTCCTGGTCCTCGGGACATCGATTCTGTCAAGCTCACTGCTGAGTGAGTTGATGACCGCAAACCGCCTGATCCTTTCCGTGGCCGGGTTCACCGCCTTGTTTGCCATTCTTGAGGATTGGGACGTGGCTCCACCCCCATAATAAGCCTCGCCCACCGCCAAGCTACTCCTTGACCAGCGGGTCAAGCGCGCCCGGGGCCATCACCTCTTTCAAACTCTCCCAGGTGCGGGCCAAAGTCGCCGGGTGATGGGCCGTCATTTTCCAGAAATTGTTCACGTCCGGGACGTTGCGCGTCGCCTTGATGTCGTCGTAAACGGCGCACACCTCCGGGCTGGCGTCGGCGTGCTCGATGGGCGTCAAGGGCATGAAACACTCCTGCGGGGAACCGTTGGGTTGGGTGAACCTTGACCAGCAAAGCCCAGTCAACCTGACAATGCAACCATGGGCGGTTTTTCCACGCCCTGCGTCCTTCACCCACGTTGACCCGGACGCCGTCCTGCTGATAGTACAACGATCCAATATGGTCGCCTCACCCATCGTCCGTGGAGCGACCCACCAAAAAGAACACATCATAAAGAACACATCATAGAGTGTCCTACGTTCTCATGCAGCCCGCCGCCGGTTCAATCCCGACGCGGGAGCCGGGAGGAAGAGCGTGAACGGATCGGTCTTGGAGCGGCCTGCTGAACGGTCGCTTGGCGCGGAAGAGATTGCTCCACCGCCCCCCTTCGCCCAAGCGGCGGCGGGGTTGCGGCGCATCGCCCGCTTTCACGCCGAAGAGCCGACGGTCGCGTTCCTGAACGCCCTGCGCGCCGCTCCCTTGCGCGCCGAATCCGGCCTGCATCTGGATCGCGACGACGCCGCCCAGGCCATCGCCCTGCTTGACGAGATGGTCAGCGACCTGCCCGATCCGATCACCGAGGAGTCGGTTGATCCGTTGCGCGCCGACCACACCGCCATTTACCAGACCGACGTTTACCGCGCCTGCCCGACGGAATCCGCCTGGATGGTGGACGACGGCCAACCCTCCCCCGATCTCACCGCCACCCTGCGCCGCTGGCGTCAACACGCGGGCGTCATCGCCGATCCCCCCCTGCGCGCCGATCATCTGGTGTCGGAACTGCTGCTGCTCGCCAGCCTGCTGGACAATGGGCAGGCCGCCGACGCCACCCTGTTCCTCGACCAACACCCGTTGCGCTGGATTCCGTCCTTTTGCAGCCGGGTGGCCACCCGGTGCCGTGAACCCTTCTACGCCGGGGTCGCCATCCTCACCACCGCCCATCTCGACCATCTGCGCGACCTGCTGGGGGCCGCCTGCGGCCTGCCCCGCCCGCCCGATGACGACAACGCCGACACCCGCCGCCGCCGCTGGGCCGAAGGGCGTTTGCCGCGCACCTGCGGGTGCGACGCCTGAACGGGCCAAGCCAGTTTTTCACGATCAGCGAAGGCGAGCGGCGAGCGGCGATTCACCCATAAAAAAGGCCTCCACCCCGGCGGGTGAAGGCCCCTTTCGCGCGGTGGAAAAACCATCCGCGCCGAAATCACCAGCCGTTACTTGGCCGGGCGGATCACCGGGGTGAGCTGGTCGCCCCAGTTGCCGGTCTCGTTGTGGTAGCGGGCGGTGCGCATCAACTCGATCGTCACGCCAGCCTCAACCGCCTTGACGACCGACTCGTTCAGACGATGCAGGTTGTTGGCGACGATGCGGATGGCGCTTTCCTGCTCCGGCGAAAAGGCCGAACCTTCATCCGGCGGCGCGTCCTGAAAACCCGACTTGTTCGGCATGCGGTGTTCCTTCCCGTGATCTTGGTTGGCCGATGGCCCCGGCCAACCCGTTGGCCGCCCCGTTGGGCAGCCCCCTGATGGTGGCTGGTCGGCAAGCTTTAGCACATCGCGCGGTCAGGACAAACATCGCGGCGCCGCAACCGCTTGCGACCTTTGGCGCAGAGACGCGCGGCGAACCGACAGTCGGGGTTTGCCCCCGGCGCGGCTCCGCCCTAATTTGGTCGGCAAACAGAACTGTTCCACCCGATCAACCCAACAGAGCAGAGCATCATGACCGACAGCAGCAGCGCCCCGCGCAACGTCGCCTTTCTTGGGCTTGGCACGATGGGCGGCCCGATGGCCGGTCATCTCGCCAAGGCGGGGCACCATGTGACCGTCTACAACCGCACCGCCGCCAAGGCCGAGGCCTGGGTCGCCGCCCATGGCGGGCGCAGCGCCCCCACCCCGGAAGAGGCGGCGACCGGGGCCGACGTGGTGTTCCTGTGCGTCGGCGGCGATGACGACGTGCGCGCGGTGGCGACGGAGGCGATGACCGCACTGGCCCCCGGCGGCGTGATCGTCGATCACTCCACCGTGTCGGCCACCGTGTCGCGCGAGATGAACGCGCTGGCGGGCGCACACAAGGTCTTCTTCCTCGACGCGCCGGTGTCGGGCGGTCAGGCCGGGGCGGAAAAGGGCATTTTGACGGTGATGGTCGGCGGCGACACCGACGCCTTCGCCAAGGCCGAACCGCTTATGGCCTGCTTTGGCCGCTCCGTCGTCCATATGGGGCCGTCGGGCGCCGGACAATTGACCAAGATGGTCAACCAGATCTGCATCGCCGGTCTGGTCCAGGCGCTGGCCGAAGGGATGAGCTTCGCCCAGCAGGCCGGGTTGGACGGGCACAAGGTGGTGGACGTGATTTCCAAGGGCGCCGCGCAATCCTGGCAGATGGAAAATCGCGGCCACACCATGCTGGACGGCAAGTTCGATTTCGGCTTCGCCGTCGATTGGATGCGCAAGGATCTGGGCATCGTGCTGGACGAGGCGCGGCGCAATGGGGCGAAAGTGCCGGTGACGGCGCTGGTTGACCAGTTCTACGCCGACGTCCAGGCGATGGGCGGCAACCGCCTGGACACGTCGAGCCTGATGAAGCGGCTGACCCGCTGACCAGCTCCAGCCGGGCGGAGGTTACGCCTCCGCCCGGTCGAATTGCAGCGCCGCGAGTCGGGCGTACAGGCCGCCCTGCGCCACCAGTTCCGTATGCGTGCCGGTTTCGACGACTCGGCCCTGGTCCATCACGATGATGCGGTCGGCGGTCAGCACGGTGGCCAGCCGGTGGGCGACGATCAGGGTGGTGCGCCCCTTCATCAAACGGTCCAGCGCGTCCTGCACCATGCGCTCGCTTTCCGCGTCCAGCGCGCTGGTCGCCTCGTCGAGCAGCAGCACCGGCGGATCGCGCAGGATCGCCCGCGCGATGGCCAGGCGCTGGCGCTGGCCGCCCGACAGACGCACGCCCTTTTCCCCCAGGAAGGTGTTCAGCCCCTCCGGCAGCGCGTCGAGGAACTCCAGCGCGTGGGCGGCGTCCGCCGCCGCCCGCACTTCGTCGTCGGTGGCGTCGGGGCGACCATAGCGAATGTTCTCCCAGGCGTTGGCCGAGAAGACCACCGGGTCCTGCGCCACCAACCCCAGCCGCCGCCGCACCTCGATGGGGTCGGCGTCGCGGATGTCCACCCCGTCCAGCCGCACCGCGCCCGCCTGCGGGTCGTAATAGCGCAGCAAGAGCTGGAACACCGTGGATTTCCCGGCGCCGGAGGGGCCGACCAGCGCCACCCGCTCGCCCGGCTTGATGGCGAGCGTGAAGCCTTCCAGCGCCGCCCAGTCGGGCCGCGACGGGTAATGGAAGCGCACCGCGTCGAAGGACAGCGCGCCGCGCGCCGGAACCGGCAGCGCCGTCGGGACGGCGGGCGGCGCAACCTCCGATTCGATGGCCAGCAGGCCGAACAGCCGTTCGG
The DNA here is from genome assembly GCF_057809575.1 of Azospirillum sp. FG154. Lineage (NCBI taxonomy): Bacteria > Pseudomonadati > Pseudomonadota > Alphaproteobacteria > Rhodospirillales > Azospirillaceae > Azospirillum > Azospirillum sp. FG154. Next base: position 27,769 of record NZ_JBMDKF010000007.1, on the reverse strand, counting down.
TCGCCCCCGCCGCCCGTTGCAGATCGCCGATCACCTCGCTGATCGCCCCGACCGACCCGGCGACGACGACCGAATAGATGACGAAGGCCGACAGGTCGCCCGGCGTCAGCCGCCCGGTCAGCACGTCATGCCCGCCGATCCACAGGATGATCCCGACCGCGCCGAAGACCAGAACGATGACGATGACCGTCATGTAAGCGCGCACCCGCACCCGGTCGATGGCGACGTCGAAGGCGTCCTCCACCCGTTCGCCGAACAGGCGGCGGTCGATCATCTCGTGGGTGAAGGCCTGGACCGTGCGGATCGCCGACAGGGTTTCCTCGACGAAGGATCCGACGTCGGCGATGCGGTCCTGGCTGTCCTTCGACAATTTGCGGACCCGCCGCCCGAACAGCACGATGGGGGCGACGACCAGCGGCACCACCAGGGCCACCAGCCCGGTCAGCTTGGGCGACGTCACCAGCAGCATGCCGGCGCCGCCGAGAAACAGCAGCGTGTTGCGCAGCGCGATGGAGGCGGACGAACCGACCACCACCTGCAACAGCGTGGTGTCGGTGGTCAGGCGCGACAAGATTTCGCCCGTCTTGGTCGTCTCGAAAAAGCCCGGCGACAGGGTCAGCACATGGTCGAACACCGCGCGCCGAATGTCGGCGACCACCCGTTCGCCAATCCAACTCACCAGATAAAAGCGGCTGTAGGTGGAGGCCGCCATCAGCGCGATGACGCCCAGCATCACCAGCAGGGCGCGGTCCAACAGCCCGGCGTCCCCCGCCGCGAAGCCATGATCGACCAGCACCCGCATGCCCTGCCCCATGCCCAGCACGGTTCCGGCGGCGACGACCAGCGCCACCAGCGCCCCGGCGATCCGCCAGCGGTAGGGCTTGAGAAAGGGGATGAGGCGGCGCAGGGGGCCAAGGTCGCGCCGACGTTCGGCGGCCTTCAGGTCAACAGAATCGGAAATATGGGACACGAAGAACACCCGCAAGGCAGACGCGCAGGACGACGCGGATGGCGTGCCATATAGCGACGCCGCCGCATGGCGACAAGCCGCCGCCGGGCTGAAGCCTCGCGCTCAGCCCACAGCCTAAGCAGGTTTTCCAAACTCCGCCCACATATGGGCGGGCTTGGAAAACCTGCAAAACATAGAGTCCGCAGGTTTCTCCAGGCCGGGCCATGTGTGGCCCGATCTGGAGAAACCTGCTTAGGCCCCTTCCACCCGCCGCCAGCGCGGCCAACGGGCGATGGTCAGCGCCCGCAACAGCCATTCCGCCGGGCCGTAGGCGAAGCGCCGCAGCCACCAACGGCTGAACGGAAGCTGAAGCGCGAACAGCAGCGCCGCCAGCCCGCCCGCCGCCAGCGGCGACGCCCGCCCGATCAGGCCAAAGCCGTAGCCGGTGAACAGCAGCGCGCAGACCAACGACTGCGCCAGATAGTTGGACAGCGCCATCCGCCCCGCCGGGGCCAGCCAACCGGCCAACACGCGCCCTTTGCGGGTGTGAAAACCCAGCAGCAGGGCCGACCCATAGGCGGCGCTGAGCGGCGGCGCGGTCAACACGCACACGCCCAACCCAACCACGTCCCAGCCCGTCCCAACCAGACTCTGGCTGAGCCAGGCGTACAGCAGCGCCCCCGGCACGCCGATCAGCCCGCCCATCCACAGCAGACGACGGAACAGCGGGCGATGGGCCGGAACGGTCCGCAGCAGCTCCCGCCGCCCGGCGACAAAGCCAACGAGGAACATCGCCATGGCGCAAGGGGCCTGAATCGCCAGCAGCGTCGCCCAGACCGACGGCAGTTCCGACACGCGTTGGACGATCACCCGCCACGGATCGGCGCGGTAGGCCTCCTGCGCCGCCAGGGCTTGGGCGATGGCCGCCGCGCGATTCAGCCGCTCGCCGCCGACCCATTGCAACAGGCCAAGACCGAGCCAGACGGCGGCGCTCACCCCGATCAGCCACGCCGCCAACCGCAGGGCCGCCGAGTCGGTTCGATGGCGCAGCGCCAGCAAAACCAGCCCCAGCAGCGCGTAAATCGTCAGAATGTCGCCGTAGAACAGCAGCGCCCCATGCGCGAGGCCGATCGCCAACAACCCCGCCTGCCGCCGCAGCATCCGGCCCAGCAACGGCTCCCCCGCCCGCTCGGCGGCGGCCATCTGCAAGGTGACGCTGTAGCCGAACAGGAAGGAGAACAGCAGATAGAATTTCATCTCGAACAGCACGGCGACCAGCGCCCGCGCGGCGTGATCGACCAGCCCGTCATAGGTCGGATCGCCAACCCCAGCGCCGTAAAAGGCCGAGGCGAAGGCGTTGACGTTCACCAGCAGAATGCCGAACAACGCCGCCCCGCGCAGGGCGTCCACATCGGCGATGCGCCCGGCGTCCAAACCCGCCGCTCTCATGACGCCGCCCCGTCGTCGCCAACCGCCAAGAAGCGCAGGGCCATCCGACGCAGCGCCCCGCGCTGCTCCTGCGGACGAAAGGCGGGGTCGAGCGCCACCCGGTTGAACAGGCCATCGATCAGCGCCCCAATCCAGGCCGCCGCCGTCGTCGGGTCCAAGGCCGGGTCGATCCGGGACCGCGCGGCGGCGGCGCGCAACAGACCGCGCAACGCCTCTTGCAACGCCGCGTCGTTGCGCGCCACCCGCACCGCGACCAGCGAGTCGCGGGAAGCTTCCGCCGCCGTCTCCAACGCCAGCCGGACATAGGCCGGATCGGCGGCAAGATCGAGCGCGAGATCCAGGAAGCGCAGCAGATCGCCCAGCGGATCGTCGCCGGTCAGCGTGGCGAAATAGGCCGCCGTCTCCTCCGCCTCCTGGTCGATGATGGCGGCGATGATCGCCGACTTGCTGGGGAAATAATGGAACAGGTTCCCCGGACTGATCCCCGCCGCCGCGCACAGGTCGGCGGTGCTGGTCTGGTGGAACCCCTTGTCGGCGAAGCAAGCCGCCGCCGCCGTCAGGATCGCCCGCCGCCGCGCCGCGTGCTTCTCAGGATCAAGCTTGCGCGCCATGTCGTCTTCCGCCTCATTCATCGACCGACTAATCAGTCTATTAAATAGCCTCGCCGCGCCCTGTCATCAAGGGGAAGCGTGACGCCGCCGCCCCGACGCCCCGACGCCCCGACGATTGAATCGCCGCGACAGCGTGGATCGGGGTTGCGTCGCCGGGGGTGTTTTGGTATAGACCGCGCTCGTTTAGCAGGAACCCCGGCCATGAAGACTGACATTCACCCCGATTACCACGAGATCAACGTCGTCATGACCGACGGCACCTCGTTCAAGACCCGTTCCACCATGGGCAAGCCGGGCGACACCATCCGCCTCGACATCGACCCGAAGTCGCACCCGGCGTGGACTGGCGTCCAGAAGCTGTTGGACACCGGCGGGCAGATCGCCAAGTTCAACAAGCGTTTTGCTGGCTTCGGTCTCAAGAAGTAAGCTTTACCGCTGCACACGAAAAGGGCGCCCGAAGCTGTCGGGCGCCCTTTTCGCGTTTCTGTCAAAGCTTCTGTCAAAGCTGGAGCGTCAGACGCCCGCCGCCGTGTCCTCGCTCGCCTTGTCTTCATCCATCACGCTCGTCCCACCGTTCGCTTCGGCTTCCCGCCGAACCTCTTCGCCAACCATGCGGTCCAACCGCTCCACCCGCATGTACAAACGATGGCTGCGTTCCAGCAGACTGCGCAACCCAACGGGCAAATCTTCATTGTCCGGACCGGCCCCATCGGAACAAACCTCGCCGCCCGACAAGGCAAAATCTTCGCTGGCCCCTTTCGCCTTGGTGATTTCCCCGGCGTGAACCGCCTTTTGCGCCAGCAACCAAGCCATCACCTGGGTCAAACGGCTGGTCACGCGCATGGATTCATACGAAATTTGCAGCCGGACCTGCGGCGACAGCTTCCGATGCTCGGCCGCGTCGTGAAAGGCGATGTAATTTCGCGCTTCGATCAGAAGCGTCATGGTCTCGTCATACGGACCATTAAAGAAGAAGGTCTGCGAAACCATCACGCCATCCCCTTCCCGCAGCCATCAGGCGCTGGATTGAGGGTCGGCCCAACTGATTAACAATCTGTGACCGCCCTATGCGCGACAACCCTGACTGGTTGGCCACGGAGTTGGCGCGTCAGCGCGCATGCCCCTCTTGAACGGCCAAAGCCCCCTCCTATCTCTCGCTCATCCGGCGAACGCCCATAAGGGGTTCGTCGGAATCACCCACCAAGGGGGACCGACCATCGTCGTGGTCCCCAACCCGCTGTATCGCTCTTTTGGAGGATATGTCATGCGCAGCTATGATCTTTCGCCGCTGTTCCGCTCCACCGTCGGCTTCGACCGTCTGTCGCGTTTGTTGGAAAACGCGACCACCGGGGATGAGACATCCAGCAGCTACCCGCCCTACAACATTGAAAAGCTGAGCGACGACGCCTACCGGATCACCATGGCCGTCGCTGGATTTTCACTGGATGATCTGGCGATCACCGTCCATCAGAATTCCTTGATCGTCACCGGCAAGGCCAACAAGCCCGAAACCAGCGGCCAGTTTTTGCATCGCGGCATCGCCGGTCGGGCGTTCGAGCGCCGGTTCCAATTGGCGGACTTCATCAAGGTGGCGAACGCGTCGCTGCTGAATGGGCTTCTGCACATCGATCTGGCCCGCGAAGTCCCGGAAACGATGAAGCCTCGCGCCATTCCAATTGAAACGGTTCGCGCGGTGAATGGGCAACCGCCGGTTCTGACGCAACAGGCCGCGTAACCGCACGCGGCGCGCCATGGCGTCCCGGCCACCGGGGCGCCATGGCCGTTTCAAAACGCCATCGCCCAATCAGAAAGCAAAACGGCGCTCTGGATTGTGATTTGGTCAAACGACGTGACGCTTCACGTCGATTTCGATGTTGCCCGATCCGCTAACCGGGCGGCTTAGCGCAGCATGTCTTCCAGCGACAGAACCCGCTCCGGCGGCAAGCGGATCGTCACCGCGCACCCCTGTTCCAACTGGCTTTCGATGGTCAAGGAGCCGCCATGGGCCGCAACCAGCCGGTGCGCCAACGGCAAGCCCAACCCCAACCCGTCGAACGGTCGCGCCATCGACGGATCCAATTGGACAAAGGGTTCGGTGACTTTGGGAATGTTGGCCGGATCCATGCCAACTCCGGTGTCACGCACCACCAGCGTCACCCAACCATCCGCGTCGCGCCCTGCCGACACCGTGACGACGTCGTTGGGATGGCTGAACTTGACGCCGTTCGAGATCAGGTTGCACAGCGCCTGCCGCAAGCGGTGTTCATCACCCCGAATCGGCGGCAGATTCTCGTCCACCTGAACCGCCAACGTCACCGTGTTGTGATTCCCGGCAAATCGCATGTCGGACACCGCCTGCGTCACCAACGCGTCCAAATCCAGCGGCTCCTCCACCAGTTCCAGACGCCCGGTTTGGATGCGCGTGATGTCGAGAATATCGTCAATGATCGACAGAAGCTGTTCACCCGATCGGCGGATTGACGTCACATAGTCCGGATAAAGCTCCGTCGTCGGCTCCTCCAATTTCATTTCCAACAGTTGGGCGAAACCAATCACCGCGTTCAGCGGCGTGCGCAGCTCGTGACTCACGGTGGCGACGAAGACCGACTTGGCCTTGTCGGCGGCCTCCGCCGCGTCCTTCGCCGCGATCATCTCCTGTTCGGCTCGGCGTCGTTCGGTCACATCGCGCAGAATGCCGGTGTAAAAACGGCGACCGTCAACCTCGCTGGCGCTGACCGACAGTTCGATGGGAAACAAGGTCCCATCCGCCCGCCGCGCCTCGATGGAGCGGGAACGGGCGATCACCGCCGTGGTCTGCCCTGGTGGAAACTCAAACCTCTGGCCGTCCAACTCGCGCAATTGCGCCGCTGGAAACAAGGAATCCAGGGAATTCCACTGGATGTCAGAGGCGGCGACGCCGAACATCTCCTCCGCCGCGCGGTTGAAGCTGACCACGCAATCTTGGTCGTCGATGGTCAGGATGGCGTCCGCCGCCGTGTCGACGGTGGCCTTGTTGCGCGCCTCCGACAGCAGCAAGGCGTTGGCCGTGCGCACATACTCGCTGACGTCGGTGATGGTGCCGATGAATCCGCCATCGCCCTCCAGCGGAACGCGTTGGCACAACACCCGCATATCGACCGCCGCCGCCACATCGTGAAAGCGAAAATCCAGCAACAACGGGGCGGCGGCGGCGCCATCGTCCAAACCGCTGCGCCATTCGGCCTCGACCTGCGCGCGATCTTGTGGGTGAACCGCGTTCAACCACCCATTTCCCAGAAGCTGTTCCAACGTCAGCCCGGCGATGCTGGCGAAACGGGCGTTGGCGAAGATGATCTCACCCGCCGAATCCGTCTGGAAAATGCCGACTGGCGCCGATTCGGCCAGGGTTTGGTACCGCGCTTCGCTGACGCGCAACCGCTCGGCGGTGTCCAACTGCTCGGTCACATCGCGAACGTTCAGGACCACCCCGCCAATGTCCGGATCGTCCGACTGGTTGTTGCTGACCGCTTCGACCCAGCGCCAGCGGCCATCCGCGTGGCGAAACCGAAACACCACCGTGCTGGTGGTCGACGCGGAGGCGGTCAGGCGCGCCGCGATGCGCCGCCGCACCTCCTCCCGCTCATCGGGATGAGCGTGGTCGATCAATCGTGCGCCGATCAAATGGTCGGGGCTATACCCCAGAACCCGCGCCGCCGCCTCGCCGACATAGGAAAGCGAGCCGTCCGCAGCGACGACCACCGCCACGTCTCGGGCGTTGCGCATCAAGGCGCGCATCGTCTTTTCATTGACCTGCACGACGCCCTCCGACCAGCACCCCAAGGCGGCGATGGCGACCGACTCCGCCCAACCTCGGCCTCGACGGCGTTTCGCCCCAACAACCATCATAAGGGTAAGCTGATAAATATTAACGGATCATGTCAGCAGCGACATGATCGTTAACATTGCGTCTTCGGTCAGGATCAGGCGCGCTTCAGAGCAAGAAACGACGTCAGGGCGTCCAGAGTTGCGTCAGGCGCTTCGGTCATCACCATGTGACCTGTCGCCGGAATTGTGACGATTTGTGACCTCTTGACGCGATTTGCCAAAGCTCGTCCCGCTTTGACTGGGGCCATGCGGTCCAGCGCCCCCAAAACAAACAGGGCGGGACAGGCGACCGCGTCCGCCGCCGGGCCGCCTTGCGCGTAAGCGTTGCAGGCCGCCAGATCGACGCCCAGGACTCCGGGCTTCACCGCCGCCATCAACCGACGCCCACCAGGAATCAACGCCAAACCGGGCGTCGGGCCGCCGCCGCTGTGGCCACGCGGGCCATGGCCCCAACCGATCACCAACTCGATGGCCGATGGGTCCCCCGCAGCCGCCGCGACCAGAAGATCGGGATGAACCGGCATCCGCTCCGCCGCGCCCAACAAAGCCACCGCCTCCACCCGGTCAGGATGACGAGCGGCGGCGTCCAAGGCCACCAGCGCGCCCATCGAATGACCGATCAACGCCGCCTTGGCGACGCCCGCCACGTCCAGCAGCGCCACGACCCAATCAGCCAAAGCGGCGACGCTGTCCAACGGCTCACCGCCGGAACGGCCATGGCCCGGCAGATCCACCGCCAGCACCGACCGCCCGTGATGGGCCAGATATCGGGTTTGCAGGCTCCACACCGTGTGGTCCATGCCCGCGCCGTGCAGCAGAACGGCGACGGGCCGCGCCGGATCGAAAGGGCGCCCGCCGGTGTGGGCGTAGACGGCGTGGCCGTTGACGATCAGTTTGCCAATCGGCGACGGGTTGGCGGCGGTCGTGTCGGTGGTTTGCGTCATGGCAGGCTCACCCCTTGGCGGCGGCGCGCAGCGCCTGCTTCAGATCGTCGATCAAATCGTCGGAATCCTCCAACCCGATGGACAGGCGGATCATGTCCTCCCCCACGCCCGACGCGGCCAAGGCCGCCGCGTCAAGCTGGGCGTGGGTGGTGCTGGCCGGATGGATGACCAGCGACTTGGCGTCGCCGACGTTGGCGAGGTGCGAGAACAGCGACAGCGACTCGATGAAGCGCCGCCCGGCCTCGCGCCCGCCGCCCGGCCCCTTCACGCCAAAGGAAATAATCGAACCGCAACCGTTGGGCAGCAGCCGCGCGGCCAGGGCGTGATCGGGGTGATCGACCAGTTCGGGGTAAGACACCCAGGCGACCGCACCCTTGTCCGACGACAGTTCCGTTTCCAGAAAGGCGACGATTTTCCGCGCGTTGTGGATGTGGCCCTTCATGCGCAGGGGCAGCGTTTCCACCCCTTGCAGAATCTGAAAGGCGTTCATCGGACTCAGGCAGGCGCCGAAATCGCGCAAGCCTTCGGCGCGGGCGCGCATGATGAAGGCGGCGGGGCCATACTCTTCAGCGAAATCAACGCCGTGATACCCGGCGTAGGGTTCGGTCAGGGTTGGGAACTTGCCCGACGCCTCCCAATCGAACGTTCCGCCGTCGATCACCACCCCGCCGATGGCGACGCCATGCCCGGCCAGCCATTTGGTGCAGGAATGCATGACCAGATCGGCGCCATGGGCCAGCGGACGGCACAGATAGGGCGTGGTGAAGGTCGAATCGATCAGCAACGGCACGCCCGCCGCATGCGCGATGGCGGCGACGGCGGGAACGTCCAGCACCTCAAGCCCCGGATTGCCCAGCACCTCGCCAAAGACCAGCCGGGTTTCCGGGCGGATCGCGGCGCGGACGCCGTCCAGGTCGCGCGGGTGGACAAAGCTGGTGGTGATTCCAAAGCGCGGCAACGTGTAAGCCAGCAAATTCCGGCTGCCGCCATAAATGGAGGAGGAGGCGACGATGTGCCCGCCCGCGTCCATCAGCGTCAGAATCGCCAGCGTCAAGGCCGCCTGCCCGCTCGCCGTGCAGACCGCGCCGACGCCACCCTCCAAAATCGCCAACCGCTCTTCCAGAACCGCGACGGTCGGGTTGGAGATGCGGGAATAGATGTGGCCGGCGCGTTCCAGATTGAACAGAGCCGCCGCGTGGTCGGTGTCCTGAAAGACATAGGACGAGGTCATGTGAATCGGCACGGCCCGCGCCCCGGTGGCCGGATCGGGCCGTTGCCCCGCGTGCAGGCTTTGCGTGTCGAATTTCAGAAATTTGGCGTCGGCCATGTCCGTTTCCCCTCCCCTTGCCCCGCGCCGTGAGCGGCCAGAGCGGAAAACCGCGCGGGCGTCGCAAAAAGCGAGGGCCGCATCGAACGCGCGGCCCTCTTTCTTTTTTGCCTGCCCTGCTCAACCCGCGTTGGACGGTGTTGACGGTGCGGGAGCGTATGGAGACATGACGCGGACGTCAAGCCGGAGGACAGCGGCGCGCCCTCAATCAACCACGCCCGATCAAGCGCCGGACCACATTGACAGACGGCGGCGCAAGACCCACATTCGGGGACAGGCGGACAGGGACTGCAATTCCCTGCCCGCCCGACCCGATCCTTAGCGGTTCAGAAGATCAAGGCACGCCTTGATGATCTGCAACAGCAGGATCAGGAGAGTGAGGATTTTCGTCATCCCGCATTCTCCCTTGTGAGCGGCGGGGGCGACGGCCAGCCCGTCACCCCGTCCGCACAGCATCCCCTTGCACCACCGCGTTTGATTGCAAAAGCATGCGCTTTGATGAATCGCCCGGTTGAAATCGACGGCGGCGCCGTTTCGTCGCAGACCAGCGCTGTCAAATCGCAAAATATCTAATGTATGGTGGTCGCGTCGCCTTCGGGCCTGCACGATCAAAAGGATCACCATGCGCGCGGCATCTCTGGCTCTCGCCCTGTTTTTGGCCTGCGCGCCCTCCGTCGGCCACGCGGCGGAAGATCCGTTGGAATCCTTCAACCGACCGATGTTCGCCTTCAACAAGGGGCTGGTCGATTGGGTCATCAACCCGGTGGTCGACCATGTCGGCCCGTGGATTCCCGGCCCGGTGAAAACAGGTCTGGGCAACGCCTACGCCAATCTGACCGAGATCGAGATGGTTCTCGACAACGCTCTCCAAGGCAAGGCGACCGACACGGCGGTGTCGGCGACGCGCTTCGCCGTCAACTCCACCGTCGGCATTGGCGGCCTGTTCGATCCCGCCACCGCCGTCGGATTGACCCGGCGTGAGGCGAATTACGGCGCGTCGCTGTGCAAGACCGGCCTGCGCCCCGGCTCCTACCTTGTGTTGCCCTTCGTCGGGCCGACCAACACGGTGGGCGCGGTCGCGCTGACCGTCGGCGTCGCGGCGGAGGTTTACGCGTTGAGCTTCATCTCCACCACACTGGCGACCGTGGATTTCCTGGTCATTGATCTGGGCGGCTCGGCTTCGGCCCTGCGCCACGCCAAGAATGTGCCGACGGCGGGCGAAGACCTCTACGCGGTCCAGCGCGCCGACTATCAGGCCTACATCGACCAGGGCTGTGGCGGCGCGACCGAGGCGGCGGCCAAACCCGGCCCGCGCGTTCAGAACGCCCCCGCCACCCACGGATGACCCAGCGCGCGGCGACGGCCCGTCAGGCCGCGTCGCGCACCCCGACCATGGTTTCCTCGGCCAGCCAATCCACCACCTTGTGCAGCGCCTCCCATCCGGTGGCGCCGTTCTCCAGCGCCTCCTGATAGATCGACACTTGGCGGTGGGCGCTGGTGCCGCGCGTGAGGATGTCGCGCGCCCGCTCCACCTCCGCCACGCAGCCGAAATGCGCGGCGTCCTCGCGGGTCAGGTCGATGATCTCCTCCAGCAGATCGCTGTAGGGAACGATCCGGCCCTGGCCGAAATCCACCAGCCCGCTGTCCAGCCCATAGCGCTGGGCGCGCCAGCGGTTTTCCTCGATCAGCATGTTCTTGTAGGGCCGCCACGTCACGTTGCGCAGCTTCAACCGCCACAGCATGCGCAGCAGGCAGCGGTACAGCGCCGCCACCGTCACCGCGTCGTCCAACCGGGTGCAAATGTCGGTGATGCGCATTTCCAGCGTGGGAAAGCGCGAGGAAGGGCGGATGTCCCACCACAGCTTGCTCGCGTCCTCGATCACGCCCGCGTTGACCAGCGCCCCGACATGGCTCTGATACTCGCCAAAGCTTTGGAAGCTGGCGGGCATGCCGGTGCGCGGCAACTCGTGCCAAACCGACAGGCGGTACGACCGCCGTTCCATGTCCCGCCCGCGCCAAAAGGGCGAGGAGGTCGAGAGCGCCAGCAGATGCGGCAGGAAGTAACGCACCTGATTCATCAAATCGATGCGCAGGTCGTCGTCTTCGATGCCGATGTGGACGTGCATGCCGCAAATCATCAGCCGCCGCGCCGGAGCGCCGAGATCGCGCGCCAGCATGTTGTAGCGGTCGCGGTTGGTGTGCTTCTGCGGCTCCCACGCGGCGAAGGGGTGAGTCGAGGCGGCGATGGGGGCCAAACCATGCTGGTCGGCCACCCCGGCGACGAGGGAGCGCAACGCCGCCAACTCCGCCCGCGCTTGGGCCAAGCTCGTGCAGACCGGCGTTCCAACCTCAATCTGGCACCGCAGGAATTCGGGATGGATGCGGCCCGGCGCCTGCGCCTGACAGGCTTCCAGCATTTCGTCGGGCGGGCTGGGCACGATGTCGCGCGTGGCGCGGTCCACCAGCAGATACTCTTCTTCCAACCCCAGGGTGAAGGACGGTTCCATGCGCTCAAACCCGTGGATAATGGTGGATGATCGCCAGATCGGGCGCGGCCAGCAAAGGTTCCAGCGCGTCGCCCAGCACCTGCGCCCACAACGCGACGCCCGTCTCGTCGTCAATCAGATCCTGGCGGACCTCCAACAGCGCGTTGGGGTAGCCCGCCGGGGTGGCGTGGGTCTCCACCGTGCCGCCGGTGGTGTCGCGCCCGGAATAGGGTTCGTTGTCGCCCACGCGCCACCGCCCATCGGCCCGCAACGCGTTGAGCAAGGGAACCGGCAAGCGCGGATCGCGATCCCACAAAACCCCAATGTGCCAGGGCCGGGGCACGCCGCGCATGGTCGGGGTGAAACTGTGAATCGACAACAGAATCGGCACTTGCCCACGCGCCCGAACGCGCGCGATCTCCTGCGCCACGGCCTCCTGATAGGGGCGGAACAGCGTGTCCACCCGCTGGGCTTGCGCGGCGGCGTCCAACGCCCGGTTTCCCGGAATCACCACCCCGTCGCTGATGACGGGAATGGCGGTCGGATCCGCCAAATCCCGGTTCGGGTCGATGACCAGCCGGGAATAGCCCGACAGCACCGCCGTCGCCCCGAAGCGTTCCGCCAGCCGCCGAGTCAAAGCGGCGGCCCCGATGTCATAGGCGATGTGACGGCCCAGTTGCTCCTTTGGCAAACCGAGATTCCCCAGGCTGCGCGGGATCGCCCGCGACGCATGGTCGCAGACCAGCAACAGCGGCCCGGTCGCTTGCGGGTTCAGCACCGTCACCGGCGGCGGATCGCCGGGGCCAAGGAGCGGGGGAAGCCCGCCGCGCGCCGGGCTTGGCGCGGTCACGGGGCGGTCGTGCGCGGCAGGCCCATGCCCGCCATCGGAGGAGGAGGAGGTCATCCACCCACAGTAGCGCAAGCCGTTGAGCGGGTGAAGGCGCAGGCGACGCCCGCGCCCGTCCTTGCCCCACCCATCCTTGGCTGACCGTTTGATAAACTGATAAGATCAGGCTTCAACGTTGCTGGAGCCTGTTCGATGTTTCGCCTGCTGTCCCTCCTGGGTCTGGTCGCGCTGCTGAGCGCCTGCGGTCCGATCTACGAAACGCAATACAGCATGATTCCGCCGACCACGAGCCAGGGGCGGCTGTGCGTGTCGCAGTGCCAGCAGGAACGCAGCCTGTGCCGCCAGACCTGCACGATGAGCGAACAGGCGTGCCGCGCCGACGCCCGCAGCCGCGCCGCCTACGATTATGAATCCTATGTGCGCCGCCAGACCGCCGAAAAGAAGCCGATCAAGAAATCGGTCAGCGATTTTGAAAACTCCTACGGGTGCAGCAACAACAGTTGCCATGACCGTTGCGAGGCCAATTACCGCGATTGCTTCGGCGGCCTGTGCGGCGGACAGGTGATCGCCACCAGGGTCTGCACGATGTTCTGCGACCAGCAGGGCGCGGCGGCCCCGAGCCAAACCCCGATGGCGACCGCTCAAAACACCGTGCCGTTGTCAGCCCCCACCGCCCCCCTGCAATCCGCGCCGACCGGCAACGACCGTTCGCTCTGCGTGCGCGGCATGAAGGTCGAGGTGCAGTGGAAGGGCGATTGGTACCCCGCCACCGTCACCGGCGGCGCCCGCGCCGATGGCCGTTGCCCGATCCATTACGAGGATTACGGCAGCGAGGATGACGAGTCCGTGTCGCTGACCCGCATCCGCCCGCGCTGACGCCGCCAACGCCGCCGCCCCACCCCGGTCTCTCGACCTTTGCCGGGGGCGGGCGGCGCGCACGGCAGCCATGACGCGCCCTCGTCTGGCACGGTTGGGGCGCTCTGGCTATAAGCGAAGGATGACCGATTCCCGCGTCCTCCCTGCCCTTCCCGCGCCGCACGCGCAGCGCCTCGCTTTGATCGCGCTGCTGGCTGGCGCGTTGAGCATCGCCTTCGCGCCAATCTTCGTGCGCCTGTCCGACGTTGGTCCGGTCGCCATCGCCTTCTGGCGCGTCGCCCTCTCCGCCCCCGTGCTGGCCCTGTGGATGAACCTGGAGCCGAAGGGCGGGCGCAGCCGCGCGCCCAGCACGCCGCGCGACTTCGCCCGGTTGACCCTGGCCGGTCTTTGCTTCGCCGGGGATTTGGTGATCTGGCATATCTCCATCGGCTACACCTCGGTCGCCAACTCCACTCTGTTGGCCAATTTCGCCCCGCTGTTCGTCGCCCCCGTCGCTTGGTTCCTGTTCAAGGAGCGCTTCACCGGCCGATTCGTCGTCGGCATGATTTTGGCGTTGGTGGGCGCCTTGATCCTGATGGGCGAAAGCTTTCGCCTCAGCGCCGATCATCTGTTCGGCGACGCGCTGGGCCTTCTGACAGCGGTGTTTTACGGCGGCTACATCCTGTCGGTCGGTCATCTGCGGTCGGAGTTTTCCACCGCCACGATCATGACCTGGAGCGGCGTCATCACCGCCGTCATCCTGTTGCCGGTCGCCATGATGTCCGGCCAGCCCCTGTTTCCGGCCAGCGCGGAAGGCTGGCTGGTTCTTGCCGGTTTGGCCCTGTTCAGCCACGCCGGAGGGCAGAGCCTGATCGCCTACGCCCTGGCCCATTTGCCAACCTCCTTCTCGTCGGTCAGTCTGCTGCTCCAGCCCGCCGCCGCCGCGATTCTGGCTTGGCTGTTGCTGGATGAACCATTGGGGGTCTTGCAAGCGGTCGGCGCAGCGGTGATTCTGGTTGGGATTTTGCTGGCTCGACGCGGCAGTCGCTGACAATCCACCCAGCCGCGCCCGTTCTGTGATTGACGGGTTCGGTCGTTGACCCGCGCCGTCGCTCCCGCTACGGCTATGACTTATCGCTTATGGAAAAGGGGGTTATCCTCGTGCCCGCCACCGACGACAGCGCTCACGGCTCCTCCTCCCCGCGCATCTCGGAATGGGTGGCGCAGCAGCTTCTTGACCGCATTTCGCGCGGCGAGTTGGTGCCGGGACAGCGATTGCCCGGTGAACGGCAATTGGCCGAACAGCTCCATGTCAGCCGGGTGTCCGTCCGCGCCGCGCTGCAAAAGCTGAAGACCCAAGGCTTCCTGACCGCCGTCCAAGGCGGCGGCACCCGAGTCGTCTCGTCCACGGGGATGATGGATGGCGCCCTGACCGCGATGGTGCGCGGCAAGCACGACAATCTTTGCGATCTGGTCGAAATCCGCATGGCGCTGGAAGGTTGGGCCGCCCGCCGCGCCGCCGAACACGCCACGCCTGAGCAAATCGCCAACATCGGCCGTATCCTGGCGGCGATGACCCAAACCGGCGGCGACGGCAACCGCGCCGCCGACGACATGGATTTCCATCTGTCGGTCGCCCAGGCGTCGGGCAGCCCGGTCTATCTCCATCTGCTCTCCACCATCCGCGACATTCTCGGCAACATGGTCGAGTTGAACCACACCGAACCCTACATGGAAAACCACGAGGCGCTGATGATCGACCATCACCGCGCCATCTACGACGCCATCGCCCGCCGCGACGCCGACGACGCCGCCAACGCCGTCACCGCCCATCTGGGCTGGGTGCTGGCCCGCTACCACGCCATGAACGCGGCGGCTGGCGGCGCGCCGACGGAAACCGCGCCGCCGCCCTCCCCCACCGCCGACTGACTCCCATCGCCAAACAAAAAGACCGCAGCCTCTCGCCGGAGGCTGCGGTCTTTTTGCATTCCCGATTCGGGCGAAGCCTCAGGCGAGGATCGCTTCGATCTGACGGCTCACCTCATCAATGTCGGCCATGCCGTCGACCGTCTTCAGCACGCCATGATCCTGGTAATAGGGCAGGATCGGCGCGGTCTGCTGATGGTACTGCGACAAACGAGTCGTCACCGTTTCGGCGTTGTCGTCGGCCCGGCGCTTGAACTCCGTGCCGCCGCAGGAGTCGCAGACTCCCTCGACCTTCGGCTTTTCAAAGACGTCGTGATAGCCCTTGCCGCATTTGGCGCAGGTGTAACGCCCCGTCACACGCTCGACCAGAACCTCGTCCACCACGCGCATTTCGATGACATGGTGGAGCTTCAGCCCCTTCTCAGCCAGCATCGCGTCCAGCGCCTCAGCTTGAGCCACGGTGCGCGGGAAGCCGTCGAGAATGAAGCCGTTGGCGACGTCGGGCTTGGAGATCCGCGCGCCAATGATCTCGACCATCAAGTCGTCGGGCATCAGCTTGCCCGCCGCCATGATCTCTTTGGCCTGCTGACCGAGCGGCCCGCCTTCGGCGACCATCGCGCGGAGCATGTCGCCGGTGGACAGTTGGACAAGCCCCCGCGTGTCCTCCAACCGACGCGCCTGCGTCCCCTTCCCGGCGCCCGGCGGCCCGAGCAGTATGAGGTTCATTACCTTCTCCCCCGAAGCTTTGATTTCTTAATCAATCCCTCATACTGGTGGGCCAGCAGGTGGGAATGAATCTGCGCAACCGTGTCCATCGTCACGGTGACGACGATCAGAAGGCTGGTGCCGCCAAAATAGAACGGAACCGAGTGCTGGGAAATCAAGATTTCGGGGAGGAGACAAACCGTCACAAGGTAGGCCGATCCGATCACCGTCAGGCGCGTCAACACATAATCGATGTGATCGGCGGTGTTCTTGCCAGGACGGATGCCGGGGATGAATCCGCCATATTTGCGGAGGTTGTCCGCCGTCTCGCCCGGATTGAACACGATGGCCGTGTAAAAGAAACAGAAGAACACGATCATCGCCGCGTACATCGCCATGTACAGCGGGGTGCCGTGCGCCAGATAGCGCGACACCGCCTGAAGCCATTCCGGTCCCTCGCCGCCAGCGAAACCAACGGCGGTCAAGGGCAGCAGCAGCAGCGACGACGCGAAGATCGGCGGGATGACGCCAGCGGTGTTCAGCTTCAGCGGCAGATGCGAGGCTTCGCCGCCGAACACCCGGTTGCCCACCTGTCGCTTGGGATACTGCACCAACAGACGGCGCTGGGCGCGCTCCATGAAGACGATGAAGAACACCACGCCAACCGCCATCACCAGCATGAGGATGATGAACAGCGTGGACAGAGCGCCCTGGCGCCCCAATTCCAGCGTGTTGACCAACGCGCGTGGCAGCTCCGCGACGATGCCGGCGAAGATGATGAGCGACGTGCCGTTGCCGATGCCGCGCGCGGTGATCTGCTCGCCCAGCCACATCAGGAACATGGTGCCGCCGACCAGCGTGATGACGGTGGCGATGCGGAAGAACAGGCCGGGGTCGATGACCGCCGCGCCCGACGACCCACGCATCGCCTCAAGACCGACGGCCAGGCCGTAAGCCTGAACCGTGGCGAGCGCCACCGTGCCGAATCGGGTGTATTGGTTGAGCTTCTTCCGCCCCGCCTCGCCTTCCTTCTTCATCGCTTCCATCTGCGGCGACACGGCGCTCAAGAGCTGCACGATGATCGACGCCGAGATGTACGGCATGATGTTCAGGGCGAAGATGGTCATGCGGTGCAGGGCGCCGCCGGCCAGCATGTCGAACATGCCGAGGATGCCGCTGCCCTGCTGCTTGAACACATCTTGCAGGATGTGCGGATCAATCCCGGGAATCGGGATGTAGGTGCCCAACCGATAGACGATCAGAGCCGCCAAGGTGAACCAAATCCGCTGTTTCAGCTCGGTCGCCTTGGAAAACGCCCCGAAATTGATGTTGGCGGCAAGCTGCTCGGCCGCTGATGCCATGGTCCGATCCCTGTCCCGTAAGTGCGAGCCTATAAGCGCGAATGGGGCGGTCCTGCGTGGTGCAGGCCGCCCCATAGCGACTACGCTTCTTGTAGTGCCGAAAACGGCGCCGTGCAAGCACAGCGCCGTCTGGTCACTTTCACTCGGCGGCTTCGTCGGCGGCTTCGGTCAGCGTGACGCTGCCCCCCGCCTTCTCGACCGCTTCGATGGCCGACTTGGACGCGCCCGCCACCGTGAAGGACACCTTCACGGTCAGCTCGCCCTTGCCCAGCAGACGGATGCCGTCCTTCTTCACCCGACCCGTCACGCCAGCCGCCTGAAGGGCGGCGGCGTCGATGGTCTCACCGGCGTTGAGCTTGCCGGAGTCAATGGCCTTCTGGATGTGCCCCAGATTGACCACCGAATATTCCTTGGCGAAGATGTTCCGGAAGCCGCGCTTCGGCAGACGACGGTGCAGAGGCATCTGCCCGCCTTCAAAGCCGTTGATCGCCACGCCGGTGCGCGAGGTTTGCCCCTTCACGCCACGGCCAGCGGTCTTGCCCTTGCCCGAACCAATGCCGCGACCGACGCGCATGCGCGCCTTGCGGGCACCGGCGTTGTCACGCAGGTCGTTGAGCTTCGTCATGACATCAGCCCTCGTTCTCGACGCGGACCAAGTGCGCGACCTTGGCGATCATGCCCCGCACGGCCGGAGTGTCCTCCAGCTCGCGGGTCCGGTTCAGCTTGTTGAGACCCAGGCCGACCAGCGTTTCGCGCTGATCGTGCTTACGCCCGATCGGGCTGCCGGTCTGGGTGACGACGACGGTCTTCTTCTCGGTCATGGTCAGGCCTCCTGACCAGCGCCAGCCTCACGACGGCCGAGGATGTCGCTGACGCGACGGCCACGGCGCGCCGCGACGGAGCGCGGGCTGGTGACTTGAGCAAGAGCGTCGAAGGTCGCCTTGATCATGTTGTGCGGGTTCGACGTGCCGATCGACTTGGTCACGACGTCCTGGACGCCGAGAGCCTCGAAGATCGCGCGCATCGGACCACCGGCGATGATGCCGGTGCCCGCCGGGGCGGCGCGCAGCACGACCTTGCCGGCCCCGAAGTGGCCGTTCGAGTCATGATGCAGCGTGCGGCCTTCGCGCAGCGGAACGCGGATCATGCCGCGCTTCGCCTGGTCGGTCGCCTTGCGGATCGCTTCCGGGACTTCACGGGCCTTGCCCGATCCAACGCCGACGCGGCCCTTGCCGTCGCCAACCACGACCAGAGCGGCGAAGCCGAAGCGACGGCCACCCTTCACCACCTTGGCGACGCGGTTGATGCCAACGAGCTTTTCAATCAGCTCGCTTTCTTCGCGGTCGCGGGGCTGCCGATCACGGTTGTCCCGACCGCCTTGTTCACGTGCCATTTCCGGGCCTCCTTAGAACGACAGCCCGCCCTCGCGGGCGGCGTCGGCCAGGGCCTTGACCCGGCCATGGTAAAGATAGCCGCCGCGATCGAACACGACCTCGGAGACGCCAGCCGCCTTGGCGCGTTCGGCGATCAGGACGCCGATGCGCTTGGCCGCTTCGACGTTGCCGCCGTGCTTGAGCTGCTCGCGCAGCTCCTTTTCGACCGACGAGGCCGAGGCAAGGGTCTTGCCGTTGGCGTCGTCGATGATCTGGGCGTAGATGTGCAGATTTGACCGGAAGACGGAGAGGCGAACACGCCCGCCGGCCTTCTTGGCAATCTGCGCGCGAACGCGCTGCTTGCGACGCTCGTTGAGTTGCTTTGGCTTCAGCATGGCGGTTACTTCTTCTTACCTTCCTTGCGCAGGACGGTCTCGGTGTCGTACTTGATGCCCTTGCCCTTGTAAGGCTCGGGCTTCTTCCAACCACGGATTTCCGCGGCCACCTGACCAACCTTGTGCTTGTCGTAACCCGACACCGAGATCGCGGTCGGCTTGTCGCACTTGATGGCGATGCCTTCCGGGATCGGGTACTTCACGTCGTGCGAGAAGCCGAGCTGCATGACCAGCTCTTTGCCCTGCACGGCCGCGCGATAACCGACGCCGTTGATCTCGAGGTTGATCGTGAAGCCTGCGCTCACGCCCGTGACCATGTTGTTGATCAGCGTGCGCGAGGTGGCCCACATGGTGCGGGCGCGCTTGCTGTCGTTTGCCGGCTTCACCACGACCTTGCCGTCTTCCAGCGTGGCCGTAATGTCGTCGATCAGGGTCAGGCTGAGCGAACCCAGCTTGCCCTTGGCCGTCACCAACTGACCGTTGACGTTCACGTCAACGCCAGCGGGGACCGGCACAGGATGCTTGCCAATGCGCGACATCGCGAATCCCCCTTAGAATACGCGGCAGAGGACTTCGCCGCCAACATTGGCGGCGCGGGCCTCGTTGTCCGACATGACGCCACGCGGAGTCGACAGGATCGACAGACCCAACCCGTTGAACACGCGGGGCAGATCGGAGATCTTGGAATACACGCGACGGCCGGGCTTCGACACGCGGGCGATCTGCTTAATGACAGGTTCGCCTTCGTGATACTTCAGCTCGATCTTCAGGTTCTTCACGCCGGGACGCAGGGTCTCTTCCGAGAACCCGCGAATGAACCCTTCGCGCTTCAGGACTTCCAAAACGTTGGTGCGCAGCTTTGACGCCGGGCTAACCACAACGGACATGCGGGCGTGCTGACCGTTGCGGATGCGGGTCAGCATATCGCCGAGCGGATCGCTCAAAGACATCGTCGGCCCCCCTTACCAGCTCGACTTCGTCATGCCCGGAATCTGGCCCGTCGAGGCCAGTTCGCGAAGCATGACACGACACAGCTTGAACTTCCGATAGAACGCCCGGGGACGCCCGGTCAGTTCACAACGGTTGCGCACGCGCGTCTTGGAAGAATTGCGCGGCAGTTCGGCCAGCTTGAGGCGGGCGGCGAACTGCTCTTCGGGAGGGAGCGAACGGTCGCTGGCGATGGCCTTCAGCTTGGCGCGCTTGGGCGCGTACTGCTTGGCCAGCTGGGCGCGACGCTTGTTCTTTTCGATGGAACTGGTCTTAGCCATGGTCGTGCTCCAGCCTCAGCTCACGAACGGCATGTCGAAACCTTTAAGGAGAGCCTTGGCTTCCTTATCGGTTTTCGCCGAGGTGACGATGATGATGTCCATTCCACGGATTTGATCGATCTTGTCGTAATCGATTTCCGGGAAAATGATCTGCTCTTTGACGCCCATGGCGTAGTTGCCACGACCATCGAAGCTCTTGCCCGAGACGCCGCGAAAATCGCGGACGCGCGGCAAGGCGATCGTCACCAGGCGGTCCAGGAACTCGTACATACGATCCCGGCGGAGCGTGACCTTGCAGCCGATCGCCATGCCTTCACGCAGCTTGAACTGCGCGATCGACTTGGACGACCTGGTCACAACCGGCTTTTGGCCGGAGATGGCGGTCAGTTCGGCGACGGCCAACTGGATCTTCTTGGAATCGGCGACAGCTTCGCCGACACCCATGTTGATGACGATCTTCTCGATGCGCGGAACTTCAAAATCGTTCGAGTAATTGAACTCGGACTTCAGCGAAGCGCGGATCTTGGAGTCGTAAACGTCTTTGAGACGTGCGGTCATGCCCGGGCCCTCACAGGTCAATGACTTCGCCGGACCGCTTGGCGACACGCACCTTGCGGCCATCCTCAAGAACCTTGAAGCCAACGCGAGTCGGCTTCCCGTCTTTCGGATCGATGTGAGCGAGGTTCGATGCCTGGATCGGCGCTTCGAACTCGACAATGCCACCCTGCGACTTCGCGCTGGCGCGCTGGTGCTTCTTCACCAGATTCACGCCCTGCACGACGACGCGGCCCTCCTTGGGGAGGACCTTGATGACTTCGCCGGTCTTGCCCTTGTCACGACCGGTCAGAACGACGACCTTGTCCTTGGTCTTGATCTTCGCGGCCATCACAGCACCTCCGGCGCCAGCGAGATGATCTTCATGAACTTCTTGCCGCGCAGCTCACGAGTGACCGGCCCGAAAATACGGGTGCCGATCGGCTCGCCTTGCTTGTTGATGAGCACGGCAGCGTTCCGGTCGAAACGGATCGCCGATCCGTCCTCCCGACGCAGTTCCTTCGCGGTGCGGACGATGACGGCACGATGCACGTCGCCCTTCTTGACGCGTCCCTTCGGAATGGCTTCCTTGACCGACACGACGATGACGTCGCCGACCGTGGCCACCTTCCGCTTGGACCCGCCAAGCACTTTGATGCACTGCACCCGGCGCGCCCCGCTGTTGTCGGCGACTTCCAGGTTGGTTTGCATCTGGATCATGGTTTACGACCTTTCGGTTGTCACGCGGCGCCGTTGTCGGCGACCGCCTCAGTCACGACCGTCCAACGCTTGCGCTTGGAGATCGGACGGCATTCGATGATCGAGACCGCATCGCCGACCTTGAAGAGGTTGCCCTCGTCGTGGGCGGCGTACTTCTTCGACTGACGAATGAACTTCTTGTACACGGGGTGCATAACGCGGCGTTCGACGAGAACCGTAACGGTCTTGTCGCCCTTGTCGCTGACCACCGTGCCCTGCATAACGCGGCGAGGCATGGATTATCCCCTTACTTGCCGGCTTCGGCGGAGCGGGCACGCTCGCCGATGATGGTCTTGATGCGGGCGATGTCGCGACGCACCACGCTCACCCGCGCCGTGTTCTCCAGTTGGCCGGAAGCCTTCTGGAAGCGCAGGTTGAACTGTTCCTTCTTGAGCTGGAGGAGCTGATCGTTCAGCTCATCCGCGCTCTTGGTCCGAATGTCTACGGCCTTCATGCCGCGCCCTCCTCGACACCGCCGAGGCGGGTCACAAGCTTAACCTTGATCGGCAGCTTCGCAGCGGCCAAAGCGAAGGCGGTTTTTGCCACATCTGCGGGCACGCCGTCCAGCTCAAACAGAATGCGACCCGGCTTAACCCGCGCCGCCCAGTATTCCGGCGTACCCTTGCCGGAACCCATGCGGACTTCGGCGGGCTTCGTCGACACCGGGAGATCCGGGAAAATGCGGATCCAGACACGGCCTTGGCGCTTCATCGCGCGGGTGATCGCGCGGCGAGCCGCTTCGATCTGCCGCGCCGTGATGCGCTCCGGCTCCAGGGCCTTCAAACCGAACGAACCGAAGTTCAGATCGGTGCCGCCCTTGGCGTTGCCGTGGATGCGGCCCTTGTGGGCCTTGCGGTATTTCGTGCGCTTGGGAGAAAGCATCGCTCGGCCCCTTTACTCGCGTTCGGAGCGCTCGGAGCGCTCACGACGGTCGCGGCGATCATGACGATCACGGCGCGGCTCGCCATCGGTGGGCACCAGCTCATTGCCCATGCGCTTGTCCTGCGCCATCGGGTCGTGAGCCATGACCTCGCCCTTGAACACCCACACCTTGACACCGCAGGTGCCGTAGGTGGTCTTGGCGGTGCCGATACCGTAATCGATGTCGGCGCGCAGGGTGTGCAACGGCACGCGGCCTTCGCGATACCATTCCATGCGGGCGATTTCCGCCCCGCCCAGACGACCGGAGCAGTTGATCCGGATGCCCTGGGCGCCGAGACGCATGGCGGACTGCACGGCGCGCTTCATGGCGCGACGGAAGGCCACACGGCGCTCAAGCTGGCTGGCGATGTTCTCGGCGATGAGGCGAGCGTCGATTTCCGGCTTGCGGATTTCGACGATGTTCAGGCTCACCTCGCTGCCGGTCATCTTCGACAGTTCAAGACGCAGCTTCTCGATGTCCGCGCCCTTCTTGCCGATCACCACGCCCGGACGGGCCGAGTGAATGGTGATGCGGGCCTTCTTGGCCGGACGCTCGATCACGACGCGCGAGACGCCAGCCTGTTGCAGGCGGCCCTGAAGATAACCGCGCAGCTTCAGATCTTGGTGCAGCAGGTTGGCGTAGTCGCGCTTGGCGAACCAGCGGCTGTCCCAGGTCCGATTGATGCCGAGACGCAGCCCAATCGGGTTGATTTTCTGACCCATCTTATTCGGCCCCTTCGGCAACGGCAGCGTCGCGTTCGCGAACGATGATCGTCAGGTTGCTGAACAGCTTTTCAACCCGGGCGCCGCGACCGCGGGCACGGGCATGGAAGCGCTTCATCACCAGAGCGCGACCAACCGTCGCCGACGACACGTACAGACGGTCGACGTCGAGCTGATGATTGTTCTCGGCGTTCGCGATCGCCGCCTGAAGCACCTTCTTCACCTCGACCGCGATGCGGCGCTTGGAGAAGGTCAACTCGGCGACGGCGCGGCTGGCATCCATGTTGCGGATCAGCTGGGCGACGAGGTTGAGCTTGCGCGGGCTGGTGCGGATCATCGGATTGCGGGCCAGGGCCTCGTTCTCCGCGACCCGGCTGGGGTTGGCAGACTTGCCCATGGCTTACTTCCTCTTCGCCTTCTTGTCCGCCGCATGACCGTAGAAGGTCCGCGTCGGAGCGAACTCGCCGAACTTATGACCGATCATGTGTTCGGTGATAATGACCGGCAGGAACTTGTGGCCGTTGTAGACGCCGAACGTCAAACCCACGAACTGCGGCAGGATGGTCGAGCGACGCGACCAGATCTTGATGATCTCGTTGCGACCCGAAGCCCGGCTCTTGTCCGCCTTCTTGAGCAGATAGCCGTCGACGAACGGGCCTTTCCAAACGGAGCGTGCCATCGTTCGACCTCCTTACTTCGAATGACGGCGGCGCAGGATCAGGCCATCCGTCTTTTTGTTGTGACGCGTCTTCTTGCCCTTGGTCGGCTTGCCCCACGGCGTGACCGGATGACGGCCACCCGACGTGCGACCTTCACCACCACCGTGCGGGTGGTCGATCGGGTTCATGGCGACGCCACGCACCGACGGACGAACGCCCAGCCAACGCTTGCGGCCAGCCTTGCCGAGGTTGGTGTTCATCTGGTCGGGGTTCGACACCGCGCCCAGAGTCGCCATGCACTCGCCACGCACCACACGCAGCTCGCCCGAGGGGAGCTTGAGCTGGGCGTAACCGCCGTCGCGGCCAACGAGCTGGAGGTAGGTGCCCGCCGAACGCGCGACCTGACCACCCTTGCCCGCCTTGAGCTCGACGTTGTGCACGATCGAGCCGACCGGGATGCTGCGCAGCGGCATCGCGTTGCCGGGCTTCACATCGACCTTCTCGCCCGAGATGACCGTGTCGCCAACCTTCAAACGCTGCGGCGCCAGGATGTAGGACAAGGTCCCGTCCTGGTACTTGATGAGCGCGATGAAGGCCGTGCGGTTCGGGTCATATTCCAGCCGTTCAACCACGGCCGGGACGTCGAACTTGCGGCGCTTGAAGTCCACCAGACGGTAGACGCGCTTGTGACCGCCACCAATCCGGCGCGCGGTGATGCGCCCGGTGTTGTTGCGGCCGCCGGACTTGGTCAGACCCTCGGTGAGAGCCTTGACCGGCTTGCCCTTCCACAGCTCCGAGCGGTCAACGATGACCAGCTGGCGGAGCGACGGAGTGATTGGGCGGTATTGCTTCAGAGCCATCGGATCACACTCCCGCTCAGATGCCCGTGGTCACGTCGATCTTATTACCCTCGGCGAGGGTAACGACGGCCTTCTTGAAGTCCGAACGACGGCCCATGACGCCGCGGAACCGCTTGGTCTTGCCCTTGGAAATCAGGGTGTTGACGGCAGTCACCTTGACGTTGAAGAGACCTTCAACGGCGGCCTTGATCTCCGGCTTCGACGCCGTGAGGGGCACACGGAAGACAACCTGGTTGTGCTCCGACACCATCGTCGACTTCTCGGTGATGACGGGAGCGAGGATCAGGTCGTACATCCGCTCCTGAGTCACCGAAGGTTTCGACTGCTTGCTCATTTCAGGCGAGCCTCCAGTTGCTCAACCGCGTTGCGGGTCAGGACCAGCGTGTCGCGGCGGAGAATGTCGTAGACGTTGGCGCCCTGCTCGGGCAGCACGTCGATCAGCGGGATGTTGCGCGAGGCCTTGGCGAAATTCTCGTCCAGGTTCGAGCCATCGATGATCAACGCCGACGTCAGACCCAGGGTGGCCAGGCGAACC
Organism: Azospirillum sp. FG154; assembly: GCF_057809575.1. Lineage (NCBI taxonomy): Bacteria > Pseudomonadati > Pseudomonadota > Alphaproteobacteria > Rhodospirillales > Azospirillaceae > Azospirillum > Azospirillum sp. FG154. Next base: position 2,418 of record NZ_JBMDKF010000007.1, on the reverse strand, counting down.
GCCAGCTCCTTGGTCTTGTGGCTGTCGGCGGCGGCGCTGTCGAGAACGATCAGCTTGCCTTCGGCGACCTTTGCCGACAGGGCGGTCTTCAGGGCCAGCTTGCGGACCTTCTTGGTCAGGTCATGCTCGTGCGAACGAACGACCGGGCCGAAGATGGTCGCGCCGCCACGGAACTGCGGCGAGCGGATGGAACCCTGACGAGCGCGACCGGTGCCCTTCTGCCCATAGGGCTTCTTGGTCGTTCCGCGAATCTCGCTGATGCCCTTGGTCTTATGGTTGCCGGAGCGGCGCTTGGCCAACTGCCAGTTGACCATGCGAGCCAGCAGATCGGTGCGGTGCGGCAGGCCGAACACGGCCTCCGACAGCTCGATCTCGCCAACGGCTTCGTTGTTCAGATTCTTGATCGTGGCCTTCATGGCGCTCACTCCTGCGACTCGGCCGGGGCGTCAACCGCCGTCGGCGCAGCCTTGATGGCCGCCGGGAAGGGCAGGCCTTCCGGGGCCTTCTTCTTCACGGCGTCGCGGATGCGCAGCCAACCGCCTTCGGCGCCGGGGACGGCGCCCTTCAGCAGGATCAGACCACGGGCCTCGTCAACCGACACGACCTGGAGGTTCAGGACCGTGACCTTCTCGTCGCCGAGATGGCCGGCCATCTTCTTGTTCTTGAAGACCTTGCCGGGATCCTGACGGTTGCCCGTCGAACCGTGCGAGCGGTGCGACACCGACACGCCGTGCGTGGCGCGCAGACCACCGAAGTTCCACCGCTTCATCGCACCGGCGAAGCCCTTGCCGATGGAGGTGCCGGTGACGTCCACGAATTGCCCGGCGACGAAATGGGCGGCCGAAATCTCGGCGCCGACTTCGATCAGGGCATCGGCGTCAACGCGGAACTCGACCAGCTTGCGCTTGGGTTCCACGCGCGCCTTGGCGAAATGCCCACGCTCAGGCTTCGTGACGTTCTTCACCTTGATGGCGCCCGCGCCGAGCTGAACGGCGGTGTAGCCGTCCGTCTCTTCGGTGCGAACGGCGACGACCTGGCAGCTGTCGACTTTCAGCACAGTCACCGGGATGTGTTGACCGTCGTCGGTGAAGACGCGGGTCATTCCCAGCTTCTGCGCGATCAAACCGGATCGCATTGTTCTTTATCTCCTGACCAGGGACATCCGTTGAGCGGAGAGGTCCCTCACCAAACCAAAATCAGAGCTTGATCTCGACATCCACGCCAGCGGCGAGGTCGAGCTTCATGAGCGCGTCCACCGTCTGCGGCGTCGGATCGACGATGTCGAGCAAACGCTTGTGGGTGCGGATCTCGAACTGCTCGCGCGACTTCTTGTCGATGTGCGGCGAACGGTTCACCGTAAACTTTTCGATCTGCGTCGGCAGGGGAATCGGCCCCCGCACGCGCGCGCCGGTCCGCTTGGCGGTGTTGACGATCTCGCTGGTCGACTGGTCGAGCACGCGATGATCGAACGCCTTCAGGCGGATGCGGATGTTCTGGCTGTCCATGTCCAAACGTCCCTTGCACCTCGTAGCGATGACGCGGACGCGTCACCGGAACCCCCACAAACCTTCTCGGACCGATTGACGGCAATGAGCCGCGCGCCGTTCCGTGAAAGCGGGCGGCGGGCGACACTCTGACCGTTTATGACGGGCCGATACGAAAAGAACATCCCCCGCGCGGACGCGCGGAAGGGATGTTCCGGTCAGCTCTGAGCGCCGTGAAGCCAAGAATTGGCGGGGCGCCGTTTGCCGTTCGTTATCGGGCTGCGTCTAGGCCGAACCTGCCTACCACCAACCCAAAATCCAGAGGGCGTAATCTCTATGACGACGCCGCCCCCGTGTCAATCCTGATTCTCCCATTGAAGGAGAATGCCTGATCGGCACGTGGCGGCGGCGGTCAGAGCTTGCGCCCAATAGCTAGAACCAGCGAACGAAGCGGAGCCGATCACCCGGCTCCGCCCGTCGCAACCCAAACGAACTTACTTGCTGATCGAGGCGACGACGCCGGCGCCGACGGTGCGGCCACCCTCACGGATGGCGAAGCGCAGACCTTCGTCCATGGCGATCGGGGCGATCAGTTCGACGTCCATGGCGATGTTGTCGCCCGGCATCACCATCTCCACGCCTTCCGGCAGCGAGACCATGCCCGTCACGTCGGTCGTGCGGAAATAGAACTGCGGACGGTAGTTGGTGAAGAACGGCGTGTGGCGACCGCCCTCTTCCTTCGTCAGGATGTAGGCTTCGGCCTTGAACTTGGTGTGCGGGGTGATCGAACCCGGCTTGGCCAGAACCTGGCCGCGCTCGACGTCTTCGCGCTTCGTGCCGCGCAGCAGCGCGCCGATGTTGTCGCCAGCCTGGCCCGACTCGAGCAGCTTGCGGAACATTTCAACGCCGGTCACGGTCGTCTTCACCGTGGCCT